>NZ_JBNPJT010000015.1:0-159545 GCF_050312595.1 Pseudomonas sp. UM16 | reverse complement strand
TAGTAGCGCAGGCTCCCGCCTGAGTTAAGTGCAGCCGCCTCCGGCGCTGCATCCGGCCCAATCTCCATATAACTGCGCATGCACTCCCACAACGCCATGGCGGTGGTGCCACCTCCACAGTTAAAGCCCAGTGAGAAATGCTTGTTATCGTCTTTGGCCTGCGGGTCGGGGTTCTCAAAGCCGATGATCAATAAGCCCATCGTTGCTTTACCTGCCTGGCTCACCGACGAATGTTGCGTCGCCGCCGCCGTCACGCTTTCCCAAGGGACAATCCAGTACTCGCCATCTGCTTGCGGTACACACACCTCACGGCGTTGCCGGTTGAAACGCACGGGTAAGGGCACCTCGCGAAACAGGCCCTGGATTACAAACATGATCGGGATGCCCACAATGATTAGTCCGCCTCCCAATATTAGAGAGTTAGACGTGATGTAATACATAAGCGCAAATAGCATTGCCATTGACCATATGACCATCACCGCCGAGCCGATGCTGTAGTTACCGATATCGAGAAACACCTCATTCTTGCGCCAAATAGTGTTGAGCACATCCGAGGGTTTTCGACCGGTGGGGATGGGCAGTGGTGCCAAGTAGTCATTGCGCGAAAATATCCGCTTTTTTGTGGTGCCTGCCGGTGGCGTACTCATGTCTTGTCCTTGGGTTGCAGGTAATAGGCACCGGGTCGATCTGCGCCCAGCCCATACCTCGGCACACTATCCAGTTCCGGTGTCGGGTCGTCCCGCAGGGCAACCACGCCGCCGCTGTCATTCAACGTAAAGGCGAGCCCCCGTTCACCACCGATGAAGGTGTCGGCACCCAGCATCGCGATCAAGGGGGTGCGGTACCACAAGCGCAGGGAGACAGTACTGGGTTGTGTACTAAGAACACCTGGTTCTGTGTTGAAGGGCCCGCTCAGGCGCAAGCCTTGACCTTCCTTGGCCGGTATCCAGCAACAGCTGCTGCTGGGTAGCCAGTGCGGGACCATATTCCGCCAAGGTCTGGGCGGCTGACGATTTTTGCTCAGGCTGTTTTTGATCAGGTAGCGGTGGCGCTGGGTATCCACTGGGTCACCGATCAGGCTCAGTCCCAGGTAGACGCTGCTGGGCTCAGCCCCTGGCAGGTCGATGGTCAGGCAGTCGATGGAGCTGATGGACGTCAGTCCTGAAGGTCCATTGGCGCTGCCTACCTCCGAACGGCTCTCCATGCTCACTCGAGGTGTATACAGGATGCCGTACAGGTGGTTGAGTTCGCTTTGTTGGGCCTTGGCCGCGATAGGCTCCAGATTGCCCGCCCGTGCTTTTGACCAGCAGCAGGCGCTGAGGAAGTTTTGCAGTGGCGTTTGCTGAAAGAACCAGGTGATCAGGTACAGCACGCCCAGCGCGGCAATGATCCAGTTCAGCGGTCCCATGTACAGCGAATAGCGCATGATGGCGGTTTCCACTTCCACTAAACCCGCCAAGGCTTTGCCCGTTTGTACTACGCCCAATAACGCCTGGGCTCCATAGGCCGTTACCTGGCCCGAGACCACGGCCAGGCGCATCTCCAGCCAAGGATCGACTTGTGTTTGCGCACTTTCTAACTGTGTTTGCAGCGACTTGTACTCTTCCGCCGCCGCACCCAGTGACAGTCCACCAATCACCGCACCAAACAGGGTCAGGGTTGGAGCCGGAGAGCCAAAGAAATAGAACCGATCCTTCTTCAGCCCCAACCGTACCTGATTATCAACCACCGCCGTTAACGCCGCACCAGCATACAAAGCCGCAGAAATAGTGTCGTTAACACGCCGGTCGTCCATTCCCTCCACGGTCTCAGCCTGACTCAGATAATTACTCGCGTTGAACGAGTTCAGCAGCAAGGCCGCCAGGGGGACGACTCCACCGCTATGGGTCACAAAGGTGGAGTTCGTAATCCCTGCCACGCGCCCGGCACCAATGGCTTCCCCTGTGGCGCGGGCCCAGCGGGTCAGGCCTTCGGCTTTTTGCCCCAGTAACGTCCAGATCTGGCGGCCACCTTCGGTCACGAACTGCAAGCGCGCTTCGCTGCCCAGGCGCGCGGCAACGAAAATGCCGAGCCAGGCCGTGCTGAAGGTTTTCTGCTCTTTGAGCAACAGCAACGCCGCGGCCAGGCGGTTGACCAGCACGCTCCATGGGCCGTTGGCGTCTTGGGCCATGGCCGCGAGGTCATTGATGATCGGCAGGGTCAGAGGGGCCAGTGCCTGATGGGTGGCGGTGATGTTCTCGGCGGCCAGCGCCGCCAGCAACTCGCCCAGGCGCGTGCTGCTGTTCATGGCCGCATCGAGCGAAGGCGTCCAGGCGCGGAAGAGGTGTGTCAGTGCGCCGCCATCGGCGGCCCGCACATAGTCGGCATATTGTTCGGCGCCCTGGGCCCGAATGCATTGGGCGCTCAGGCAGCCCGTGGCCAGTTCAGTCAACCAGAGCCGTGTGTTCAGGTCATGGTAATCGACAAACCAGGTGCCATTGGCGGAACGCTTGAGGAACACGCCGCGGTCGCTGAACAGTGCTTGATGGCGTTGTTCGATCTGTTGGAAATGGCTGGGGGCGGTGGTTTCGAGCCAGGTGTTCATCGCCTCCAGGTCGATGTATTCACTCACCTTGGCACTGAGGAAGTCGTTATCGCGGTTGGCCTGTTTTTCGGCGCGGTATTCGCGCACCAGGCGTTCTGCTTCGGGGTACAGGTCGGCCGGTATAAAGGCGCGCACGGGCGCTACGATACTGGCAATACGCGCATCGCGGGTGCTGGCTTCAACCCGGCTGGGCTGGCCGCCGTAGCGGCGGGCCTGGGTTTCAGCCCTGAGCGCCTCATCCAGCTGATGCTGGGTGTCGAGCATGACCTTGCCCTGCTCGGGGGTGAGGCTGATATCACGCCCCTTGTAGCGGTAGTTGAGGGTACCCGCCAACTCAGCCCCGTCTTCGCTGACCAGGCTGCGCACAAACCCACCGATGCTCAGGCGCAGGGTGTTATCAGCGATCCACTGTTGGTGACGCGCTTCCAGCCACTCCTGCTCATGGTTGATATCGCGCAGCACGCCGAGGTCATCGTCCAGGCAGGCAAAGACAGGAAACAAGCCATTGGCCTGGGCCTTGGCGGTTTCCAGCCAATCCTGAGTGCGCTGGCCCTCCCAGCGTTCGGCGCTCCACTCGCCCGGCGCTTCGTCGCTGGCGTCGGGGTGTTGGCCAATGACCCTTTCCCGTTCTCGTGCGCGGTGCATCGCCGTGGTGTAGGCGTTGATGTTATGGGTTGTCGGCGATTTCATCGCCGCCGCGCCCAGTGCGTCGGTATCGTCGCCGCCGCGCTTTTGATCGGCCTTCATCGATCGGGCGTAGGTGGACGGGATCAGTTCGGCCCTCACCTGCTCAGCATCGGCCAGCGCAGGGCAATGAGGCGCTTGCAGCTCGTTGGCCACCGTGCGCAAGGCCACGTGGCGCATGTGCGCGCTGCGCTGGGCACTGCTGTCGCTCAACGCCTGGCAGTGTTCCGGGGGCAGGGGGTACTCGCAGTAGAGCATCCAGGCGTTATGGATCTTTTTCAGCGCCAGGCCCGCCAAGGTGCCGTTCAACACGAGCGTGTCATCGTCCTCCAGCGCTTGCTCGCTGAGCAAACCATCGGGTGCGATGGCGTAGCGTTGGAGCGGGCCCTGGTCCTGCCACAGGTAAAGATAACCTGCGCGCAGGCGGCGGGCCGCCATGGGATGGCTGTGGCTGGCAACGCCAGGCGCGCAGCAGGGATGGGGCGCTTGTTCTTCGGCCAGCGCATAGCGCACCGGCACCACGAACAGTTCAGGCTGACCGGCAGGGCAGGGCGTTATGGCGCAGTTGATATCTTCGTGGGGCATCGCCCTGGCGGCTCGGTCAGCTCGTGCCAGTCGATCAAGCATTTCCAGCTTGTCTGCACTCATGCAATCAGTCCCTTTTCGGTGAGCAACTGACGGTGCAGTTCGGCGCTCAGGTTATCCAGACGCTGTGTGGGTAGAACCTCTTTCTCGTCCAGGATCTGCCGGTAAACGGTGTGATCCGCTGCGTTGGGGAAGTCATCACCTAGCACGGCGTGAAAGTTGGCCCAGCGCATGATTTGATCGGCGGTGCTGTAGCCTTGCCGCTCAGCGCTGTGCTGGCAGGCCGAGGCCCACTGCTGTTGTGCAGCGGGAGCCAAGCCTTGCAAGCGTTGAGGAACATGCAGCTGGCAATGCTCGATCAACTGCTGGGCAAGACGCTGCCGCTTGGCTGCGCTCAAGTGCCCCAGTTGCTCCAGGGTAAGGAATAACCAAGGCTTGTCCGTGTACTGAGCGATGGGTTGATCAGGGTTTTCCTGGGCAATGAAACCCGATGGATGAAGCGATTCCGGCAACAAAATTCGGCGGATCGGCCCCATCAATCGATCACGTGCCTGGGGTGCTAGATCCGCCAACCACAAGTGGGTGATACGGGGGTCGAAGTATCGAAAGAAAACGCTGACATCGCCCTCGATGCGGGCGTGAATCAGGCTACGCAAGTGCTGCACTACAGCCGCTTCATTCACCTCGGATTCCAGCCAGATACCGGCCGTCGCACACCACTCCTGGGCAAACGTGTGCGCCAGCGGGCTGTTCGGAATTACCGGCACCAACACCGGGCTAACCGTTACCAGAGCGCTGTAGGCAGTCTGTTGATACAGCGATTGAAACGCCGTACTGCCTCCGTGCTCAATCAGACGGCTTGGCAGATTATCGATCAGGGCACCATCCAGCAGCAGATAAGCCTGACTCATGCGTTGAGCTCCGCTAGTTTTTGGCACACGGCGCAGACGGGTGCAGCTTGCTGAGCGGCTTGGATCAACGCCGCACCTTGTGTAACCCGTGGCAGAGCAACCAGCGCCTGGGTGACCATTGGTATGGCCGAAAGGGCCTGCTGCGCGGGAACCCCCATAACCGGCGTACCACCCAGTACGATGGGCACGCTGCTGAAAATTCCCCCGGGCCCGATGACGATGTGCTGGCCGCCGCCTTTCAAGGTGATGCTGGCGCTGGCATCGAGAATCACATGGGCACCCGCTTTGATGTGCAGTTGCTGGCCCGCTTCAACTGCCAGCGTTTGTCCGATGCGGGTATGGCTGCTGCTGGCGACCTGCAAGTAGTCGTTGGCCTTGAGTTCGACCTTGCGGTCCGCGCTTACGGTGCGCTGGTCTTCAGATTCCAGCACCGCAATGCTGTTGCCCTTGATGGTTTCCCACCGCTCGTTACCGATCTCAAGCTGGCTGTCGTGTTCGATCTTTTGCTCCAGGTCGCGCTGGGCGCGCAGGTAGATCAATTCTTGGCCTTAGCGGTCTTCAATCGACAGTTCGTTGTAGCCACCGCTGTCAGGCGAGCTACGGCTGCGCAGCACGGTCTTGGTTTTGTTCGCGGGCAACGGGTAAGGCTGCGGGGTGAGCTTGTTGGGCACGCAACCGGTAATCAACGGCTGGTCGGGATTACCCTCCAGGTAGGTCACCACTACTTCCATGCCGATGCGCGGAAGGGTCACCGCGCCAAAACCCTGTCCAGCCCAGCTCGACGCTACCCGTAGCCAGCAACTGCTCTTGTCACTGTTGAGCTCGGCACGGTCCCAGTGAAATTCGACTTTGACCCGCCCGTATTCATCGCAGTAGATGTCTTCCCCTGCTGGCCCGGTAACCCGCGCCGTCTGGCTGACCAGCTCGGCGTTGCGGGTGACCAGCGGCGGCCGATAGAACACGTCCCAGGGAATGGCGCTGAAGCTGTTGCGATAGCCTTGGCTGAAGCCGCCTTCGGGTTGGCTGTCGCTGCTGACTGACTCCTCAAGCACCTGCGGCTGCTTGCCTTCATGGGTGACGCTGAGCAAGAGCCACAAGTCGTTGCAGTCTTTACGCGGGTGCTCGGTCAGGTCGAAGAAGTGGCCGCTGCGCAGAAATGGTTGGTCACTTTGACCTTCGGCCAACTGGTAGTCACAGCGGTGCCGCTCCAGGGCCTGGCGAGCGCGTTGCCTGCCAAGGCTCTCGGTGTCCATCGACAACGGGTAGCGGTAGTCCTCAAGCTTCGGGCTGAACTCGGCGGTGAACTGGCTTTCCAGCAGCAGGCTTGGCCGCTGGAAGTCATAGCCGCGGCGCGTGACCGTGCTGGTGCGGATGCTGAAGCGCCGGGAGAACTGGCTGATGACCGGGTGATCGGCCACCAGACCACCGCCTTGCTGATACGGCGTGGCGCCAAGCTTGGGGAAAAACGTCTGGTCGTCGGTGAACACCAGCCGATGGCCGTCCGGGCTGTGTTGGTGATGCCAGGCAATCCCGTCCTCACTGCACAGCCGCTGGATCAGTTCGTAGTCGTTTTCAAAATATTGAGTGCAGTATTCGCGTTCAGGGCTGGTGCGGACATGGAAGGCAAAGGCATCAGCCTGAATTCCATGGCCCTGGAGCACCTGGGCAACAATCTGCGGCACCGTCAGTTGCTGGAAGATCCGCGGGTTATGGCTGAATTGCAAGTAGTGCAGCGCGGGCACCAGGGTCAGCTGATAGCGGGTCAGGCGTCTGCCAGGTTCGCCGACCAGGACATCGTCGATATGCCCGTGAATCCCTTCACCCTGCAGGCCAAAGCGCAGGAACGCCGGCTGACCGAGCAGGCTTTCCAGATCGAAATCAGGGTACTCGCTGACCAGCTCGACGCTGATCGCATACAAGCAACTAATGGCTTCAGTACCGCTGAAAGCCAGCACTTTGAAGTCATTGCGAACCTTGGGGATCTGTAGCTCGAAAAGCGCAGCATTGGCCGGCGCGAACATACACTTATCCTTAAGCTGAAAGGGAAAGCAAAAGGCGATGCGCAAGCCATTGCCTGAGCAAGCTCAATTTTTCGAGCACGCTAACAAGGCGACATGGGAATTGATGCAGGATGCGTCCTAAGCATCTGTGCGAATTTTCGTTTGTTTGTACTGGCAGTGGCTTTTCTCGACCTGGATACAGTGGTTTGCGAGCACCTGCGCGATTCGTCAGCCTCCCATGAGGTGCCCGAGTTGCGACTGCCCTGCAGTCGATCGCAGCCTCGTGTCTCGGCAGCGGCTACATGCTGCGCCTACGATTGCGCCATTCTGGCCCGCTATGTGCTTTGCCCCCTGTATCGATTGCTGATCGATTGGTCAAACCTGCAACCTTGCATATGCCCTGGTTGAGGTCGGACCCGTCCGTCAAATGCGTCGACAACAGCATTTACAGGGACCAGACCCATGACACTTGCCCAACCGCACGACCTTGCTGCCCGCGATACCGGCTGGAGTGCCGAGTTGTCGCTGCGCTTTGTCCGGCGCGGGACGAAGACCTGTATTGGTGCACGGCGGCATTTCGGTCCTCTTTTGGTGCAGCGGCCGTTCTATCCTGAAGGCGCACCGTGCCACGTCTATGTGTTGCACCCACCCGGCGGTGTAGTCGGTGGCGACAAATTGGTGCTTGATGTGCAGCTGGAAGCAGGCAGCCATGCCTTGCTGACCATGCCCGGTGCCACCAAGTTCTACCGCAGCGGCGGCGACACCGCGAGCCTCAGCCAGCATTTTCATCTGGCCGCTGACAGCGTGCTGGAGTGGTTGCCCCAGGGCAGCATTTGTTTCCCGGGCGCGCGGGTACGCCTGGAAAACCGCTTCAGTCTGTCGCCAGGTGCCCGTCTTTTGGCCTGGGAAACCCTGTGCCTGGGCCGGCCGGTGATGAACGAAGTGTTCAGCCATGGCGCCCTGGACAGTCGCTTGCAGATCGATGTGCCTGACGACCCTGGCCTGTACGAACGCCAGCGTATCGACGGTGGTCAGTTGCAAAAGCTTGGCGGCTACCCGCTGCTGGCGACCTTCTGCGCGTATCCGGCCAACCAGACATTACTCGATCAGACCCGTGTGCTGATCGATGACTTGAGCGTACCCGCCGGTGCAACCCTGCTCGGCCAACTGCTGGTTGTACGCCTGCTCGATCACGATAACCAACGCCTGCAATCCACCCTGCAGCAGATATGGCATGCCTTGCGACCGACTGTTGTCGGTCTGGCGCCATGCCCGCCGCGTATCTGGGCCACTTGAGAGAACGCCATGGAGCTGACCCCGAGAGAGAAAGACAAACTGCTGCTGTTCACAGCGGCGCTGCTGGCCGAGCGTCGGCTGGCCCGTGGCCTGAAGCTCAACTACCCGGAAGCGGTGGCCTTGATCAGCGCCACGGTCATCGAAGGCGCTCGCGATGGGCGCACCGTCGCCGAGCTGATGAACCTGGGCCGTGAAGTACTCAGCCGGGAACAGGTGATGGAAGGGGTCAGCGAAATGATTCCTGACGTGCAGGTAGAAGCCACCTTTCCCGATGGCACCAAGCTTGTGACCGTGCATGACCCGATTGTCTAGGAGCGCAGGATGATTCCCGGAGAAGTACAGGTCGCCGAGGGCGACATCGAACTCAATGTGGGGTGCCCAACCGTGAGTGTCACCGTGGCCAATCATGGTGACCGACCGGTGCAGGTCGGCTCGCATTACCACTTTTATGAAGTCAACCAGGCCTTGGTGTTCAAGCGTGAGCTGAGCTTGGGTTGGCGCCTGGACATTGCCGCCGGTACCGCCGTGCGCTTCGAACCGGGTCAGGCGCGGACGGTGACCCTGGTGCCGTACGCCGGTAAGCGCGAGGTCTACGGCTTTCAAGGCAAGGTGATGGGCAAGCTGGAGACGCAAGGATGAGTCGAATTTCGCGTCGGGCCTATGCCGATATGTTTGGCCCCACTGTGGGTGACCGGGTGCGGCTGGCCGACACCGAGCTATGGGTGGCGGTGGAAAAGGACTTCACGATCTATGGTGAAGAGGTCAAATTCGGCGGCGGCAAGGTCATCCGCGACGGCATGGGCCAGGGACAGATGCTGGCTGCCGAGGCGATGGACCTGGTGCTGACCAATGCGCTGATCATCGATCATTGGGGCATCGTCAAGGCTGACATCGGGGTAAAGAACGGGCGCATCTTCGGCGTGGGCAAGGCCGGCAATCCTGACGTCCAGCCGGGCGTGACCCTGCCCATTGGCCCAGGCACCGAAATCATTGCCGCCGAGGGCAAGATCGTCACGGCAGGCGGCATTGACTCGCACATCCACTTCATCTGCCCGCAACAGGTGGAGGAAGCGCTGGTTTCGGGTATCACCACCTTTATCGGGGGCGGCACCGGTCCGGCTACGGGCACCAACGCCACCACCTGCACCTCCGGGCCTTGGTACCTGGCGCGTATGCTCCAGGCTGCCGATGAGCTGCCGATCAATATTGGCCTGCTGGGCAAGGGCAACGCCTCGCAGCCTGAAGCCCTGCGCGAGCAGATTCACGCGGGTGCGGTAGGCCTGAAACTGCATGAGGACTGGGGCTCGACGCCCGCTGCAATTGACTGTTGCCTGACCGTTGCCGAGGAACTGGACGTGCAGGTGGCGATTCACACCGACACCCTCAACGAATCCGGCTGTGTCGAAGACACCCTGGCGGCCATTGGTGACCGCACCATCCACACCTTTCACACCGAAGGGGCGGGCGGCGGCCATGCCCCTGACATTATCCGTGCGGCAGCCTTTGCCAATGTGCTGCCGTCGTCGACCAACCCGACCTTGCCCTACACCGTCAACACCGTCGACGAGCATCTGGACATGCTTATGGTCTGCCACCACCTGGACCCGAGCATTGCCGAAGACGTGGCTTTCGCCGAATCGCGTATTCGGCGCGAGACCATCGCTGCCGAAGACATCCTACATGACATCGGCGCGTTCTCGATGACCTCATCCGACTCTCAGGCCATGGGTCGGGTCGGCGAAGTGGTACTGCGCACCTGGCAGGTTGCGGACCAGATGAAGCGCCGACGCGGCCCGCTGTCCCCCGATAGCCAATACAGCGATAACTTCCGGGTCAAGCGCTACATCGCCAAGTACACCATCAACCCGGCGCTGACCCATGGCATCGCCCATGAAGTGGGTTCGGTGGAGGCCGGCAAGCTGGCCGACTTGGTGCTCTGGGCCCCGGCCTTTTTCGGGGTCAAGCCGGCGCTGGTGATCAAGGGCGGGATGATTGCTATGGCGCCGATGGGCGATATCAACGGCTCGATCCCGACGCCGCAGCCGGTGCATTACCGACCCATGTTCGGCGCTTTGGGCGCGGCGCGTAATGCAACGCGCATGACCTTCCTGTCGCAATCGGCCCATAGCCGCGGTGTTCACCAGCAACTGGGGCTGCGCAGCCTGATTGGCATGGTCGATGGCTGTCGCACGGTGCGTAAGGGCGACATGCTGCACAACGGCCTGCTGCCGCTGATCGAGGTGGATTCGCAGACCTACGAAGTGCGCGCTGACGGTGAACTGTTGATGTGTGAGCCCGCCACGGTGCTGCCGATGGCACAGCGTTATTTTCTGTTTTGAAGGAGCGAACATGATTGTTTTGACCCATCGGTTGAGTGAAGCCGAGCAGGTAAGCGCCACGCTGACCCTTACCTTGGACACGCGGATCAAAAGCCGGGTACGCGTCACCCTCGACGACGGCCGTGAGGCCGGCTTGATGCTTGAACGCGGCCAGTTGCTGCGTGGCGGCGAGCTGCTCGGTGATGAATACGGCTGCGAGGTGGTTCGCGTGCTGGCTGCGCCTGAGCAGGTGTCCACCGTGCGCTGTAGCGACTCGTTGCTGCTGGCGCGTGCCAGCTATCACCTAGGCAATCGTCATGTGCCGTTGCAGATCGACACGGGGTTTGTGCGCTATCAGCACGACCACGTGCTGAACGAGATGGTGCGTGGCCTGGGCTTGCAGGTCACGGTTGAACAGGCCCCGTTTGAGCCTGAGGCCGGTGCCTATCAGAGCGCACCGCACAGCCATGTCCATAGCGACCATCCCTTTGTGCGCGTCGCCCAGCACTGATTTTGATAAGGAGTATCACCATTGAAAAAGACCCTCGCGCTGACCTTGCTGCTGGTTGCTGTTCCGGCCTTTGCCCACCCCGGCCATGACGCCAGCCCGCTGCAGGATGGCCTGCTGCACCCTTTGACCGGCCTCGACCATCTGCTGATGCTGCTCGGCACCGGTGTGCTTGCGGCCTTGACCGGTCGCACCCTGGCGCTGCCGCTGTTGACGCTCTGTGCGATGTTCGCCGGGGCGTTGCTGGGCCACCTGTTCGGTGGCGTACTCGGCATGGAGCAGATGATCATCGGCTCACTGCTGGTGGCGGCAGCCGCGCTGTTGCTACCTGCACGTCAGCTCATGTTGGCCTTGGCTTTGCCCGTGTTCGCCCTGTTTCACGGTTGGGCCCACGGCGTTGAAGCCAGCCCGGGGGCATTCTGGGTGTTCAGCGCAGGCTTTGTCGCGGTCAGCGGCTTGTTGTTGCTGGCAGGCTATGGCGCCGGCCGCCTGTTGCGCCGTCATGCGGGGCTGCAAAAAGCCTTTGGTGGCGGTTTGCTGGCCGGGGCAGCCCTGGTGTTGGCGGGCTGATGAGCAGCGATCTGAAGCTGCTGCGGCTGCTACAGCTGGCCAGCCCGAGCCTTCCAGTGGGTGGTTTTACCTACTCACAAGGGCTGGAGTGGGCGGTGGAAGCCGGTTGGGTGCAAGGCGCTGAAGGCTTTCGCGCCTGGCAGTTGCAGCAAGTGCAGGACACCTTGGGTTGCCTCGACTGGCCACTGTTGGCGCGGCTGTACCAGGCGTGCCGTGACCATGATGCGCAAGCGTTCGCCCGTTGGAGTCAGTTCTTGCTGGCCAACCGCGAAACCGCCGAGCTGCGCCTGGAAGAACGCCAGCGTGGCATGGCTCTGGCACGGCTGCTCGATGGCTGGCAATTGGCCCAGGCGCCCGAGTGGCGGTCCAGCCTGGCCATGAGCCAACTGGGTGGGATGGCCTGGCTAGGGGCGCATTGGCAGATTCCCTTGCGTGACCTGGCGTTGGGCCACGGCTTCGCTTGGCTCGAAGGCGCGGTGATGGCCGGGGTCAAGCTGGTGCCCTTTGGCCAACAGGCGGCGCAGAGCCTGCTACGCGATCTATGTGAAACCCTGCCCGAGGTGCTGGAAAACGCTTTGCAACTGCCTGACGAGCAGTTGGGCGCCGGTTTACCGCTGCTGGCGATTGCCTCGTCCCGTCATGAAACCCAATACACCCGATTGTTCCGATCCTGAGGAAAGCCCTATGCAAAGCTATCAGCAACCCCTGCGCGTCGGTGTTGGCGGCCCGGTCGGCTCCGGCAAGACCGCGCTGCTCGAAGCTCTGTGCAAGGCTATGCGCGATCACTATGAAATCGCCGTGGTGACCAACGACATCTACACCAAAGAAGACCAGCGCATCCTTACCGAAGCCGGTGCTCTGGAACCTGAACGCATCGTCGGGGTGGAAACCGGCGGCTGCCCGCACACCGCGATTCGCGAGGATGCCTCGATGAATCTGGCGGCGGTTGAAGAGCTGGCACGCAAGTTTGGCAACCTGGAAGTCATCTTCGTTGAAAGCGGCGGCGATAACCTCAGCGCTACCTTCAGCCCGGAGCTGGCTGACCTGACGGTGTATGTGATCGACGTGGCCGAAGGCGAGAAAATCCCGCGCAAGGGCGGGCCGGGGATCACCAAGTCGGATTTTCTGGTGATCAACAAAATCGACCTGGCGCCTTATGTCGGTGCGTCGCTGGAGGTGATGGAAAAGGACACCCAGCGCATGCGGCCCGAGCGGCCCTGGACCTTCACCAACCTGAAGACCGGGCAGGGCTTGCAGCGGGTGATCGATTTTATTGTCGAGCGTGGAATGCTCCGCTAACGCGCAACCCTACTGTAGCCGCAGCCTGGCGGCAGCGGCTACAGATCATTGTGCAAATGGCCCTCAAGCTTTGAGCGACGCCATATCAATCACAAAGCGGTACTTCACATCGCCGGCAATCATCCGGCTGTAGGCCTCGTTGATATGACGTATATCGAGCATCTCGATATCGCAGCGAATGTCATGTTCAGCGCAGTATTCCAGCACTTCCTGGGTTTCGGCGATGCCACCAATCAATGAGCCAGCCAGTACCCGACGCTTCATCACCAGGTTGGCCGCGTGCAGGGCCGGGTCCACCGGCTCGATCAAACCCACCAGAATGTGCACCCCGTCAAACTTCAGGGTCTGCAAGTATGGGTTCAGGTCATGTTGGACCGGAATGGTGTCGAGGAGGAAGTCAAAACGCTCGGCGGCGGCCTGCATTTGCACCTCATCGGTCGACACGATCACATGATCAGCCCCCTGGCGCCGGGCTTCTTCGGCCTTGCTCGGCGAGCGGGTGAACAGGGTGACTTCAGCGCCCATGGCTTTGGCAAATTTGATGCCCATGTGACCGAGGCCACCCATGCCGAGAATGCCGACGCGGTCACCGGGCTTGACCCCATAGTGCTTGAGCGGCGAGTAGGTCGTGATGCCGGCGCAGAGAATCGGTGCGGCATTGGCCAGGTCGAGGGCGGCGGGGATGCGCAGGACGAAACGTTCGCTGACCACGATGCTGTTGGAGTAGCCGCCCATGGTGTTGCTGCGGTCAACACGGTCAGGGCTGGCATAGGTCAAGGTCGGGCCTTCCAGGCAGTACTGCTCGAGATCAGCGCGGCAGGCTTCGCAATGCTGACAGGAATCGACCATGCAGCCGACGCCAACGCGGTCACCGACCTGGTAGCGGCTGACATTGGTGCCCACGGCGGTGACCTTGCCGACGATCTCGTGACCCGGCATCAGTGGGTAGACGGCAATGCCCCATTCATTACGAGCCTGGTGAATGTCGGAGTGGCACACGCCACAGTAGCGAATCTCGATGGCCACATCGTCAGGGCGCAGGGCGCGGCGCTCGAAGGTCATGGGGGCGAGGGGGGCGGTAGCGGACTGGGCGGCATAACCGATAGCTGTGTACATAAGTGCCTCTGCAATGCGATCAACAGTGAATGCTGACCATTGTCCGCAGCGGCAGGGTACTTGCCTATTGTCATTCCTCCGCCTGTCATGCCTAAAACTCCGTAGTTGTACGATGTTTGCGTACAGCAAGCCGTGAAGCTGCGATGATGCCAGTGTCTATTCCTCCGTCCAGGTTCACCATGCAACTGACCCGTCACGTTGATGCCAATGCCACCCTGTGCGCCTTGATTCGTTCATTGGCCTCGCGCCCGGGATTTGTCGAAACTCACCTGCCACAGGTCCAGGTGCTGTCGGCATACGATTACGTCGCCAGCAGCCCACAGATCTATGAGCCGAGCCTGATGATTCTCGCCCAGGGCAGCAAACTGGCGCGACTAGGGCCGCGTACCCTGGAATATGGGGCCGGACATTACCTGGTGCAGGCGCTGTCGGTACCGTTCATGTGCGAAACCTTTGCCACGCCGCAAGCGCCGCTATTGGGCGTGGCGGTGGCGATTGACCGTATTGTCCTGGGCGAGCTGGTGCAGAGCATGGGTCTGGCGCCGGACCCGGTAATCAAGGCGCAAACCCCGGAGTCAATGACTTCAGCGGTGCTCGATGCGGCCATGCGCGATAGCGTTGAACGGCTGCTGCGCTGCCTGCAGGATCCGCTCGACAGTCAGGTGATGGGCGCGGCACGCGTGCGTGAAGTGCTGTATGTGGCCTTGCGCGGCCCACAAGCGGGGGTGTTGCGGGCCTTGGTCGAGCAGCAGGGGCACTTCGCCCGGATTGCTGCGGCACTCAACCACTTGCGGGAGCATTACGCCGAGCCTTTGAGTGTCGAAGCGTTGGCCAACTGCGCCAACATGAGTGCCTCGACCTTTCATGAGCACTTCAAGCGCAGCACCTTGCTTTCGCCGATGCAGTACCTCAAGCGATTGCGCCTGCTCAAGGCCCAACAGATGCTGATCGGTGAAGGCTTGGGCGTGGCGCAGGTGGCCCATCGAGTGGGCTATCAGAGCACCTCGCAGTTCAGCCGTGAGTACAAGCGCCATTTCGACCGCAGCCCAGGCGAAGAGCAGCCCTACCTGAACCTGACGGCCTGAACCGTGATTTGTGATCACGTAATGCCGTTACACCGCATCAAAATGCACCGCCAGCCAGACCGTGGGCGCGCTGGTATCGGTCCACTCGACCCGATGCCGGCAATGCGCGGGTATCTCGACAAAGTCCCCAGGGCTCAGCACCCGCTCGCTTGGTTCATGCGCCAGGCGCAAGCCTGCCGAGCCACTGAGCAGCACCACCCACTCGCCTTGCGGCTGGTCATACCAAAACCCGGTAGGGCTCGCCTGGCCCTGGGAGACGATGCGCTCGATACGCAAACCCGGTCGCCTCAACAGCTCATCGAAGTGCTCTTGAGCCGCCGCAGCGGAAACAGCGCTAAACAGGTTGTTGATCATCGCCGCATGACCCTCGTCTGAGCAGGCATTGTGGTTTATGGTGGCGTCTGCCACTCATGATAGGGATAGATCATGAAACATCCGCTTTTGCAGCCTCTGTGTGTCGCGATGTTGATCACTACCAGCCTGCCGGCGCTGGCGGCATTACCCAGCGCTCCGTCGTATATTGACGACAGTGGTTACCCTGAGGCGGCCAAGCAGCGCATTCTGCCGCCGATGTTCGCGCAAACGCTAACCAGCACGCGCTACATTGCCAAGGCAGACGACCCGCTGATCACCGCAGCTGAAGCCAGCGGCTTCAATCAAACCAGCAATTACGAGCAGACCCGCGCGTACCTGAACAAACTGGTTACTGCTGCCGGGGGCAGCGTCGTGCTGCACGAGCTTCCGGAAAAAAGCGCCGAAGGCCATCCCATGATCATGGCCATCGCCTCGCTTGAAGTCGACAAATCACCTGCCGGGCTTAACGAGTCGGGCAAGCCAACGATCTTCGTCGAGGCCGAGATTCACCCTGGCGAAGCCAATGGCAAGGACGCCATGTTCATGTTGCTGCGCGACATGACCACCGGTGACAAACCTCTGGCCAGCGTGCTGGAGAGGGTCAACATCCTCTTTATCCCCACCGTTAACATCGACGGTGACTTGCGCCGCAGTACCTATGGGCGGATCAACCAGAACGGCCCAGAGGAAACCGGTTGGCGGGTCAACGGCCTGAACTACAACCTCAACCGTGATTTTACCAAGCTCGACAGCGCCGAAATCCGTAACGTCGCCTGGGTGTTCAACACCTACGACCTGAGCTTCTTTGCCGATACCCATTCCACCGACGGCGCCATGTACCCCTACGACAGTTCCTATTGCCACAACGGCAACGGCTGGTCACCGGCCAGCAGCGCGTGGATGGACAGCGTCATGCGCGCGCCGGTGTATCAGGCACTGGAGAAGGAAGGGCATGTGGTGCATGAGTGCATCAGCCTCAATGACAATCAGGACCCGACTCAGGGTTACTACCCGTACCGGACCGACCTAGCTCGGTTTTCCAACCAGTATGGCGACATTCGCAACGTTCCCTCGATTCTCATCGAACAGCATGCCTTGCATCCGTACCAGACCCAGGTACTGGGCAACTACGTGATGCTCAAAAGCATGTTTCAGGTGATTGGCGAGCAGTCGGCATCGCTCAAGGAGGCCATTCGCCAGGACCGCGAACGGGCGGAAACACAACAGCAGGTGACGCTCACCTGGAAACCGGGCAAAGCCCAGACCACGCCGTTCAATGTCGGTGACTATCGCTACGAACAGTCGCCAATCACTGGCGCCAAAACCATCGTCTGGAGCAACAAACCCAAGCAACTGACGGTACCGGTGACCGGCAATACCGAGCCGGACCTGGTAACCAAACGCCCGCAGCAGTACGTGGTGCCCGCGCAATGGCGCGAGGTGATCGCCCGGCTCAAGGCCCATGGCATTCAGATGACCACCCTGGACAAGCCCACGGCGATCGCGGTCACCCTGTATCGTATGGACGAGGTCAAGGTGGCCGGAGGTTTTGAGCCCGACCGCGCGCAAACCAATCAGATTCCCGGCTATGAAGGGCGCCTGCTGGTCAGTGGTGAGGCCAAACCGTTCGAGCGGCTGCAGACCTTCCCGGCAGGTTCTGTGGTGATCGACCTTGATCAACCCTTGGGGGTTCTGGCCGTCAACTTGCTCTACCCCGAAAGCCCGGATTCGTTCTGGGCCTGGGGCTTCTTCAATTCGACCCTGGTCGTCGCTGAAGAGCCGGAGGAGTATGTGATGGAGCCGATGGCACGCAAGATGCTCGGCGAAAGCCCGGCGCTCAAAGCCGAGTTCGAGAAGAAACTCAAGGCCGATAAAGACTTTGCCGCCAGCCCGAGCGCACGCTTGCAGTGGTTTTACCAGCGTACGCCATTCTACGACGTGAACGCCTTTGTCTATCCGGTGGGAGCGGTGTATTGAGTGGTGTCGTGCAAACACAGCTGACTGCGCAAACCAGCAGTACGCAGCTTTCGCTGGAAACGCTGCAGGCATTTAATCAATGCGTTTTGCAATTGGCGAGCCTTGCGCGCGAGCGCGGGGGCTCTGATTTCATTGCCAATGGCCTGCAGGCGTTTCGCCAACTGGTGCCGTTCGCGTCGGCCTGGTGGGGAGAGATGTCTGGTATCAGCGCCAGCGTCCCGCCGCGCAGCTGGATGCACGGGCGCATTGACCTACCGGCTTCGTTCGCCAGTGAATGGCGCTACGTGGCTGGCTTCGACAGCTTCGCCCACGACACCCTGGCAAGGCCGGGGCGAGTGCTGCGTGACAGTGAGTTCACCGACCCGGTAGAGGCGGTTAACGTGTTTGCCCGCCGCTATGACCTCTACCACCTGATGTGCATCACCTTCGAATTGCCTGAGAGCGGGCTGAATTTTTTTGTCTGCTTGTACCGCGGTGTGGATGAGGTGGCTTTCGACCTCAATGAGGAGGTGGTGTTTTCCGCCTTCTGCGATCACTTGCTGCAATTGTGGCGTTTCCAGGTGCAGGACATGATTCGCCTGGATGTGGGCAGTGCTGCGAGTGATTTTGGCGTTGCCCGGCAGGACGGCAGCCTGTTGTACATTGGCGCACGTCTGTGTGCGGCGATCGAACGTGAGGTGCCTGGCTGGGGTGGCTCGCTGTTACCGCCTGCAGTTGTCGAACAGTTGCACAAAGTCCCTTGTGTGATGCGCCTTGGGCGTTGCGCATTGACACTGAGTCCGAATGCCAGCCACGTGATCTTGTCACTGGAAGCACCGTCTGCGGGAGTAACGCTGGCACCGCGGGAACGAACGGCTGCGATGTTGTTTGCCGCTGGCCATTCGTACAAGGAAATCGCGCGTATTTTGTCACTGAGCCCGGCCACCGTGCGTACGTACCTGCGCAATTGCTATGCGCAGCTAGGGGTCAAAAGCAAGGTGGAGTTGGGTTCTGCCCTGCGCTCAGGGCAGTCTGGAGGTGAAAAAAGCGCCTGACCCTCCTCATTTGCAGAGGTCCGTTCTTTTGTCGCGCACGATAGGGTGTGAGCAGCCCCGATAAAAACAAGAGAGCGTTCCGATGCAACGATTTATTCCCACCCTGTTGGCCACCACACTGGCCTTTTCCTCCCTGCAGGCGCTGGCTGCTGCCGACTTGGTGCTGGTCAATGGCAAGGTGTACACCGCCGAGCCCGGTCAAGCCCTGATGCAAGCGGTGGCGGTCAAGGATGGCAAGATTCTGCAAGTGGGCAGCGATGCCCAGATCAACGCCCTGGCCGATGCCAACACGCAACGGATCGACCTCGCTGGCAAGGTGTTGATGCCCGGCATGATCGATACTCACAGCCATCCGATCGCCGGTGGCTTCGCCAGCCTCGGCGCCAACCTGGAAGATGAAGTCAAACCGGTAGCGGAACTGGAGCAATGGATACTGGCCGAAGTCAAAGAAGGCCGGGGACGCGCCGGTGATGTCATCAGCATTGCGGGTGCAAGTTCGGCGTACTGGGAAAAAAGCCGAGAGCTGGGCCAGGTGTTCAACCAAGGCCGCTGGGCAGAGCAGCCGTTGGTGCTCAACGGAATCGACGGTCACACCGGTTGGGCCAACAATGCCATGCTCAAACGTTTGAAGATCGATGCCGCAGCGGTCAAGGGCATGTCCGAGCAAGACCGTAGCTATGTTGGTCACGAGGCGGACTTCACCCCCAACGGGTATTTTGCCGAGTCGCGCTGGGATCAGGTGCGTAGCGAGATTCCGGCTGCCAGCGAGGCATTCATGCTCAAGGCCGCCCGTGAAGCGGTGAAGATCAACAATCAGTACGGTGTCACGGCATGGATGGACGCGGCGTCCAATGCCGGCAGTGATGATTCGCTGTTTGATTTCAAACCCACCGAAATCACTTACGGAGTGTTGCCGCTCTACCGCGCGTTGGCCGAGAAGGGCGAGCTCAGCGCGCATGTCGCTGCCTTGATGATCGCCAACCCCAAGAGCAAGCCTGCTGACCTTGAAGTATTGGCCAAGGTGATGAAGACGTTTGAAGGTGTGCCCAACCTGAGCTTCCCGGGTATCAAGGTGTTCGTTGATGGTGTGTTGGAGTATCCCGGGCAGACCGCTGCAATGCTTGAACCCTACAAGAACAGCAAAAAAGATGGCCAGTTGCTGATTGAGCCTGCGCACTTCGGCGAACTGGTGGTGGCCGCCGAAAAACGTGACTGGATCGTCCATATGCACGCGGTCGGCGATCGTGCGGTACGTGAGTCACTCAATGGCGTTGAGTATGCACGCAAGCTCAATCACACAGACAAGGTGCACAGCATCAGTCACCTGCAAGTGGTTGACCCCAAGGATTTTCCACGCTTCAAGCAATTGGGGGTGATCGCGTCCATGCAAATGTTGTGGGCCACGGGTGAAAACTACACCGTCGAGCTGGTCAAACCCTACATCAGCGCTTCGGCCTACAGCTACCAGTACCCGGCGCACTCCCTGCAACAGGCCGATGCGACGATTGCCGGCGCCAGTGACTGGCCGGTGTCCAGCCCCAATCCGTGGAACGCCATCGCCCAGGCCAGCACCCGCAAGGGACCGTTGGGGGTGCTCAACGCCAGAGAAAGCGTAGATCGCCAGTTGATGTTCCAGGCCTACACCCTCAATGCCGCCAAGGCTTTGCGCCTGGATCAGCAGATTGGCTCGTTGGCCCCCGGCAAGCAGGCCGACCTGATCGTCCTCGATCGTGACGTATTCAAGGTCAGCGACGATGAACTGTTCGAAACTCAAGTGCTGAAGACCTTCTTCGCCGGCAAACAGGTGTACGCCCCCGCGTCCTGACCGCTCCCCCTGACGAACCCTGGTTCCTTGCCCTGCGAGGGGCCCGGCTTCGCCTGCACGAATCTGCCCGCACACCGATAACAATAAGGGTTTTGTATGAACGCACGTGCCATTTGCTCTCTCGCCGGCCTGCTGTTGGCTCCTTTGACCAGCCAGGCGGTGACCCTCAATGATGACTTCAGCCTCGAACTGACCCTGGACGCAGTCAGTGACTATCGCTCCCGCGGGGTTTCGCAGACGCTCGGAGACCCGGCGCTGCAGGCGGGGGCGACGTTGATCCATAGCAGCGGTTTGTACCTGGGGGCCTGGACCTCGAATGTCGATTACGGTTTCGACTATAAGACTCGCCAGGAAGTCGACTACTACGCCGGTTGGTATTGGCAGGCGACCGACGCGATCAGCCTCGACCTTGGTTACCTCAAGTACAGCTATCCGAAGGAAGGCCAGTTCAACATGAGCGAGGTCTACGCCATCCTCGACCTGTATGGATTCAAGCTTGGCGCCTATTATTCAAGCGATTCGCCCAATGCGTTTGGTAAAGATCAGGACACGTTGTACAGCTACGTGGGTTACAACCTTGCCTTGCCGGGTGAGGTGGGGCTGGAGTTGCGAGCAGGGCGCAATGATGTGAAGGATCCGGCGTTCTGGTCCGCCAGCGGCGATAACCGTGAAACCTATTACGAGTGGCAAGCCAAGCTCACCCGGGAGTTTGTCGGGATCACCTGGGGACTAAGCTATATCGACACGGACCTGTCGAAAAGTGAGTGCGTCAGTTGGTATGGCTATGACGATCTGTGTTCGGCTACGGTGGTGGTCAGTGCCAACAAGACCTTCTGACGTCTGACCTGCCTGACGGCAGCGGCTATCCCCTGGTGCCGGATGAGCTATTGTTCAATCTGCTACTTTTCAGAAGAACAGTTCATGCCCTCCATCCAACCATGCCGCCCCTGGCAGGTCTTTCTGATTTTTCTGCGTTTGGGCCTGACGTCCTTTGGTGGACCGGTTGCCCATCTTGGCTATTTCCGTAGCGAGTTCGTGACGCGCCGCCAGTGGTTGAGCGAGCGTAGCTACGCGGACCTCGTCGCGCTCTGTCAGTTCTTGCCCGGCCCCGCCAGCAGTCAGGTCGGTATCGCCTTGGGGTTGTCACAGGCGGGCTATCGTGGCGCACTGGCAGCCTGGGTCGGTTTTACGTTGCCCTCGGCACTGGCGTTGATGCTCATTGCGCTGGGTATTGCCGGGGCCGGCCAGGCAATGCCCGATGGCATTCTTCATGGCTTGAAAGTAGCCGCGGTGGCGATTGTTGCCCAGGCAGTTTGGGGGATGGGGCGCACCCTTTGTCCGGATACACCGCGTATCACGGTGATGGTTGTGGCCAGCTGTTGGGTGCTGCTGGTGCCGTCCGCCTGGATGCAGCTGGGGGTGATTGCGGTGGCAGGTGTAATAGGGCCGCTCATCGTTAAGCCGGATAAACTCGCAGACCGCGACGCCTTGCCAATCACCGTCAGTCGTCGCGCTGGGCTGTACTGGCTAACGCTTTTTTTTGTACTGCTGCTGGGATTACCGCTGCTGAACGCGTTCTGGTCCAGCCAGGTCCTTAGTTTACTGGATGCCTTCTACCGCAGTGGCGCGCTGGTGTTCGGCGGTGGTCATGTGGTGCTGCCGCTGTTGCAGGCTGAGGTGGTGCCAAGCGGCTGGGTCAGCAATGAAACGTTCCTTGCCGGCTACGGCATCACCCAAGCGATGCCCGGACCACTGTTAACTTTTGCAATGTTTCTCGGTGCGTCGATGCAAAGCGCGCCGTCGGGTTGGCTGGGTGGTTTGCTGTGCCTGATTGCGATCTTTGCGCCGTCGTTTTTCTTGGTGTTTGGCACGTTGCCGTTCTGGGAGCAATGGCGGCGCAACCTGCGCCTGCAGGCGACGATGCAGGGCATCAATGCAGCAGTGGTGGGGCTGCTGCTGGCAGCGCTCTATCAGCCGGTGTGGATCACGGCCATCGTCCAGCCACAGGATGTTGTTCTGGTCCTGGTCGCCTTGATGGCGCTGATGGCCTGGAAGCTACCACCTTGGCAGGTGGTGAGCATGTGTGCGCTGGTTGGGTGGTGGCCAGCGCGGTAACCAGCAAGCGTTCGATCTGCGCCAATTCCCAGGTACTGAGCAAGCTGACCGGATCGGTGTCGCGGGGCCAGCTGTCGAGCGAGCCCTGGCGTCCATCGACACTCTGGCAACGCAGACAGTGATGCAGGCGAGCACCGTCGAAGTCCAGTGTCATACGCCAACCGTCAATATCGATTTCTGCACCCAGACGGCGTAAAGGGCGAATGCCTTGGGCGGCATCACGTAATTGTTGGTAGACCTCGCGAGAGGGGAGCGTAAACATCAATCCTGTTGTCCTGTAACGGGGGTAGTTGGGATCGCGAGTGCGCATGCTTTCATTGCTGCGTAAGCCCGCGCCCTCAATACCGTATCAGGCATCGCGCAACAGGTCCTGAGCATCCAACAGTCGATACGCAATTTCCGGCTGCCGTTCCAGGGCCCGGCGAATGGCCGCCGGGATACTCTGTCGGGTCTTGCGACACAGGCCAGGCAGTGCTTCGAGCTGAATGCTGAAGCCGCGCATGGTCCGCACTTCGTTGTCGCTGGGGCTGATCTGCAGGCGAATGCCCAGGTTCTCGTAGAGCTTGCGTTGCATGTGCTCAAGGTCGGCCAGGCTCTGCAGATTTTCCAGGCGTTCGAGCAGGCGCTTTTCCTCCTGCCGAGTGAGCAGCAGGATGCGCGTGTCCTGCAGCGTTTCACGGCCGCAATCACAGGCGCCGGGCGGGCAGGGAGTGCGGGTTGGCACGGAGGCGTTCATGACCTCCAGCATAGCGATGTGTACGGGCTTTTGCCCAGAGGCGAGCCGATGCCTGTCGTCGGCGCAGCTCGCCCGTGGTCTGCGACTCAATCCTGTTTCAGCTTCCAGGTACCCGGCAGCGACAAATCGCCGGAGCTGATGTCCCACACGCTGCTCACGCACAGCAGGGGATTGTGCAGGTCGGCATTGACCTTCAGCGCCGCGGTCACCCCGTCATAATTGAAACGCTGCGGGAAGCCCACGGCAGCCAGCGGCACGCTGATCTGCGCGGCGTTTTTGTCCACGCTCAGGGCATAGCCGGGGGAGTCGATGTAGATCGGCGCACCGGGCCAGGTGGCGGGCAGCTTCGGCTTGGCCCCTTTAGGGATGTCGCGCACCTTAAGCCCACTCGGCCCACAGCTTTGATCCTTGCTCAGCACCACCCAATGGGAATGCCACAAGCCGCCGTCGTTGTCGGTCTTGCCGTCGCGGTTTTCGTCGAGTTTGGGGGTGTCATCGAAGTCCGGGTGTGAGGTCAGGGCCAGGGCCAGAATCCCGGCCTTGGCCTCGAAGCCGACGCTGCTGCTGTCCAGGCTGGTCGGCCAGACATAGCTGTAGACCTCAGCGCCGGCAAACGCGCCTTTGGCGCTTGGCAGACGACTGCCGGCCTTGCCGTCGACAAGTTGCTCAAACACCAGGTTGTCGCCTTGTTTGAAGACCCGCGTCTGGACCAGATCGAAAGCTGCTTCGGCGTTGCCCTTGGCGCTGGTAATACCAGGGCTTTGGTGGGCCCAGACCTGGGTGGCGAGCAAACTCAGGGTGAAGGCCAGTGTGCGTTTCATGGGATGACTCCAGCTGGGTTATAGTTTCGATTCGATACCAATAAGCCTATTCTCATCCACACCTTTGTCAACATAGTTTTTATTCGATACTATCTATCGACATCATCAATCGAGGTCACCTGCCGTGCTATTCGACCTGTTGGAAAGGCTGTCGAGCCTGACCCGCGTCTGGTTTCGCCAGCACCCGCTGTTGGCCGAGCTGCAGCCGATACAGCTGAGTGCCTTGTTGTACCTGGCCCGTTGCAACCGCTATTCGAATACACCGCTGGCAGTTACTGAGTATCTGGGGTTGACCAAGGGTACGGTCTCGCAATCGCTCAAGGCGCTGGAGGCCAAAGGCCTGATCAGCAAGACCCAGGACGCTGCAGACAAACGCAGCGTGCACCTGAACCTGACAGAACCGGCCCGGGCGTTGCTCGCAGCGGTGATGCCACCGGATTTTCTAGCGACAGCGGCTGCGCATATGGGACCGCGAGCTCAGGACCTGGAAGGTTTGCTCGGCGACTTGTTGCGAACTATCCAGCGCCACGAAAACGTACCTGGCTTTGGCCTGTGCAAGACCTGCCGGTTTCATCGCAAGACCGCCACTGGAGGCTTTTGCCAACTGACCCAGGAGCCTCTGGCTGCGGCCGAGCGCGAGTTGATATGCCGCGAGCACCAGCTCGCCGAAACGACGGAGTAAGTGCCTATGACAGCTACCCCCTTCACACTTGACGCGGTGCTGACCGGCAAGGCCGTGGCCTACACTCGGCCAGGCTCGTGCAGTGCCATCGACAAGCGACCACGCAGTGGCGAGCTGATGGTCACCGCGCTTGGCCTTGGTGGCGACGAGCAGGGCGACCTGCGGGTCCATGGTGGCAAGGACAAGGCCATCCACCATTACCCACGTGAGCACTATGCGTTGTGGGCAGCCGAGTTGGGTGAGCAGGCGTTGTTACAAACACCGGGTGCCTTTGGTGAAAACCTCAGCACCTACGGCTGCACCGAACAGACGGTGTGTTTGGGTGATCGCTTTCGTGTCGGCAAGGCATTGCTGGAGATTTCCCAGGGGCGGATGCCGTGCTGGAAGCTCAATGACCGTTTCGGGGTCAAGGATATGTCGCTACGGGTTCAGCAGACGGGGCGCACCGGCTGGTATTACCGGGTGCTGGAGGAAGGTGTGCTTGCCGCAGGGGCATCCTTTGAGTTGATTGCCCGTCCACATCCGCAGTGGACGGTGGCACGCTTGTCGGCGGTACTGTTCGACAGGCAGGTGGATGCAGAGGTGATTCGCCAATGCCTGGCATTGCCCCTGGCGCCTTCCTGGCGGCGCACCCTCGAGCGCCGCCTGGAAAAAGCTGCAGTGGAAGACTGGTCGCCACGCCTGGTGGGGCCGCAGGCGTGAGGCTTGTTCGGGATCAAGGGGTGATCGCGACCTTCATCACGCCATCGCGCTGATGCGCGAACAGCTCGTAGGCGGCTTCAATATCGTCAAGTTTGAAGCGGTGGGTAACCAGGGGCTTGAGGTCAACGCTGCCACTGCCGACCACCTCCATCAATCGCCGCATCCGCTCCTTGCCGCCGGGGCACAGGGTGCTGACGATGCTGTAGTCACCCAAGCCAGCGCCAAAAGCCGAAAGCGGGATGGTCAGGTCAGACGAATAGACACCCAGGCTCGACAGGGTGCCGCCTGGGCGCAGGACACGCAGGGCAGACTCAAAGGTCGACTGGGTGCCCAGTGCTTCAATGGCCACATCCACCCCGCGACCGTGGGTCAGAGCCATGATCTGCTCCACCACATTGCCCTGCTTGAAATCGACCACGTGGGTGGCGCCCAACTGGCGGGCGACGCTCAAGCGTGCGGCAACGGTGTCGACCCCGATAATCGTGGTTGCACCCATCAAGCGCGCCCCGGCCACGGCGCACAAGCCAATGGGGCCAAGGGCGAACACCGCAACCGTGTCACCAATACGCACGCCACCACGCTCGGCACCGGAAAAACCGGTGGACATGATGTCCGGGCACATCAGCACCTGTTCATCGCTCAGGCCGTCTGGAATCGGCGAGAGGTTGGCCATGGCGTCGGGCACCAGCACGTATTCGGCCTGACAGCCATCGATGGTATTGCCGAACTTCCAGCCGCCAGCGGGACGAAACCCGTGAGGCGTACCGGGTCCATCCTGAGACGCGCAACCGCACAGGCAAGCGTAGCTATGACCACTGGGAGTGATGGCGCCGGCGATAGCCCGTTGGCCCTCGGTGAACCCCTGGACTTGGCTGCCAAGCTTTTCAATGATGCCGACCGGCTCATGGCCGATGGTCAGGCCCTTGGCGACCGGGTACTCACCGCGCAGGATATGCACGTCGGTCCCGCAGAGGGTGGTGGTGGTTATGCGCAGCAGCGCATCGGAGGGACCTACCTCGGGGATAGGTTTTTCATCCAGAACTATTCGATTCTTTTCAACGAAGATTGCCGCTTTCATGCGGGACATGGCCATTTCTCCTGAACAGGTGTGCGTGGCTTGGTCGTGCAGTCTTCGTTCAGGGTGCGCGTGTTGGCGGATAAACGCTATTGATCAGCATCATTAAAGCAGCGCGATGTATGGTAGATAGCGTCTTGCCCGGTGACGGACAAGACGCTATCTACAGTGGCTGTAAATCAGGCAGCTGAGCTGTACTTCTTCACGCCTTGAGCCTTGACCACTTGCTTGCGGCAGGCTTCACCAAAGGCTTCGAACATCTTCACCGAGTCCGGGTTTTGCGCCGCTTGCCATTCCGGGTGCCATTGCACCGCGAAGAGGAAAGGCGACAGGCTTGGCGCGTGGATAGCCTCTACCAGGCCATCTTCAGCGCGAGCCAGTGGCTCGATGCCTTTGCCGAGGGTTTTCAGGCCCTGGCCGTGCAGCGAGTTGACGCGGATCTCGTCGCTTTGCAGCAACTTCTGCAACCAGCTGCCTTGCTCTAGACGTACGCTGTGAACAGCGCTGTACTGCACGTCGACCGGATCTTCCGGGTTTTCCCGGTGATCATTGAAACCGGCTTCGGCGTAGACCTTCTGGTAGATGTCACCACCCAGGGCTACGTTGATTTCCTGCATGCCACGGCAGATACCGAAGATCGGCAGGCCACGCTCGATTGCCGCCTTGACCAGCGGCAGGTCGAACAGGTCGCGATCACGGTCCTGAGCTTTGCCTGGGGTTTCGTTTTCCTGGCCGTACAGCGCCGGGTCAATGTTGCTACCGGCACCGGTCAGGTAAACACCATCGGCCATGTCCAGGTAGGTTTCGAGGTCTTCAACGCCGCAGCAAGTCGGTACCAGGACCGGTACGCAACCGGCATGTTCAACCAGCGGCACGATGTATTTGTGGGTCATGACCTGATAGTTGTGACCTTTGCGCTCTTGGGCGCCCATGGTCATCAGCACGATGGGTTTACGCAGGGTTTGTTTCTTATTGCCAATGTTGCTGTTGGGCATATGTCACCTTGGGACAGGCGCGGCCTGTCATTATTGTGCAGGCGCGCACTAAAACCTTTGCGCTGCCTGAGGTTTCGAGCACTGCCGGAATGGCGCAGAGGGCCAGTGTTTCCGGTCGAAACCTGTCATACAGCTTGCCAGAGCCGTTTAATATGTCAAACGACTTCAGATTGCGCGGAGGAAGCCTGTCATTGCTTGAATGCAATTAACGCTATGCAAGCCTTGCCAGCCGGTGCTCCCAAGGTTTTTATCGGTTAATTATAGTTGACAGTGTAGCGATGGGCTGCAGTGCAGCCCGCGCGGTTCAGTGCAGAATTTGTGCAAGAAACCCCTTGGCCCGTGCACTCTGTGGGTTGTTAAAAAACGCTTCAGGGCTGGCGTCTTCGATAATCTGCCCGCCATCGAGAAACAGCACCCGTTCTGCCACCTGCCGGGCAAAACCCATCTCGTGGGTCACGCAGAGCATGGTCATGCCGGTATCAGCGAGCTTGACCAGCACGTCCAGTACTTCGGCAACCATCTCCGGGTCGAGCGCCGAGGTGGGCTCATCAAACAGCATGATCTTCGGTTTCATGCACAGCGCCCGGGCAATCGCCACGCGTTGTTGCTGGCCACCGGAAAGCTGGCTGGGGTATTTGTTGGCCTGGCTTTCGATCCCCACCTTGTTCAGGTAAAACCGTGCGCGTTCCTCGGCGTCCTTGCGCGACAGGCCGCGCACACTCATCGGTGCCAGGGTGCAGTTGTCCAGCACACTCATGTGCGGAAACAGGTTGAAGTGCTGGAACACCATGCCGATTTCACTGCGCACATCGGCAGCTTGACGGGTGGTCAGGGCAAGGTCGGTGTCGTTGACGCGGATTTGCCCTTTCTCAGCGATTTCCAGGCGGTTGATGCAACGGATCAGCGTGGATTTTCCCGAGCCGGAAGGCCCGCACAGGACGATACGCTCACCTTCGCGCACGTTCAGGTTGATGTCGCGTAGCACATGGAAGGCGCCATAGTGCTTGTTCAAACCCTCGATGCTGACCACGACTTTGCGCGGATCGGTGTGTGGAGCAGGGGTGCTTGCTGCAAGGCTCAGTGAAGCGGTCATGTTGTTATTCTCCCGCAATCAGTTGAAGCGTGCCGCGCTGTAGGGCGCAGGGTCGGTAAAGGTTGTTTCGCCGGTGAGCATCTCGGCCAGCAGACGGCCGCTGACTGGCCCCAGGGTCAGGCCGTGATGGGCATGGCCGAAGTTGAACCACAGGCCCTTGTGCCGGGCTGCCGGGCCGATCACCGGGCGCATGTCCGGCAGGCACGGCCGCCGCCCCAGCCAGGGCTTGGCGTCCAGGCGCTGGCCGAGGGGGAAGATCTTGCGGGCCAATACTTCACAGCGTTTGAGCTGGATTTCATTGGCGGCGTCATTGCTGGCGGCAAATTCGATACCGGTGGTCAGGCGTATGCCCTGGGCCATCGGTGCGAGCACATAACCACCCTGGGCATCGCAGATCGAATGCTTGAGCTCGGCGCCATCACGGCCCTGATAATGCATGTGGTAACCGCGTTTGATTTCCAGCGGAATGCGGTAACCCAACGGTTTGAACAGGTCCGCCGATTGTGGGCCGAGAGCGATCACCACTTCGGCTGCGGTGACCGGCCCTTGACGGCTGTCCACCTGCCATTCGCTGCCGATCTGACGCAGGGTGCGGGCATCGCCATGGATAAACTGGCCGCCACGCTTGACGAACAGTGCCGCGTAACCGCGGGTAAGGCCACCAGGGTTGGTGACGGTCTTGGGGTCGAGCCAGTGGATGCCACCCACCACGTTATCGCTAAGGTCGGCTTCGCGCTCATGCAGTTGCTGGCGGTCAAGTATTTCGTAGCTCAGGCCAAAAGGCGCAAGTGCCTGTGCATCGGCCTTGGCCTTGCTGAAAGCGCCTTCGTTGCGGAACACCTCGATCCAGCCGTTGGCCTTGACCAGATCGCCAAGCCCGGCGGCATCGATCAGCGCGTCATGTTCTTCCACACAGCGTTGCACCAAGGGCAACATCGCCTGCGTGGCGACGTTCAGGCCGGCTGCAGACGAATTCTGCCAGTACTTGAACAGCCAAGGTGCGACCTTGGGAATGTGGGTCAGGCTGTAGCGCACATCGGATTGGCGATTGAGCCCATAGCGCAGCAGGCTCGACAGCTCGCGAGGGAACGCGTAGGGGATCACGCTGGAGCGCTCGATCAGGCCGGCGTTGCCATGGCTGGTGCCGCTGCCGGGTTCGTCGCGGTCGATCAAAATGACCTTGCGACCACGTGCCTGCAAGTGAAGGGCCGTGCTGACGCCGACGATGCCGGCGCCCAGAACGATAGTTTGACAATGCATTGGAACGATCCTCACAGGCTGGCTATCAGCGCAGGTGGCGGCCCAGTCGGGCTTCTATGTGTTTGAGGCTGCGACGCACGATCTCGACAATCAGCAAGTAGAGCACTGCGGCCCACAGGTAAATCTGGAAGTCGAAGCTGCGCGAGAAGGCCAATTTGGTCACGCCCATCAGGTCGTAGATGGTGACCAGCGAAGCAATCGCACTGGCCTTGATCATCAGGATCAGCTCATTGCCCAGCGGGCCGATGGCGATGATCATCGATTGCGGCAGGATCACCTTGAAGAAGGTGGTCGAGCGCTTAAGGCTCAAGGCTTTGGCCGCTTCATACTGGCCGGGGGCAACGGCTAGTAAGGCACCACGGAAGATCTCGGCCTGGTAGGCCGCAGTGTTGAGGACGAAAGCCAGCAGGGTGCAGTACCAGGCGTCGCGGAAAAACCACCACAGCCCCACGTCTTGCCAAAAGCCTTTCAATGAGCCCAGGCCGTAATACAGCAAGAACAGCTGTGCCAGCAGCGGCGAGCCGCGGAAGAAATAGATGTAGCTGGCGCTCAGGCGCTGCAACACGAGGTTGTTGGACAACCGGGCCAGGGCCAACAGCATGCCGAGCAGGGCGCCGAGGGTGAAGGAAATCGCCACCAGCTTGCCGGTGACCAGCAGGCCGTCAATAAAACGCGGGCCGTAACGCTCCAGCAGATCGGGGTCCAGCACCAGTGCCAGCAGTTGATCGAAACTCATGTCCGGGCACTCCGCAGGTGGCGACTGAAGTACTGTTCGATGAAGACGAAGACCCGTCCCGACAGGGCGGAAAACAGCAGGTAGCCCAGGCAGGCGACACCATAGAAGAACATCGGCTCCTTGGTTACACTGACCGCCAGGTTGGTCTGGCGCATCAGGTCAACCAGGGAGATGGTCGACACCAGCGACGTGTCTTTGAGCAACGACAACCAGTTGTTTGACAGGCCCGGCATGGCTATGCGCACCAGTTGCGGAAAGATCACCTTGCGAAAGGTCGTCGCCTTGCTCAGCCCCAGGGCTTGGGAGGCTTCGTATTGACCTTTGGCGACAGTCTTGAAGGCGCCCAGCCAGATCTCACTGGAAAAGGCGGCGAACACCAGGCTAAAGGCGATCATGGCGGCGAGGAAAGTGTTGATCAGCACTTCGCCTTCGTAACCCATGGCGGCGAGGATCTTTTGCGCGGCGATCTGGCAGCCGTAGTAAATGATCAGCAGCGTGAGCAGTTCCGGCAGGCCGCGGAATACCGTGGAAAAAATCGTTGCAGCGGCGCGTGGAAAACGCTTGGGCGAACGGGCCATTAGCGCCACGCCCAGGCCAAGCGGCAAGCCGATGGGCAGGCAGGCCAGGGCCAGGGAAATGGTCACCAGCGCGCCGGCCAGCAGGGCCTGACCCCAGCCGCCGCTGGCAAAGGATAACAGGGACAGTTGTTCGAGCATGGGCGAACCCTCTTGCGAGACAGACGCGCACCCTCGTAGGTGCCGGCCTTGCCAGCGATAGCAGCAACGCGGTGTCAGTCAGTCCCCGGTGTCTGCTTCGCTACCAAGGCCAGCGCCCACAGGTGGCCTGGGCCAGGATTACTGATAGATATCGAAGTCGAAGTAACGACTGGCGATCTTCTTGTAAGTGCCGTTGGCGACGATTTCGTCCAGCGCCTTGTTCAGGCGCTCACGCAGCGCTTCGTCTTCCTTGCGCACAGCAATCGAGGCGTCGGCCTTGGTGCCATTGACGTCGCCAAGGATCTTGCAGCAATCCTTGCCAGCCTTGCCCAGCCATTCGGTCAGGGGGAACTTGTCGGCGATCACGCCATCCAGGCGCCCGGCGGCGAGGTCAGCGTTGGCCTCATCGAGGGTAGGGTAGAGTTTGACGTCAGCGCCGGCCTTGCCGTAGACGTCTTCGGCGTAAATGGCCTGGGTCGAGGAGGCTTGCGCGCCGACGGTGTAGCCCTTGAAATCAGTCTGGGCGTCGGTGATTTCGCTGTCTTTGGGCACAGCCACTGACAACGGCGTCTTGTAGTAGTGATTGGTGAAGGCGATTTTCTTGCGACGCTCTTCGGTATTGATCATCGAGGCGACCACCGCATCGTACTTCTTGGCCATCAGCGCCGGAATGATGCCTTCCCAGTCCTGGGCCACCAGGGTGCATTCCACCTTCATCTGCTCGCACAGCGCCTTGGTGATATCGACATCAAAGCCGTGTAGCTGGTTATCCGAATCGACATAGTTGAACGGCGGGTAAGCGCCTTCAGTGGCAATTTTCAGGGTTTCGGCCTGAACCTGGGTGGCGCCGGCGAGCAGCAGGGCGCACGCGCCTGCAAAGCGGATAACGGGTTTCATGGAACACCTCGATCTGTTGTTGTATGCACTCTTGCTATTGTTTGCTCGCTGACGTGTAGCCAACGAATTCGTTGTGTAGAGCAGCAGTTGCTTCCAAGCGTTTTTCAACATCCGGTCCGAGCTTCTTGCAGACCTCGTTGACCATCAGGTGCACCCACGACAGCATGGTCGCGGTGGACTCCCAGAACAGATTGAATTCGGTGGGGATGCGAAACACCTCAGTGGCATTGGCATCGGCCCAGTCACAGAAGGTGTCGGTCACCAGGGTGACCGGGATGCCGGCCTCGTGGGCCTTGTGGCAGAGGTTCAGGGCATGGCGTGAATAGCGCCGTGCTTCGAACACCACCAGAGCGCAGTCGGCCGGGTCGCTGAGTAACACTTCGCCAAAATGTCCGGCGCTGCCATCGACCAGTTGCACACCGTCTCGCAGGTATTGCAGCAAGTGGGCCATGCACATGGCCACGCCGCGTTCGGTCTGAAATCCTGCGACCAATACCTTGCGCCGCTGCGCCAGGCGCTGGCTGACCATTTCCCAGGCCGGGGTACGGCTGTATTCGTAGACGCGCACCAGCGCACCGACTTCCTGCTCAAGGCTGCGGGCTAAACCAGCGGTATCTTTGCCCTGTTGTTGGCGGAATTCTTGCAGCCGATCGCCGACCAACCAGGGGCCCTCGCCGAGGTCGTCCTTGAGGTCGTGTTTGAGCGCCTTGAGGTGCTCGTAACCCAGCGACCGGCAGAAGCGCCCGACGCTGGATTCGCTGACGCCGACCTTGGTGGCCAGGCTTGCTGAGGTTTCGAAGGGCAGGTCGGTGAGGTTGGCGAGCATGTAGCTGGCGATCTTGCGGCCGGAAGCCGCTGCACTGTGCAGGCTGTTTTCCAGGCGTTGCTTGATCGGTTGGCTCACGGGCAATTCTCGAGGTCGGTTGCACTTGGAAACAGAAAATGAATGTTTTCTGTCATCAAGTCAATATTTGACAGTTTGCTGTCACAAGAGGAAAGTTTCGCCATTGCTCACTGCTGTCGCCCATTCCAAATCCAATAAGGGAGCTACAGATGTCCGCACACCCCGACACTGCGGTTACACAGATTGCCTTTGCTGATCTGCAGGCCTTGTTGCAGCGCATTTTCGTCCGTCACGGCTGCAGCGAAGCGGTAGCCAGCGCGCTGGCCTTCAACTGCACCAGCGCCCAGCGCGACGGCGCCCACAGCCATGGTGTGTTTCGAATTCCCGGTTACGTCTCGACCCTGGCCAGCGGCTGGGTCAATGGCCAGGCCGTGCCTGAGGTGGAAGATGTCGCCAGTGGTTATGTGCGGGTAGACGCCAAGGGTGGCTTTGCTCAGCCGGCGCTCGCTGCGGCCCGTGGATTGTTGGTAGAAAAGGTCCGCAGTGCTGGCATTGGCGTACTGGCGATCCATAATTCGCATCATTTCGCCGCCCTTTGGCCGGATGTCGAACCCTTTGCCGATGAAGGCCTGGTGGCCTTAAGCGTGGTCAACAGCATGACCTGCGTGGTGCCTCATGGAGCCCGGCAGCCCTTGTTCGGCACCAACCCGATTGCGTTTGCCGCGCCTTGCGCCGGTCATGATCCGATTGTCTTCGACATGGCCACCAGCGCCATGGCTCACGGCGATGTGCAGATTGCCGCGCGCAAGGGCGAGCAACTGCCCGATGGCATTGGCGTGGACAATGAGGGAGAACCGACCCGTGACCCGCAGAAAGTTCTCGACGGCGGTGCGCTGTTGCCGTTTGGTGGGCATAAGGGCTCGGCCTTGTCGATGATGGTCGAGTTGCTGGCGGCCGCGCTAACCGGCGGGCATTTTTCCTGGGAGTTTGACTGGTCGCAGCACCCGGGGGCGAAAACCCCGTGGACCGGGCAGTTGATCATCGTGATTGATCCGAGCAAGGCTGCCGGCAATTGCTTTGCTGACCGTAGCCATGACCTGGTGCGCCAGATGCAATCGGTGGGCTTGCAGCGGATGCCGGGCGAGCGGCGCTACCGCGAGCGGGAGTTGTCGGCGCGCCAGGGGGTGACGGTGACGGTGCAGGAGCTGGAACAGTTGCGGGCCTTGGCTGAATGAACGCGCTGTCTGTGCGCCGATGCACAAATCAGTTGCACCACAGGTAATGTTCCTGCGCCTCAGGTACAGGTATCCTCGGCACAGCATTTTCTCCGAACTGTCCTGACTCAAGGAGCTGCACGCTGTGTTCAAACATGTCGATGCCTATGCCGGCGATCCGATTCTCTCCCTGATGGAGACCTTCAAGGCCGATCCACGTGCCAACAAGGTCAACCTGAGTATCGGTCTGTATTACGATGCCGCAGGCGTGGTACCGCAACTGGCGGCAGTCGGCGAAGCCGAAAAGCGCATGGCCGACCAGCCCCATGAGGCCTCGCTGTACTTGCCGATGGAAGGCTTGAATAGCTATCGCCAGGCGATCCAGGCGCTGCTGTTCGGCGCTGAGCACCCGGCGGTGCAGGGTGGTCGTGTCGCTACTGTGCAGACCGTCGGTGGTTCCGGCGCGCTGAAAGTCGGTGCCGACTTCCTCAAACGCTATTTCCCTGAATCGCAGGTCTGGGTCAGCAACCCGACCTGGGACAACCACCGGGCGATCTTTGAAGGCGCAGGCTTCAAGGTCAACACCTACCCATACTTCGACCAGGGCACACGTGGCCTGGACTTCGATGCTATGCTCGGCGCCCTGCAGGGCCTGTCGGCCAACAGCGTCGTGCTGTTGCACCCGTGCTGCCACAACCCGACCGGGGTCGATCTGAGCCAGGCGCAGTGGCAGCAGGTAATCGAAGTGGTCAAGGCGCGCAACCTGATTCCGTTCCTCGACATCGCCTACCAGGGCTTTGGCGAAGGCTTGGTCGAGGATGCCTACGCGATCCGTGAAATGGCCCGTGCCGGTGTGCCGTGCCTGGTGAGCAACTCGTTCTCGAAGATCTTCTCGCTGTATGGCGAGCGGGTCGGTGGCCTGTCGGTGGTCTGCGACGATGCCGATACCGCGCAAAGCGTCCTCGGCCAGCTCAAGGCCACCGTGCGTCGTAACTACTCCAGCCCACCGAACTTCGGTGCCCAGCTGGTCGCCGCTGTGCTCAGCGATGCCGCACTCAATGGCCAATGGGCGGCTGAAGTGGAGCAGATGCGCCTGCGTATCCTCGAGATGCGTCAGGGCCTGGTCGATGCCTTGGCGGTGCTGCTGCCGGGTCAGGACTTCCAGTTCTTCCTCAGCCAGCGCGGGATGTTCAGCTACACCGGCTTGAGCGTCGAGCAGGTCCGCCGTCTGCGTGATGAGTTTGGCGTGTACCTGATCGACAGTGGCCGGGTGTGCATGTCCGGGCTGCGTCCGGACAACCTGCAGCAGGTGGCTGAGGCTATCGCTGCAGTGCAGGCCTAATCCCCCCACTGTGGGGATTCACCGGTCCGACGCCCGGTGAATCCGCTCCCGCGGTACTCCATGGTGCAACCGCTCGGTCGGCCAGGGCTTTTCAAGGTGCAACTATTGGGCGCACAATCGCGCCCTCATTTATAGGGTTGAGAGGCGGTGACGCCTCTGTTTCGCCGCTCTCAGCCCTGTTGCAGTCTTGCGAGTGGAGTTGCACCCGGATGAACGAGCAGGCCCCAGGCGTTGAACAACGCTTCGAATCAACCCCAACCGCCCTTGGCAGCTGGGCCCGTCAGGACACCACCTGGATGCTGGGCCTGTTTGGCACGGCGATTGGCGCCGGAACCCTGTTCCTGCCAATCAATGCCGGGCTGGGCGGCTTCTGGCCGTTGCTGATCCTGGCGTTGCTGGCCTTCCCGATGACGTACTACGCCCACCGCGGGCTGACCCGTTTCGTGCTGTCCGGGCGCGGGGATGGCGACATCACTAAAGTGGTTGAAGAGCATTTCGGCATCGGTGCCGGCACCTCGATCACCTTGCTGTACTTCTTCGCCATCTTCCCGATCCTGCTGATCTACAGTGTGGCCTTGACCAATACCGTTGGCAGCTTCATGGAGCACCAACTGCACATTGAGCCACCGCCACGCGCCGTGCTGTCTTTTGTGTTGATTCTGGGCCTGCTGGCCATCGTGCGCTGCGGCGAGCAGGCCACCGTCAAAGTCATGAGCCTGCTGGTCTACCCGTTCATCGTCGCCCTGGCCTTCCTGGCGGTGTTCCTGGTCCCGCACTGGAGTGGCGGTATCCTCAGCACCGCCACCGAGATGCCATCGGCTTCGGCGTTTTTGCACACGCTGTGGCTGGCCATTCCGGTGATGGTGTTCTCGTTTAACCATTCGCCGATTATCTCGGCCTTTGCCGTTGACCAGAAACGCCGTTACGGTGTGCACGCTGACGAGCGCAGCGGGCAAATCCTCTGCCGCGCCCACCTGTTGATGGTGCTGATGGTGATGTTCTTCGTGTTCAGCTGTGTACTGACCCTGACCCCGGCGCAACTGGCCGAAGCCAAGACGCAGAACCTGTCGATCCTGTCGTACCTGGCCAACCATTTCAGCAACCCGACCATCGCCTTCGCCGCGCCGCTGATTGCCTTCATTGCCATCGCCAAGTCGTTTCTGGGGCACTACATCGGGGCCAGCGAAGGTCTCAAGGGCCTGATCGTCAGAACCGGCAAGCGCCCGGGTGCCAAGGCTCTGGATCGTATGACCGCAGCGTTTATGCTGGTGATCTGCTGGATTGTCGCGACCCTTAACCCGAGCATCCTCGGCATGATCGAGACCCTCGGTGGCCCGGTGATTGCCGCGATTCTGTTCCTGATGCCGATGTACGCCATCCGCAAGGTGCCGGCCATGCGCAAATACAGCGGGCAGATGTCCAACGTGTTTGTGGTTGCTGTCGGTCTGGTGGCTATCTCGGCGTTGGTGTATTCGCTGCTTAGCTGATGGGCTGCAAGGCATTCGGAAGCAGGATTGTGTGCTTCCGAATGCCGTAATTGTCCACAATAATTGTCTGGCAATACAACAATTTACGCTTGCCCATAGGTGCTTCGGGCACTTTCATGATTAACTCTGGTCCTTTACACACCCCCGCATAAGGACTCAGCTCATGGCTCAAGTGACTCTCAAAGGTAATCCGGTTCAGGTCAACGGCGAACTGCCAAAGGTCGGCGCCAAAGCCCCAGCGTTTTCCCTGGTTGGTGCAGGCCTGGCTGACGTCAGCCTGGCAAGTCTGGCCGGCAAGCGTAAAGTGCTGAACATCTTCCCAAGCGTCGATACCCCGACCTGTGCCACTTCGGTCCGCACCTTCAATAAAAAGGCCAACGAACTGAATAACACCGTGGTGCTGTGCATTTCTGCCGACCTGCCATTCGCTCAAGCGCGCTTCTGTGGCGCTGAAGGCCTGGAAAACGTACAGAACCTGTCGACCCTGCGTGGCCGCGAGTTCATCGAGCACTACGGCGTTGCCATCGCTGACGGCCCGCTGGCCGGTCTGACTGCCCGTGCCGTGGTGGTACTGGATGAAAACGACAACGTGCTGCACAGCGAGCTGGTTGGCGAAATTGCCGATGAGCCGAACTACGATGCAGCGTTGGCGGTACTGAAGTAAGCGCGTAGCCTGTCGGGGCTGCTACGCAGCCGACTGCCGGCAAATAATTGCAAAGAGTTGTTACGGCCTGGCCCTGTCCAGGCCGTTTTTATTTACAGTTCATTGTCTTAGCAACGTAAGCTCAAGGTAAATTGCCGGTAAAGGCGCTTTGCTTATCCCGCGCCAGTGCTTATCGTTCAGCCTCCTCAAAAGAATTCTTTCCAGTCCAATGGTCGATCAACCGATGCTTTCTCGTTCCCGTTCCTCCCGTCGCTGGCTTTTCGGCCTGCTGATTCTGCTGCTGGTCGCTGGCCTGTGCTGGTGGTTGTGGCCGTCTCCGGTGGCGCAGAAGGCTGCCGGTGCGCCGGGCGGCAAGGGCGGGCGACCTGGCTTCGGTGCCTTTGGTGGGCCGGTACCTGTTCGGGTGGAACCGGCCACGGTCGGCGACTTCCCGGTCTATCTCAAGGCGTTGGGCACGGTGACCGCGACCAATACCGTTAACATCCGCAGTCGGGTAGGCGGCGAACTGGTCAAGGTCAACTTCCAGGAAGGGCAGAAGGTCAAGGCGGGTGATTTGCTCGCTGAGATCGACCCGCGTAGCTACCAAATCGCCCTGCAACAAGCCGAAGGCACCCTGGCGCAAAATCAGGCACAGTTGAAGAACGCCCAGATCGACCTGGAGCGTTATAAAGGCCTGTACGCCGAAGACAGTATTGCCAAACAGACGCTCGACACCCAGGTGGCGTTGGTCGCTCAGTACCAAGGCACGATCAAGACCAACCAGGCGGCTGTCGGTGATGCCAAGCTGAACCTGGACTTCACCCGTATTCGCGCGCCTATCACCGGTCGCTTGGGCTTGCGTCAGCTGGACGTCGGTAACCTGGTGGCGGCCAATGACGCCACGGCGTTGGTGGTGATCACCCAGACGCAACCCATCACTGTCGCCTTTACCTTGCCCGAGACGGAACTGAGCGGGGTGCTCGCCCGTTACCGCAGCGGTGCGCAGTTGCCCGTCGAGGCCTGGGACCGTGGCGACCAAAAGCAGCAAGCCGTTGGCGTGTTGCGCAGTCTCGACAACCAGATCGACACCACTACCGGCACGCTGAAGTTCAAGGCGTTTTTCGACAACCACGACGAAGCGCTGTTCCCCAACCAGTTCGTCAATGTACGCCTGCTCGCCGATACCTTGAAGAACGTCGTCCTGGCCCCCTCGGCAGCCATCCAGTTCGGGACTGATGGCTCGTTCGTGTATGTCATGGAAGGCGAGAACAAGGTGCGCATCCGCAAACTGACCCTGGGCGCCAGTGATGGCGACAACACCGTGATCATCGACGGCCTGGCCAAAGGTGAACGGGTGGTGCTTGAAGGTACCGACCGTCTGCGCGATGGCAGTGAGGTGGAAGTGGTCAATGATAGCTCGCAAGTTCCGGCAACCCCAGGCCAACACCTGCAAGGGCAGGACGCCAAAGATGCTTCCGCTGCCACCAAGCGTAAGGACAAGGCGGGCGCATGAACCTCTCGCGGCTGTTCATCCTGCGTCCGGTAGCGACCACCCTGAGCATGCTGGCCATTGTTCTGGCCGGTCTGATCGCTTACACCTTGCTGCCGGTGGCGGCCTTGCCACAGGTTGATTACCCGACCATCCGGGTCATGACCCTGTACCCGGGTGCCAGCCCGCAAGTCATGACCAGCGCCGTCACTGCACCGCTGGAGCGCCAGTTCGGGCAAATGCCGGGGCTGACCCAGATGGCTTCGACCAGTTCTGGCGGCGCCTCGGTGCTGACCCTGCGCTTTAGTCTGGACATGAACATGGACGTCGCCGAGCAGCAGGTCCAGGCTGCGATCAACGCCGCTACCAACCTGTTGCCGAGCGACTTGCCAGCACCTCCGGTGTACAACAAGGTCAACCCGGCGGACACCCCGGTGCTGACCCTGGCGATCTCGTCGAAAACCATGCCGCTGCCCAAGCTTAACGACCTGGTTGACACCCGCGTGGCGCAGAAAATCGCCCAGATCAGCGGCGTCGGCATGGTCAGCATCGCCGGCGGTCAGCGCCAGGCGGTGCGGATCAAGGTCAATCCCGATGCGCTGGCCGCTGCCGGCCTTAACCTGGCGGATGTGCGCACCTTGATCGGCGCGTCCAACGTCAACCAGCCCAAGGGCAACTTTGATGGCCCGACCCGGGTGTCAATGCTCGACGCCAACGATCAGCTGCGCTCCCCCGAGGAATACGCCAACCTGATCCTGGCCTACAACAACGGTGCGCCGCTGCGCCTTAAAGACGTTGCCGAGATCGTCGACGGAGCCGAAAACGAACGCCTGGCAGCCTGGGCCAACCAGAACCAGGCGGTGCTGCTGAACATCCAGCGCCAGCCCGGGGCCAACGTCATTGAAGTGGTTGACCGGATCAAAACCCTGCTGCCGTCAATCACCGACAATTTGCCGGCCGGTCTGGATGTCAGTGTGCTCACCGACCGCACCCAGACCATCCGTGCCTCGGTCAAGGATGTGCGCAACGAGCTGCTGTTGGCGATTGCCCTGGTGGTGATGGTGACCTTCGTGTTCCTGCGCCGTTTCAGCGCCACCATTATTCCGTCGGTGGCGGTGCCGCTGTCGCTGATCGGCACCTTTGCGGTGATGCACCTGGCCGGTTTTTCGATCAACAACCTGACCCTGATGGCCCTGACCATTGCCACTGGTTTTGTCGTCGATGACGCCATCGTCATGCTGGAGAACATTTCCCGCCACATCGAAGAGGGTGAAACGCCGATGCAGGCGGCGCTCAAGGGCGCGCGGCAGATCGGCTTTACCCTGATCTCGCTGACTTTCTCGTTGATTGCGGTACTGATTCCACTGTTGTTCATGGCCGATGTGGTCGGGCGACTGTTCCGTGAATTTGCCATTACTCTGGCGGTGGCCATCCTGATTTCTCTGGTGGTGTCGCTGACCCTGACGCCGATGATGTGCGCGCGCTTGCTCAAACGCGAGCCTGCCGAGCATGAGCAGGGGCGCTTCTACCGCGCTAGTGGCGCCTGGATCGACTGGATGATCGCCTGGTACGGTCGAGGCTTGCAGTGGGTGCTCAAGCACCAGCCGCTGACCTTGCTGGTGGCGGTGGCGACCTTGGGCCTGACCGTGCTGTTGTACCTGGTGGTGCCCAAGGGCTTCTTTCCGGCGCAGGATACCGGGGTGATTCAGGGCATTTCCGAAGCACCGCAGTCGGTCTCCTTTGCGGCCATGAGCGAACGTCAGCAACAACTGAGTGCAGTGATCCTCCAGGATCCGGCAGTGCAGAGTCTGTCATCCTACATTGGTGTCGACGGCGACAACGCCACGCTCAACAGCGGTCGCCTGCTGATCAACCTCAAGCCGCATGGCGAACGTGACCTGACCGCCGCGCAGGTGATCGCCCGACTGCAACCTCACGTCGACAAGCTGACCGGTATCCGGCTGTTCATGCAGCCGGTGCAAGACCTGAGCATTGAAGACCGGGTCAGCCGCACCCAGTACCAGTTCAGCCTGTCGTCACCGGACGCCGAGTTGCTGGCCCTGTGGAGCGGCAAACTGGTCGATGCCCTGCAGCAGCGCCCTGAGCTTGCGGACGTCGCCAGTGATCTGCAGGACAAGGGCTTGCAGGTGTTCCTGGTGATCGACCGCGATGCCGCCAGCCGCCTGGGCATCAACGTCGCCGACATCACCAACGCCTTGTATGATGCCTTCGGCCAGCGCCAGATCTCGACTATCTACACCCAGGCCAGCCAGTACCGTGTGGTGTTGCAGGCCGAAGCTGCTTCCAGCCTGGGCCCGAAGGTGCTAGAGCAGATCCACGTCAAGGCCAGCGATGGCGGGCAGGTACGCTTGTCGAGCCTGGCGCGTATTGAGCAGCGCCAGGCGCAGTTGGCCATTGCCCACATCGGCCAGTTCCCGGCGGTGATGATGTCGTTCAACCTGGGTGAGGGGGCCTCCCTCGGCGAGGCCGTGAAAGCGATCGAGCAGGTGCAGCAGGAGATCGGCATGCCGGTCGGCGTGCAAACCCGCTTCCAGGGCGCCGCTGAAGCCTTCCAGAACTCGCTGTCGAGTACCTTGCTGTTGATTCTGGCGGCGGTGCTGACCATGTACATCGTCCTCGGCGTGCTCTACGAGAGCTACATCCACCCGGTGACCATCCTCTCGACCTTGCCGTCGGCGGCGGTCGGTGCCTTGCTGGCGTTGATCCTGTCCGGCAACGACTTGGGCATGATCGCCATTATCGGCATCATTTTGCTCATCGGTATCGTCAAGAAAAACGCGATCATGATGATCGACTTTGCCCTGGAGGCCGAACGCAACCAGGGCATGGCGCCGGAGGCGGCGATCTATCAGGCGGCGTTACTGCGTTTCCGACCGATCCTGATGACCACCCTGGCGGCCTTATTTGGTGCCATCCCGCTGATGCTTGCCAGTGGTTCCGGGGCCGAACTGCGCCAGCCGCTGGGCCTGGTGATGGTTGGCGGCCTGCTGCTCAGTCAGGTGCTGACGCTGTTCACTACACCCGTGATCTACTTGTACTTCGATCGACTGGCGCGGCGTATGCGTCCTCAGCCTGATGCTGTGGTGCAGGACGCGCCATGAACCTGTCTGCTCCGTTTATCCGCCGCCCGGTAGCGACCATGCTGCTGAGCCTGGCAATCCTGTTGCTGGGCGGTGTCAGCTTCGGCCTGCTGCCGGTGGCGCCGCTGCCACAGATCGAGTTTCCGGTGATCGTGGTCCAGGCCAACCTGCCGGGGGCCAGCCCTGAGGTGATGGCCTCTACGGTGGCGACTCCGCTGGAGCGCTCGATGGGTGCGATCGCCGGGGTCACCACGCTTACCAGCAGTTCCAGCCAGGGCTCGACCCGGGTCATTCTCGGCTTTGACCAGGGCCGTGACATCGATGCTGCCGCCCGCGAAGTGCAGGCGGCGATCAATGCCTCGCGCAACCTGCTGCCCAGCGGTATGCGCAGCATGCCGACCTACAAGAAGTACAACCCGTCCCAGGCACCGATCATGGTTCTGGCCCTGACCTCCAGCGTGATGCAAAAGGGCCAGTTGTACGATCTGGCCTCGACCATCCTCTCGCAAAGCCTGTCGCAGGTACCCGGGGTAGGCGAGGTGCAGATTGGTGGCAGCTCGCTGCCAGCGGTGCGCGTCGAGCTCGAACCGTACCTGCTCAATCAATACGGTGTTGCGCTGGACGATGTGCGCGAGACCATCGCCAATGCCAACCAGCGTCGGCCCAAGGGCTTTATCGAAGATGGCCAGCGCAGTTGGCAGGTACAGGCCAACGACCAGTTGGAAAAGGCCAAGGACTACGAACCGCTGGTCATCCGTTACCAGGACGGTGCAGTACTGCGCCTGAGCCATGTGGCCAAGGTCAGCGACGCGGTGGAGAACCGTTACAACAGCGGTTTCTTCAATGACCAGGAGGCGGTACTGCTGGTGATCAACCGCCAGACCGGGGCCAACATCATCGAGACGGTGAGCAAGATCAACGAGCAGTTGCCCGCCCTGGAATCGCTGATGCCCGCCAGCGTCAAACTGGACGTCGCTATGGACCGCTCGCCAGTGATCACCGCGACGCTCAAAGAGGCTGAACACACCCTGATCATCGCAGTGGTGCTGGTAGTGCTGGTGGTGTTCCTGTTCCTCGGCAACCTGCGCGCTTCGTTGATCCCGACCCTGGCAGTACCGGTGTCGCTGGTCGGCACCTTTGCCGCGATGTACTTGTGCGGGTTTTCCCTGAACAACCTGTCGCTGATGGCGCTGATCCTTGCCACCGGCCTGGTGGTCGATGATGCCATTGTCGTACTGGAAAACATTTCCCGGCACATCGACGAGGGCGTGGCGCCGATGCGCGCTGCCTACCTGGGGTCAAAGGAAGTCGGTTTTACCTTGCTGTCGATGAACCTGTCGCTGGTGGTGGTGTTTGTCTCGATCCTGTTCATGGGCGGTATTGTCGGCTCGTTGTTCCGCGAGTTTTCCATTACCCTGGCGGTGGCGATCCTGGTTTCTCTGCTGGTGTCGTTGACGCTGACGCCCATGCTCTGTGCGCGCTGGCTCAAACCCCACGCGCCCGGCGAGCAGACGCGCCTGCAGCGCTGGAGCGAACAGCTCAACGAACGCATGATGGCCAGCTACGGGCGCAGCCTTGATTGGGTCTTGCGTCATCGGCGCCTGACCTTGGCCAGTCTGTTGGTGACCATTGCGGTCAACATTGCCCTGTATGTGGTGGTACCGAAGACCTTTCTGCCGCAGCAAGACACCGGGCAGCTAATGGGCTTTGTCCGCGGTGATGACGGGCTGTCGTTCCAGGTCATGCAGCCGAAGATGGAGATCTACCGCCGGGCCTTGCTCAAGGACCCTGCGGTGGAGAGTGTCGCCGGCTTTATCGGCGGCAACAGCGGTACCAACAACGCCATGATTCTGGTGCGCCTCAAGCCGATCAGCGAACGCAAGCTTTCGGCGCAGAAAATCATTGAGCGGATGCGTAAAGAGATGCCCAAGGTGCCCGGCGGCCGCCTGTTCCTCATGGCTGACCAGGATCTGCAGTTCGGCGGCGGCCGCGACCAGAGCAGCTCGCAGTTTCTCTACACCTTGCAGAGCAGTGAGCTGTCGGCGTTACGCGAGTGGTACCCGAAGGTGGTGGCAGCGTTCAAGGCCCTGCCAGAACTTACCGCCATCGATGCCCGTGAAGGTGGTGGCACCCAGCAGATTACCCTGGTGGTCGACCGCGAACAGGCCAAACGTCTGGGCATCGACATGAGCATGGTTACCTCGGTGCTCAACAACGCCTACAGTCAGCGGCAGATCTCGACCATCTACGACAGCCTCAATCAGTACCAGGTGGTGATGGAGATCAACCCCAAGTACGCCCAGGACCCGCGCAGCCTGGAGCAGGTCCAGGTGATTACCGCCGAGGGCGCTCGGGTGCCATTGTCGACCTTCGCCCATTATGAAAACAGCCTGGCCGATGACCGGGTCAGCCACGAAGGTCAGTTCGCCTCGGAAAGCATCAACTTCGACATTGCCGAAGGCTACAGCCAGGATCAGGCCCTGGCCGCGGTGGAGCGGGCGGTAGCCAAGGTCGGCTTGCCGGAAGATGTGATCGCCAAGCTTGGCGGCACCGGTGATGCCTTCACCGAAAGCCAGAAAGGTCAGCCATTCATGATCCTTGGGGCATTGTTGGCGGTGTACCTGGTGCTGGGGATTCTCTATGAGAGCTACATTCACCCGTTGACCATCCTCTCGACCTTGCCTTCGGCCGGGGTAGGGGCCTTGCTTACCTTGTATGTGGTGGGCAGCGAATTCAGCCTGATTTCGTTGTTGGGCCTGTTCCTGCTGATTGGCGTGGTAAAGAAGAACGCCATCATGATGATCGACCTGGCGCTGCAACTGGAGCGTCATGAGCACCTGAGCCCGGAGCAATCGATCCGCCGCGCCTGTCTGCTGCGTCTGCGGCCGATCCTGATGACCACCGTTGCCGCCATCCTCGGCGCCTTGCCGTTGTTGCTCAGCCATGCCGAAGGTTCGGAAATGCGTCAGCCGCTGGGCCTGACCATCATTGGCGGGCTGGTCTTCAGCCAAGTCCTCACGCTTTACACCACTCCGGTGGTTTACCTCTATCTGGACCGCTTGCGCCATCGCTTCAACCGCTGGCGCGGCGTGCGCACCGACGCTGCTTTGGAAACCCCGCTATGACCCGACGTCCATTTCTCTGTGCTCACTCGCTGCAGCCTGTGCTTGCTGCCCGTGGTTTACGCTTGCTGGCCACAAGCTTGTGCCTGGCCATGCTCAGCGCTTGTACCTTGAGCCCGGACTACCAGCGCCCGGACAGCCCGACCCCGGTGCAGTTCAAGCATGCTGCGGGCTGGAGCCAGGCGAACCCCTCGGATGCCTTGGCCCGTGGCGCCTGGTGGGAGCTGTATGGTGATGCCCAGCTCAACGGCCTGATCGAGCAGCTCAACAGCAACAACCAGACCGTTGCTCAGTACGCTGCCCAGTACCGTCAGGCCCAGGCCCTGGTACGCAGTGCCCGTGGCACGTTGTTCCCGAGCGTTGACCTGAACGCGGGCAAGACGCGCTCAAGCCAGGGCACCGGCAGTTCCAGCTCCAGCCTGAGTAACAACAGCAGCGGTATCCGTGACACCTACAGCACCACCCTCGGCGTCAGCTGGGAAGCTGACTTGTGGGGCAAGCTGCGCGATGGTCTGGCAGCCAATGAGGCCAGTGCTGAGGCGAGCCTGGCCGACATGGCGGCGATTCGCCTGAGCCTGCAGTCGGAGCTGGTGCAGAACTATCTGCAATTGCGGGTGATGGACGAGCAGAAGCGCTTGCTTGAAGCCACAGTTGCGGCCTACCAGCGTTCGTTGACCATGACCGAGAACCAGTACCGCGCCGGGGTCTCCGGCAAGGATGCAGTGGCTCAGGCGCAAACCCAACTGAAAAGCACCCAGGCCGACCTGATTGATTTGGTTTGGCAACGGGCCCAGCTGGAAAACGCCATCGCCGTACTGCTCGGCAAGGCGCCGGCTGACTTCGCCCTGGTCGACAGCCAAGACATACCGGCGCTGCCTCAGGTGCCGCTGGCGTTGCCGTCGCAGTTGCTTGAACGACGCCCGGACATTGCTTCGGCCGAGCGCAAAGTGATGTCGGCCAACGCCAGTATTGGCGTGGCCAAAGCTGCTTATTTTCCAGACCTGACCTTAAGCCTCAACGGTGGCTACAGCAGTAGCAGTTTTAATGACTGGATCAGCCTGCCCAACCGCTTCTGGTCGGTGGGCCCGCAACTGGCAATGACCTTGTTCGACGGCGGCCAGCGCTCCGCCGAAGTCGATCGCACCGAAGCGGTCTACGACCAGACCGTGGCGCAGTACCGTCAGGCGGTGCTCGATGGTTTCAAAGAGGTGGAAAACTACCTGGTGCAGCTCAAGGTCTATGAAGATGAGGCCAGGGTGCGCAGCGAAGCGCTGGACGCGGCGCGTGAATCGCTGCGCCTGACCAGCAACCAGTACAAGGCGGGGCTGATCGCCTATCTGGATGTGGTCAACGTGCAGACTACCGCGCTGAGCAACGAGCGAAGTGTGCTGACCTTGCTGCAGGGCAGGCTGGTAGCCAGTGTGCAATTGATCGCAGCGCTGGGTGGGGGGTGGGATGCACAAGCAGCTTTTGCTGAATCCGATTAAAACCATAAAAACAACAAGATAGGTAATTTACTTAATGTAAAACATCTCTTCTGTCAGGATTCGTTGAAAATTGCACGATTTAATAGGTTTTTGCTTAAAATATCAGTCGTAACATATTGTTTTTGAAGGTATTTATATAAATATTTGACTGTAAAATTGGCGATGCGCCATCATTGCTAAGTGCCATCGAAACTCCGTGCGTTTCGGCAAAGGTTGAGTACAATCATCGGCTTTTCGCGGGCCACTCCAGTGCCCGATTCCAAGGGTTGTGGAAGGCCAAATGCTGATCGGTAGTTACTCTTCTTCGCTGGTGGTCATTTCGCTCTGTGTGGCCATCCTTGCTTCCTATACCGCACTGGACCTGACCGGGCGCATCGCCACCGCCAAAGGCCGTGCGGTGTACCTGTGGATCAGTGGCGGAGCACTGGCGATGGGGTTTGGCATCTGGTCGATGCACTTCATCGGCATGCTCGCCTTCAACTTGCCGATCCCGTTGGGCTATGACCTGGCCCTGACTTTGCTGTCGTTGCTGATCGCCGGGCTGTCTTCAGGCTTTGCCCTATGGTTGGTCAGTCAGCCGAGCCTGCCTTGGAGCCAACTGGCGTTGGGTGCGTTGATCATGGGCGCAGGCATCAGCAGCATGCATTACACCGGCATGGCTGCATTGTTGATTCAACCGGGTATCGATTACGACCCGGTGCTGTTCGGCCTGTCATTGCTGATCGCCGTAGGCGCCTCGGCGGCGGCCTTGTGGATTGCCTTTCGCTTGCGTCAGCAAACCCTTTATGTCCGCCAGATTCGCGGAGCGGCTGCGGTGGTTATGGGCGTGGCGATTGTCGGCATGCATTACACCGGCATGGCTGCAGCGAACTTCCCGGAAGGCAGTTTCTGCGGTGCGCTCGGTAGCGGCCTGAGTGGCAACGGTCTGGATTACCTGGTGTTGATTACGACGTTGGCGGTGTTGTCGGTGGCTTTGCTGACCTCGGTGCTCGACGCTCGCCTGGAAGCGCGTACCGCCGAGTTGGCGCGCTCCTTGACCCGGGCTAATCAGGAACTCACGCAACTGGCCTTGCACGACACCCTGACCGGTTTGCCCAACCGTACCCTGCTGGCTGACCGCATCGAGCAGGCCATGAGCAAGGTGGCGGAGCAGGGCGGCTGTTTTGCGCTGATGTTCATCGACCTGGACGGCTTCAAACCGGTTAACGATGCCTTTGGTCACCATATGGGCGACCTGCTGCTCAAAGAAGTAGCGCAGCGCCTGCGCGGTCATTTGCACAGCCAGGACACCCTGGCGCGTATCGGTGGCGACGAATTTGTCCTGCTGGTGGAATTGCAGGAGCCTGATGACGCCATGGGCGTTGCTGCCAAGCAGGTCAACCTGATTTCTCGTGCCTTTCGCGTTTCGGAACAGAACCTGCAGATCTCGGCAAGCATCGGCATCGTGCTCTACCCAGGCAATGGCGTTGACCAGCATGAATTGCTACGCAATGCCGATGCGGCGATGTATCACGCCAAGAGTGCCGGCAAGAACGGTTATAGTTTCTTCGATGTGTCGATGAACAGTAACGCGCGGCTGCAGCTGCAACTGCTTCAGGACCTGCGTGTCGCCCTTGAGCAGGGCCAGTTCCGCCTGTTCTATCAACCCAAGTTCGACGCCCAGAACTGCCAGCCCATCGGTGCCGAAGCCTTGCTGCGCTGGGAGCACCCGCAGCATGGGCTGCTGTTGCCGGATCGCTTTATCGGTTTGGCGGAGAAAACCGGGCTGATCATCCCTATCGGCGAGTGGGTGCTCGATGAAGCCTGTCGGCAGATGCGCGTGTGGATTGGCCAGGGCTACAGCGACTGGCGCATTGCAGTTAACCTGTCGGCGATCCAGTTCTGCCACAGCGGTTTGGTCGAGAGCGTCGCCAAGGTGCTGGCGCGTCATAACCTGCCGGCCAACAGCCTGACCCTGGAGATCACCGAAACCACCGCGATGCACGATGCCGATGCAAGCATGGCGGTGCTGCAGCGCCTGGCGGACATGGGCGTGGACTTGTCCATCGACGATTTCGGCACCGGCTATTCGAGCCTGATGTACCTCAAGCGCTTGCCGGCCAATGAGTTGAAGATCGACCGCGGCTTTGTCCGCGACCTGGAACAGGACAGCGACGATGCCGCGATTGTTTCGGCCATTGTCGCCCTAGGCCAGGCGCTGGGTTTGCGGATTGTCGCCGAGGGGGTGGAAACCGACCGCCAACAGAACTTCCTGACCCGTCTGGGCTGCGATTCTTTGCAGGGTTACCTGCTCGGCCAGCCATTGCCGGCCGAGCGGTTTATCGTCGATATCGAGCGCGCACGGCAGTCATTGGCGGTCAGCTGAGATCAGCCGGTGGCGCGCAGGCCACAGGAGGGCTCGAAGGCGTCGAGTTCGGCCTCGACAGCTTCGATGATCCGTTCGACATCGGCAGCGGCCATGAGCGTGGCGCAGGGAATCCCGGCGATGGCCAACAGGGTTTCACCTGTAGCCCGGTCAAACAGCCGTGCAACCATGCTACGCGGGGCATCCATGCTGGCCTCGAAACCCAGCGGATGAAAATACCAGCGCATCACCTGGCAGGCGTTGGGGAACGTCAGCTTGTTCATTCCGGCCTCCTTGTAGGGGTGAACAACAGGGGAGCGGAGCGTGATGGATTCAAGATCCTGGTGACCTTGCGAGAAACCTAAACATAGCACTGCTGTCGTCAGTGTCAGCTGTTGCTGATGACAGTTTGTCGTTTCTTTCAAGTTGCTTTCGCGCGTCTTCGATAATTCTGGCTCAACGCTAATATCGGCAAACGTTTGCCCACAATGTTTCACCGTTGACAGCCTAGACATGCTGCAATTTTTACCGACAGTCGGCCGGGTGCTCGCCTGGGATTTTTCAGACCAATGGCAGCCAAGGTCCAGTCAAGGTAACTGCCATGCGTTAATCAGACTTGGAAGCGTCTGGCGCAGATCGGCATCGACCCTCCCTGTGGCAAGCGCGCCCTTCAGTTGATCAAGGTGGCGGCCATATTGATGGTGAAGCCTAAAATCGCTGTGTTGAAGACAAACCCCACCAGTGAATGCGCCAGCACCACCCGGCGCATTTCCCGCCCGGCGACGCCAACATCCGAGGTCTGTACTGCGACGCTGAGGGTGAAGGAAAAGTAGTGAAAATCCCAATAGTCGGGGTGGCGTTCGCCATCGCTAAAGCGCAGCAGAGGCGAGTGCTCGTGGGCGGTGTAGAACAGGTGGGCGTAGTGCAGGCTGAAAATGGTGCCGATCAACAGCCAGGAACCGGCGACGGTAAAGCCGGTGAAGGCTAATTGCAGGGCGGTGGGACCGCCTTCGAGCTTGGCCCCTGCGGCCAGTTGCAGGATGACCGCCACGAGGCTCGCGATGGCGGCGATGCTGACAGTGAACAGCACCAGACCGGCGTTCTCATCCTCAATGCTGGCCACCTTGCGGACCTTCTCAGTACTGGCACCCAGGGTCAGCCACAGAATCAACAGCAGATACAGCCAGACGCCGCTGTTCCAGCCAATCAGCATCTGTTCAATCCAGTCGTTTGCCGGTATCAGCCAGCCGCACAGCAAGCCAACCAGCGCGGCGATGCTCAGGCGCGGGTGGCTGCGGGTCAGTCGATGAAAAGCCATGTTGCCTCTACATCAAAGGGTCTTGAGCAACTGTAGCCTCAAGCCTGGACCGGCGCCTGCGATCTGCTTCAGGTGGCCATGATATTGCCCTCAATCGATTCCAATGCCAGTGATGAGGTACTATCAGCCCCGGTGTTAGCCATAAATGGCTTGCCAATCAATGACCTGGTCATGACGTGCGTCATCTGCACCGAGGCCATTGCGGGTCACACTAACGCGTCGCAGTTTTGCCCTCAGCTCAGCTCTACAGGATTCCTGGTTTGTCCGATTCACTGCAAAACCCCTTGCTGCAATACCTCGCGCGCCTGGCGCCTTCCAGCCAGCTGACCATGAAGTACATCCTCCAGGACGCTGCCGACCGCTTGGGCTTCGAGGATTGCGACATCAGCGATATACCCTGGCACCAGCTAGAGCCCGGCCATGTCACCGCGCTGGTGGCGGCGTTGCGCGCCGACGGTTATGCGCCCAATACCTCGTCGTTGTACGTCAACGCCGTGCGCGGGGTGATGAACGAAGCCTGGCGCCTGGGGTTGATCAGCCAGGATCAACTGCTGCGCATCCGTACCGTCAAGCCGGCGCAAGGCACCCGCCTGCCTAGCGGCCGTAATCTCAAGCGCAGCCTGATCCGGGAACTGATGGATGCCTGCGCGGCCGACCCCCGGCCCCAGGGCCTGCGTGACGCGGCGGTGATCGCCTTGCTGTATGGCACCGGCATGCGCAAGTCCGAATCGGTCAACCTTGACTTGAGCCAGGTCGACTTCAATGAGCGCAGCCTGCAGGTACTGGGCAAGGGTAATAAACAGTTGATCAAGTACGCGCCGACCTGGGCGTTTGAAAAGCTCAATGCCTGGCTGGCCTTTCGCCGTGAGCAATTGCCTGAAGGGCAGGCGGATGATGACTTTCTGTTCAACCGTATTCGCCGTGGCAGCCACATCACCCGCGAGCGCATCACCAAGCATGCGATCTACTACATCGCGCGCCAGCGTGGCACCCAGGTTGGGGTAAAGATCATGCCTCACGACTTCCGGCGTTCCTTCATCACCCGGGTGATCGAAGAGCACGACTTGTCGATCGCGCAGAAACTGGCGCACCACACCAATATCCAGACCACCGCCAACTACGACATGCGCGATGACAACGAGCGTCGCAGGGCGGTGGATCGCTACGATTATTGAGGTTGGCCGTAGATACCGTCTTGCCCGGTGACGGGCCCTAGCGGGCGTCCAGGCCCATTTGCCAGAATTCGGCTTCCAGGCGCGACGCCTGGCCGAACAGCTTGGCCAGTTCCTCGAAACGGCGTTCAGTCATCGCCCGTGAAGCCAGGTCGTCCAGGTGCGCGCGCGCTGCGTTGGCTACGCCCTGATAGCCTTCACCGGCATATTCACCGATCCAGTCGCGATACGGATGATCAGCGAGTGCGTCGATGCCATCAGGTGTCAGGTTGCGGCCGATTTCGGCGTAACCAATCACGCAGGGCGCCAAGGCCACGTGCAGATCGAGCAAATCACCCGCCGCCCCACAGTCCAGAACAAAGCGGGTGTAGGCAACCGTCGCTTGATGTTCCGGTGTGGCGGCCAGGTCCTCAGGCGACAATCCCCAGCGTTGGCACAGGCGCACATGCAGCTCGGTTTCATCGAGGATCGCCGCCAATCCCGCTTGCGCCGCACGAATATCGGCGAGTGTGCGGCTCTTGTAAGCCGCCAGGGCCCAGGAGCGAGCGAACTGGATCAGGAACAGGTAATCCTGCACCAGGTACTTGCGAAACGCCGGCTGGGCGAGGGTGCCCGCGCCCATCTGGCGGACGAAATCGTGGTCGACGTAGCTGTTCCAGTCAGCCGCAGCGGCTTGTCTGAGGCGATCAAAGATATCCATGGCTTAACCCTTTATGTCGTAGGCGGCGTCGAAGAAGGCATGCTCGAGTGCTACGGCGCGTTGGAAAAAGTCGCTGCTGATCTGCGCCTGCGCGGGTCCCACACGGTCCAGTTCGGTGCGCAGGAAGGCAACGAAGCGTTGGAAGTCCGGGTTGTCGTGCAGGGTGATCCATTCAGCATGCTCAAAGCGCGGTGGCAATTGCTTCGGCGCGCGCAAGGCCCAGTCCAGGTACAAGCCCTCGGCAACGTTGAGCACCGCCAGCGCCGCTGCATAGGATCGGGTGGCGGCCGCCTCGCGCATGATGGCTTTGAAACCCGCGGTTGGCACTGAGTCGGGGGCTTCCAGGCGTTGTGCCTCGGTTACGCCAAGCGCTTCGAAGGCGCGCAGGAAATAGGTGTTCTCCTCACCGCAAATCACCCCGGTGAAACGCCCCAGGCGAATACGCGCCTCGAAGGTGTCGGCCGTGGCAATGGCCGCGCCGAGCAAGGTCAGGAAGGCATCGATGAAGCGGTGATCCTGGATCAGGTAATTGATCAGCACCGCATCGTCGAGGCTGCCGTCGAGCAGTTCATTGACGAAGCGGTGTTCGATTGATTGCGTCCAGCTTGGCTCGCTGGCGGCGCGAAGGGTATCGGTGAAGCGTTCGGCCATGGTGCTGTCCTCAAAGATGGCGACAGCGAGACCGGGTAATTCAGACATCGGCGGCCTCGCAGTGAGACCGGCAAAAAGGCAGGTTGGCAATCCCCATCCCTTCGCCGGCATGATCCGGATCAGGTTCGAAGGGTCACCGCGCTGCAGGTGCTAGCGGTTTCTCAGCCCGTTGCCGGGCTCCCCTTGGTGGCCGAATCTATACAGCAACTGGGCTGGATTGTCACGTTGAGGGCTAGTGAATACTGGAAGCCAACTCAAAGATCGGCATGTACATGAGAATCACGATAAAGCCGATCAGCAAGCCGATGAAGGTCATCAGCAAAGGCTCGAACAGGCGCACGAACCACTCGATCCAGCGGCTGATTTCTTCGTCGTAGAAGTCAGCGCTGCGCTCCATCATCTGCCCTAGGTTGCCCGACTGTTCACCGGCACGCAGCAAGCGCAACGACACCGGGGTCACCAACTGCCCAGCTTCCAGCGCCGCTGACAACGACAGCCCTTCACGAACGCGCTCACACGCATGCTCAAGACGCTGCTTGGCGGCCACACCGAGCAGGCCGCGGGCCATTTCCATGGCCGTAAGGATCGGAATGCCGCCTTGCAGCAGAATGCCCAGCGAGCGATAGAAACGCGCAAGTTCGTACATCACCAGGCGCCGATGCAGGGCCGGCAGGCGCTCCAGTTGACGGTGCAACCAGCGCCGCACGCGCGGGTCGCGACGCAACACGAACAGACTGCCCATGAGCCCGAGAAAGCCCAGGCCCAGCGGCGCCTGGTGGGCATGCAAAAACATCCCGGCTTGCATCAGCCAGCGCGAAAGCCATGGCAGTTCGGTGCCCAGGCCCTCAAACACGAGGCTGAACCGTGGCACCACATAGCCAAGCAGAAACAGTACAACGCCGCCGCCGACCAGCAACAACAACAACGGGTAGATCGAGGCACTGACGATCTTTTGCCGCACTTCGTCCATGCGTTTGCGGTAGGCAACGTAGCGGCCCAGGGCGTCGCCGAGGGCGCCGGTTTTTTCGCTCGATTGCACCAGGGCGATGTACAGCGGCGGGAACACACTGGGCAATTGGCCCAAGGCCTGGGAGAAGGATTTGCCTTCATAAAGCAGACGCACCAGTTCACCGAGGGTTTTACGCGCCTGCGGTGCTGCTTCTTTTTCGGCCAGGCTTTCCAGGGCATCAATCAGCGCCAGCCCGGCATTGAGCAGGGTGGTCAGCTCCTGGCTGAACAACACCAGGTCGAAGGTTTCGCGGCGACTCCAGCGTAACTTGGCAAAATGCTTGCAGTTACGCACGCTGACCACCCGCAAGCCTTGCTGCTCGGCCTGCAAGCGCGCTTGTCCGGCGTCCTGGGCGTCCAGCGTGAGCAATACCACCCCGGTTTTCCCCAATGCCTTGAGCTCATAGCGCATGTGCTGATCCTCCGCTTACTGCCAACTGGTGACCTCGGCGTTCTCGCCTTCACCACCGGGTTGGCCGTCTTTGCCCATGGAGAGCAGGTCGTACTCGCCGTTTTCTCCGGGTTGGCGGTAGATGTAGTTACGGCCCCACGGGTCTTGGGGGACTTTCTTTTGCAGGTAAGGCCCCGACCAGCGGGTCTCGTCGCTGGGGGCGGCAACCAGCGCCTGCAGCCCTTGCTCGGAATTGGGGTAATGCCCCACCTCCAGGCGATAGAGGTCCAGGGCCTTGCTCAAACCTTCAATCTGCGCCCGCGCCACCTTGGCCTCCGAGCGGCCCAACTGACTGAAGTACTTGGGCGCAACGATGCCCGCCAACAAACCCAGTACCACCAACACCACCAGCAGTTCGAGCAGGGTGAATCCCCGTTGTGTGCGATTTTTTTTGTTCATACCAAGGCCCTCCATCGTGCGCCTGCAAGGCTTCATGCAATTGCCGTGCGCGTCTGCGCCGAGCCTTTGCACCATGGGCCCGGCAAGGCGGCACAGTGCTTGCGTCAGTAGCCCAAAGCCTCGGCAATCGGGGCATATCCCCCACTTTTCGGGGAACGCAACGGGGAGGGCGCAATCATGCACTGGCTCACTGCGGGAATTGTTGTCTGGCTGAGTTTGACCGACCCGGTCCTGGCCGATGTGTACATTTCGATCAAGGCTGATGGCGGCTATGTCCTGTCCAACGTCCACCGTCCTGGTCGCAAGTACGAACGGGTGGTCAGCGAGCCCGGAGCTAGCCTGGCCAGCAGCGGCCAGGCGCAACTGATCACCGGTATGCCTTATGCCGAGTTGGTGGCGGCGGCCGCCGAAGCCAACGACCTGCCACCAGCGTTGCTGCATGCCGTGATCCAGGCCGAATCGCGCTACAACCCCAATGCCCGTTCGGCCAGTGGTGCCGTTGGCTTGATGCAGCTGATGCCTGACACCGCGCGCGAGCTGGGGGTCAAAAATTCCTTGGACCCAGCTTCGAACATCAAGGGTGGGGCACGCTACCTCAAACGCATGCTCACCCTGTTCGACAATGACATTACGTTGGCCGTCGCGGCCTATAACGCTGGGCCTGATGCGGTGATGCGTCGTGGGCGGGTGGTGCCGCCGTATGCCGAGACCCAGCGTTATGTGCCGAAAGTGTTGCGCCAGTACCGGCGGTTACAGGGCTTGGCGATGGATGCGCCGTTATGACGGCGTCTGGGCAGCGTCCCCTAAATGTGGGGAATAGCGGGGGAAAACCCCCAATTGAGATTCATTCAGTAGTCCAACTAGTTGAAAAATAACAATAAAAAACTATGGCATGAGGCTTGCTCAAGCCTTTCCAGAGTCCACTTGCACCACCCGAGGCACGCCATGATGACTCCGATCAAAGGCTCCGTCCTGACTTCTCTGCTGCTCACCGCCGTCACCTTTGGCTGGCAAACAGAAAGCGAAGCTGCCGTGCGCTGCGAGCGCAATCTGGTGGCCAACGTGGTGGCGCTTGACCAGCCACTGATGTTCAACCGCCTCGGCGCGCAGAACGCCAACGGCATGATGTTCGCTTTGCGCCGCGACGTGGTCGACGAACACCAGGTGTCGCTGGACAACGGTGGCGCGGCAGTACCTGGCAAGGTCACCCTGCGACCAGACAAGCGTCCGCGGCCGATCGTTCTGCGGGTGGCAGCGGGAGACTGCCTGACCATCAACCTGCAGAACCTCTTGGCCTACCAGGCCAACCCGAACAAGCACGGTCTCGATCACGAAGAAGAAAATGAAGGCGAAGAGAACGAAGCCGAAGAAAACGAAGGCGCCGAGGGCAATGAGCAGGGCGCTGAACACGGCTTTGTTGCTGACGAACAGGTCACCGACCGCCACATAGGCTTCCAGGTCAACGGCATGCAGGCGGTCAACGGCATTGGCGACATCGCCGCCAACACCGGGCGCAACGGCAACTTCTTGATCGCTCCGGGTGCCAGCCGCACCTATACCTTGTATGCCGAACGCGAAGGTGCGTTTGCCGCGACCAGCCAGGGTGCCACCTTCGGCGGCGAGGGCGCTGCCGGCAATGTCGCCAACGGCCTGTTCGGCCAGGTGGTGGTATTGCCAAAAAATGCCCGTACCTACCGCAATACCCTGACCGAAGAAGAAATGCGCCTGAGCACCACCGGTCGCGCGCCGACCGGCCAGCCGATCGTCGATTACCAGGCTCGCTACCCACAGCGCGAACCATGGATCCGTGAAGGCAAGTCCGGCTCGCCAATCATCGCCATGGTGGATGGTAATGAGATCATCTCCAGCGAAACCGATGCAGTGGTCATGGGGCCGAATGCCGATGGCAGCTTCCCGCCCTCGACCTACCCCCTGGAAAGTATCGGCAAACGCAACCCGGCGATCCCCAATCGGCTGGAGCCGTTTCGCGACTTCGCCGCGCAGTTCACCGATGAAGCGGCCGCCACCCAAGCCTTCCCCGGTTATTGGGCAGACCCGGTAATGGGGCATGTGCTGGAACCGACCCGCGACTCGTTCATGATCAATTACGGCTCTGGCGGTATGGGCGCTGAAGTAGTGGCCAATCGCCTGGGCGTCGGCCCGATGCATGACTGCCTGTCGTGTGCCTACGAAGAATTCTTCCTCAGTTCGCACACCGTCGGTGACGTCGCGATGCTCGTGGACGTGCCCGCTAACGTCGGCCTGGAGAACATCCGCCCGGGCGAGCAACCCAAGGCCGAGCAGATTGGCGTCAAGGCCACCATGGCCCTGTTTCCATCCGAACCGGCCAACGTCAACCACAGCTACATTGGCGACTTCGTTAAATTCCGCAACACCCATAACGGCCATGAACAGCATATCTTCCACCTGCACGGTCACCAGTGGCTGTTCAACCCCAATGACGACAACTCTGACTACGTCGATGCCCAAGGCATCGGCCCCGGTGTTGGCTACACCTATGAAATCGCCCACGGTGGTTCAGGCAACCGCAACCGGGTAGCAGGCGACGCCATCTATCACTGCCACTTCTACCCGCACTTTGCCCAAGGCATGTGGAGCATGTGGCGGGTGCATGACGTATTTGAAGAGGGCACCCGCCTGGAAGTCTCTGCGCAAGGTGCCGATGGCTACCACAGCGAGCCGTTTGCCCTGCGCAGCGGCAAGCCAGCGTCAGGCGCTCGGGCCTTGCCAGACGGCGAAATTATCGCTGGTACGCCGATTCCTGCCATTGTTCCGCTGCCTGGCAAGGCCATGGCTCCTATGCCGGGCAAAGTTGCGGTGATACCGAAACTGGCTGAAACCCTGGTCGCCGAACAGGATGACGACGAGGATGAGGAAGAGGGCGATGACGACTCCGGGCATCATGATGCTGCCCCGCGGGCGGTCGGCTCACTGGTGCTGGTGGATCGCAGTGAATCCAACCGCAACGCCGATGGCAGCCTGAAAAACCCAGGCTATCCGTTCTGGATTGGCGGCATGGAAAGCACCGTTGGCCAACGTCCGCCTACGCCGCCACTGGATATGCTCGACCCGGCCAAGGCACAGGCGCTGAAAAACACCGGTGATGCCCTGTGGGCCAACCTTGACCCGGCCCAGGTTGGCGGCTGGGACGGTGGTTTGCCACGCCACGCACTGGACGGTATCTCGGCCGGTGGTGAAGTGGAGGTGACCACCACCGCACTGGATTTCACCAAGCAGATCACCAAGGCCAAGGCAGTATTCCTGCCAGAAGAGGGCACGGAAGTCGAGCAGGCGGCGATGAGCTTCCACGCCAAGCTCGAACACCCAAGCTATGCCGTGCTGCCCGGCAACCAGACGGTTGCGCGCAACTTTCGCACCAATGGCGCCGCCCCGACGGCTGGCGCACCGTACTTCGAACCGTGCATGGATGACCGCGCCAAACGCCTGACTCAGTCTTCCGGGGCGGGTGAATATGCCAGTGGCGAGCGTCTGGACGGCATGAGCTTCACCGGGTCGTCGACCTTTACTGCTGACCGTCCACGGATCTACAAGGGCGCCAACATTCAGTTCGATGCGGTGTACAACAAGGTGGGTTACCACTTCCCGCAGGCGCGCATCATTGCCCTCTGGGAAGATGCCTGGCCGGTGATCAACAAGCAGCGTCCACCAGAGCCACTGGTGATGCGCATGAACACCTTCGACTGCACCATGTACCAGCACACCAACCTGATTCCATCGTTCTACGAGATGGATGACTACCAAGTGCGCACCCCGACCGATGTCATCGGCCAACATATTCACCTGCCTAAATGGGACCTGACCGCAGCCGATGGCTCGGCCAATGGCTGGAACTATGAAGACGGTATTCTCTCGCCCGGCACCGTGGTTGAACGTATTCTTGCCATCCGTGAGTACAACAAATGCAGCAGCGGCGACCCGCGCGAAGGCAGCGCCGAATGTCCGGTAGCCAAGGAGCATCCGTTCTTCGGGCGCTATGGGCGCGCCGACTGGCTGGGCGCGCGTACCGCCATGCAGCGCTGGTTCGCCGACCCGGTGGTTAACGTCCACAACGTCGACCGTGGCCTGGGCACCATCTTTACCCACGACCATCTCGGCCCATCGACGCACCAGCAGCTGGGGTTGTACGCCACCGTGCTGGCCGAGCCTGCCGGGTCCACCTGGTATCACGCCGAAACCGGTGAACAGCTGTACAACACCGCGCTGCGCGAAGACGGCGGTCCGACCTCCTGGCAGGCGGTGATCAAGACCGGCGACCTCGACAATGACGGCCGTAATGACAGCTACCGGGAGTTCTTCCTCGAGTACAGCGACTTCCAGCATGCCTACGAGGCTGGGGTGTATGTCGGCGCTGGCCCTGACGGTGTGCCCAATGCCCAGGCCTTCCCGGCAACCGCTGACAGTTTCCGCTACGCCATTAACCCGCCCGTGCGGCAGAAGGCCTCGAACCTGCTCGAAGCGGTGGTTGAGTCGCGTGGCGGTCTGAATCCAGGTTGCCCGTCACGGCCGTGCCCGCAGGCGATCTCGGTGGATGACCCTGGCATGTTCGTCGTCAACTACCGTAACGAGCCACTGGCGTTGCGGGTCTATGACCCGAACAAAGTCGCCCCGGACGGCAAGCGCGGCATGCAGGCCGATGGCCTGGGTGGCGACCTCGCATTCGCCATGCAAAGCCGTACCGACCGTGCTATTGCGGCGATGAACCTGTCGCCCGCCGCGATCACTTCGGCTGTCGGCCCAACCGGCGGCACCACGTTGTTCCCGCCGCACATTAACAAGGCGGGCGCCGAACCTGGGGACCCATTCACCCCGATGCTGCGCACCTACTCGGGTGACAACGTGCGTCTGCGCATGCATGCCGGCGGTCATGAAGAGGAACACAACGTGACCCTGCATGGTGTGAAATGGCTGCAGAACGGCTCGGGCTACGGCAACAGCTCCAACTCGGGCTGGAAAGCTTCGCAGATGGTCGGCATCTCCGAGCAACTGGGCTTTATGGCGCCAGTGTCGATGATCTCCAGTTCTTCGGCACCCAACGGCGACTACCTGTACTCGCTCGATGCCGCCCATGAAGGTTACTGGAACGGTATCTGGGGGGTGATGCGCAACTACACCGCCAGCCGCAGCGACCTGTTCGCCTTGCCCAACAACCCGTTGCCCATGGCCGCGCGCAACACCGTGGCGTTCGACGGTATCTGCCCGCGCTACACCACCAACGCCAACGGGATTGGCACCCGGCCAACCGTGCAGCGCAGCTATGAAGTGGTCGCCGCGCTGGCCAACGACATCCTCGGCAATCCATTGGGGGTGAGCATCAACGATCCTGGTGGCGTTGGTCAGCACGTAGGTGGCCCGTTGAAAGCCAATGGCGGTACGCTGGTCTACAACAGTCGGCGTACCAGTATTCCCCAGGTCACCGTGACCGATCCGGAAGATGGCGAGACTTTCACCATCGGCGGACATAGCGGACCGCTGCATGATCCGACCGCGATCCTCTACGTGCGCAAAGCTGACCTTGATCCGGTCACCGGCAAACTCAAGCCTGGCGTGCCGATCGAGCCGCTGGTACTGCGTGCCGCTGCCGGCGAGTGCCTGAAGGTCACCCTGGAAAACCGCCTGCCGCTGGTCATGCCGGACCTGCCCAGCACTGCCGTTATGCAGAACGTGGTCAAGCGTGACCGTCAGGGCAGCGAAGGCTCCACGGCCTTCAACAACAACTTGATGCGACCCTCCAGCCACGTTGGCCTGCATACCCAGCTGTTGGCCTACGACATCACTAAGTCCGACGGCGTCAACGTCGGCCAGAACCCGGTGCAAACCGTACCGCCGCGTACCGGCAGCAGCGGTGCCTACCCGAACAAGGTGTTTCAGTACTATGCCGGGCACCTGGAGCGTGAAGGCAAACCGGTCATGCAAATGGGCCGTTCAGTGGACAACATCAACACTACCGCCATTGAGTTCGGAGGGCTCAACATCACCCCGGCCGACGTCATCAAGCAGGGCCAGAAAGGACTGATCGGTGGTATGAGCATCCTGCCGCAGACCGCGACCTGGACCGAAGACAGCGCCAGCCGTGCCTCAGCCACCGTGCAAGTGCCCGGGCAGCCGGCCTACCGCGACTTTGCCACCTTGTGGCAACGGGCCCTGAACATGCGCTGGGCTGATGGCCGGCCGGTGGAAGGCATTGCCACTGAAGGCAACGGCGTGCCGGGCGATCCGAAAGACAACTCGAACATGGCCATCAACTACAAGACCGAGCCACTGTGGTTCCGCTTTGGCCTGGCCCCGGATGCGCCATTCGGGCATGCCGATGGCAATGGCTGGGCGGATGTTCCCAATGCCCACATGGCCTACAGCAACGCCCTGGTCGGCAGCGACCCGCAAACCCCTGTGCTGTGGGCCAAACCGGGTCAACCGTTCCGAAACCACATCCTGATGCCTACCGGTGGCAGCCGTGGCATTACCTATCAGCTCGATGGGCACCTGTGGCCACTGCACAACTACCAGGCCGAAAAGTCCGACATCGGCGGCTACCCACTGAATCTGCCGGGTATCGGTTCGGTTCGCTTTGGCTACAACCCGCAGGCGATGTTCATCGGCGCCCAGGAAAGCGTGCTGCCGGCCGCACACTTCAGCTTCATGGTGCCCAGTGCCGGGGGCAGCAACGCCATACCGGGTGACTACCTGTTCCGCGACTACGCTGCTTACGGCAACGCTTCGGGACTGTGGGGGATTTTGCGGGTAACGGAAGAAGCACCACCGACTACAGCGCCAGCACAGTGACAGGGAGAGGAAGAGGTCATGAATAAGAAAAATAGACCGTTGTACCTGGGCCTGATGGCAGGTTTGACCCTGATGGGCGTGGGTATCAGCTATGAAAGCTTGTGGTGCGACCCACGCAGCGAGCTGGCGCAGGCCCAGGCTCAGAGTGATCCGCAGGCACTGCGCCGACTCAGCCGCGACGGTGTCACTGTCGAGTTTGAGGCGCGGCCGCTGGGCAGCGATGGGGTGCTGACCGAGGGCGCGTTTGCCAGCGTGCGCTTCAACGTCACCGATCAGAACAGTGGCCAGCCATTGTCGGGCATTGCACCCGGCGCCTGGCTGGACAAGGCGTTGACCGGGGACGCGGCCAAGGATCGCAACAAAAGCTGCAAGGCACGGGTGGCGCTGTTTCTGAAAAGCAGTATCGGGGCGCGGCCGTTACTCGACCTCAACAGCTATTTCCTGCTGGTGCTGAACAAAGACGCCAGCCTGACCGTGATCGACCCGTCGGTCTCGGTTGGCGGCGTGACCAGCACCCTGGCGCGTATCGAACTACCTGGCGTGCCCATGGACTGGGCGGCCAGCAACGACGACAAGCAGGTGTTCGTGTCGATCCCCGAGCGCGATGAAGTGGCATTGATAGACACCGAAACCTTCCAGCGCGTGGGCAGTATCGCCGCTGGTAAGCAGCCGCTGCGCGTGGCCTTGCAGCCTGACCAACGCCTGCTGTGGGTCGGCAATAACTCAACCGACCCTGCACGCAGTGGCGTCACGGTGATTGATGTGACCAGCCGCAAGAACATGAAGTTCTTTGCCACCGGTACCGGCCATCACGAAATCGCCTTCAGTGCCGACTCGCAGTATGCCTTTGTCAGCAATCGCGACAGCGGCACGTTGAGCGTGATCGATGCCAGCGAGATGCGCCTGGTCAAGACCCTGAAGGTCGGTCCGCATCCGTTGTCGGTGGCCTATTCGGCGCTGTCACAGGCCGTGTATGTGGCCGATGGCCGCGACGGCAGCATCAGCGTGATCGATGCCCGCAACCATACCCTGCGCCATCGCATAGAGGGTCAACAAGGGCTGGGGCCGATGCGCTTTAGCAGTGACGGGCGCTTCGGCATCGTTCTCAACACCCTGGAGAGCCAGGCGCTGGTGATCGACGCCAGCACCGACCGGTTGATTCACACGTTGCCGGTGTCCGCCGAACCCTATCAGCTGACCTTCACCAAAGCCTATGCCTATATTCGTGGCCTGGCTTCGCCGAAGGTCACCATGGTCAACTTGAGCAGCCTTGGCGAGGGCCGCCAGCCCATTGTCCAGGGCTTCGAAGCAGGCCCGGCGGCACCACGCCAGGCGGGAGATCTGCCGTTGGCTCAAGGCCTGGCGGTGGCGCGCGATGAGAACTCGGTGTTTGTCGTCAACCCGGTAGACAACACGACTTACTTCTACGCCGAGGGCATGAACGCACCGATGTCCGGTTACGCCAACCGCGGCCACAATGCCCGTGCCGCCCTGGTCATTGACCGCAGCCTGCGCGAAGTAGCGCCGGGCGTGTACAGCTCGACCATCAAACTGCCGGCAGCTGGCACCTTCGATGTCGCCTTCATGCTCAACCAGCCGCAGATCATCCACTGCTTCAGTACCGAAGTGGCTGCTTCGCCGACAGCGCCTCACCGGCAGACGCCGCAGGTCGAGTTTTTGCTCGAACCCACCGTAGTCGTGCAGGGCAGCCCGTTCACGGCGCGTTTTCGCATCGTCGAAGGTAATGGCGCCCCGCGCAACGGCATCAAGGACTTGAGTGTGCGTTATTTCCTCGCCCCCTCATCAAGGGCCCGTGACAGCCGCGTCCATGAAGTCGGTGAGGGCGTCTACGAAGCACCATTGGAGCTGGCAGAAGCCGGCGCCTGGTACCTGCATGTACAGGCGCCGTCATTGGGCAGCGCCTTTGCCGAAAAGAACTACACCAGCCTGCGGGTACTGCCTGCCGCGGCTCAACAAGCGTCCGACTCGGGTTCAAGGAGTGTGCGATGAAAATGCTTGATCGCTGCAGACTGTTCAGCCTCTGCCTGTTGGCCGCCGGTTGTGGCGTTGCCCAGGCCCACGGTGGTGTGGATCACAGCGGCCAGGGCGACCACAATGGCCATGTTCCACCCGCCGCTCATCACGAAAAGGCCTCCGTGCGTTTCGCTGATGTGCAGTTGCTGGACCAGAACGGTATGCCGGTACGCCTGGAGAAGGACCTGGTGAGCGATCGCCTGGTGGTCATGGGTTTTATCTACACCAGCTGTACCACCGTGTGCCCGGTGGTGTCGTCGATCATGGCCAAGGTGCAAAAACAATTGGGCGGACGGGTTGGCGAGGAGGTGCAGCTGGTGTCAATCAGCGTCGACCCACAACGCGATGACTCCAAGCGCTTGCAAGATTACGCCAAGGCTTTTCAGGTTGGGCCGGGCTGGAGCTGGCTGACCGGTACACCCTATGCCGTCAATGAAACCCTCAAAGGCCTGGGCAGCTTCAGTGCCAACATCAGCGAGCATCCGCCGTTGATCCTGGTGGGTGATGGCCGCAGTGGCAAATGGACGCGCTTCTATGGCTTTACCGATCCGGCGCTGCTGGTCACCGAGATCGACCGCCTCAGTGCTCGTCGCGTGCATGCCAAACACACCGCTATCGCTCAGGAGGTGCAACCATGAGCGCTGCCACTGCAAGCCGTTCAGGGATGCGCGGGGTGGACTGGCTGTCGCTGATGGTCTGCCTGTGGATCCTCAGCTCGGTGGCGTTTGCCCATGAAGGGCACGCTCCGCAAGGCAGCCCAAGTGCCAGCGACAGCGCCGTTACACCGACCGCTGGCACCCATGATGCTCAGACCTACTTCACCGACAGCCTGGTGCAGGACCAGAACGGTCGCACCCTGCGGTTCTACAGTGATGTGCTCAAGGATCGGGTGGTGTTGCTCAATGTCATCTTTACCCACTGCAACGATGCCTGCCCGCTGATTACCCGCAAGCTGCGCGAGGTGCGCGAAGCCATGGGCGAGGAGGCTGCCAGCAAGGTGACCTTCATTTCCTTGAGCAGCGACCCGACCAACGACACGCCGCAAGTGCTCAAGGCATTTGCGCAAAAGCAGGGGGTGGACGGGCCCAACTGGCTGTTCCTGACCGGTGACAAGGCGCAGATGGACCTGGTGCTGATGCGCCTTGGGCACCTGATCCCCAGCCCCGAACAGCATTCAACCCAACTGATCGCCGGAGACGTGGCCAACAAACGCTGGAACAAGATTCGCCCTGATGCACCGCCAATGGCAATCGCTCAACGCCTGCAATTGCTCTCGCAACCTTTGGCCGGACGTTGAACATCATGACCACAACGCTGCGGTCTCTGGCCTTGCTGCTGATGTTCGTCGCCAGCAATTTGGCCTTGGCCCTGGAGCTAAGCCCGGCGGAAATGGCAGGCAAACGCCTGTACCGCGAGGGTGTGTCGAGCAGCGACGCGCAAGTGTCGGCGCGGGTCGGTGCAGCCGATATGCTGGTGCCGGCCAGTGTCGTGCCCTGTGGCAGTTGCCATGGTGCCGATGGCCTGGGGCGCGCCGAGAGTGGCGTGCGTCCGCCACCATTGAGCTGGCAACGCCTGGCGCTCGGCCAGGGGTTGCGCAGCGTCAATGGCCGGGCGTATCCGGCGTACACCGAGGCGAGTTTGGCTCGGGCGATTCAAGAGGGCCGCGACCCTGCCGGCCATCGCCTGGACCCGGCCATGCCACGCTTTGTGTTGAGCATGGCTGACCAGCGTAACCTCACCGCCTACCTCAAACGCTTGGCCGATGACCGCGATCCGGGAGTGGAGGAGCAGACCTTGCGCCTGGGCACGTTACTGCCTGGCGAGGGTGCGTTGGCGGCGTCGGCACGAGTGGTGGCGGCGGTGCTAAAAGACCGCATCGAGCAACTCAATCAGCAAGGTGGCATTCACGGGCGAAGGTTGCAGTTGATCAGCATCGACCCTGGGCCTGATCAGGCCAGTGCCGAACAAGCCCTCACACAGTTGCTGGAACAGGAGCAGGTGTTCGCCTTGGTCTCACCGCTGGTACCGGCGCTGGAGCCGGTGCTGGCGAGCCGCCTGGAGCGGGCGCGGGTGCCCTTGATCGGCAGCGCACCGGCCTTGACCAGTAGCGTGCAGATCTTCGACCCCTTGCCGGGGCTGGATGAGCAACTCTTGAGTCTGGCCGATTACGCCCAGACCACGTTGGCACAACAACAGGTGGGCACGCGGATTGTGTATGCCGATCCCGCTCAGGCCAGTATGGCCCAGCACCTTGAACAGCAACTGCAACGTCGTGGCTGGCGTGAGGTCAAGGCCCAAGCCCTGACTGACCAGGCACCCGAGGGGCAGGCTATTTTCTTTCTCGGCCAGGCCGACGGTTTCGGCCGGTTGACCACCCAGCTACAGCAAAGTGGCCGCACGCCGTACCTGTTTGCCAGTGCCAATCAGGTCTCCAGCCAATTGCCGCAAGTGCCTGCGGCCTGGTCGCGGCGGGTCTTTCTGGCTTATCCCTTTGTTCCAGGGGACTGGACTTCCAGTGGGCGTCAGGCACTGATGGAAATGCGAGCACGCCAAGGCCTGGACGGCCGCCAGGGGGTGCTGCAGGTTAGCACCTGGTGTGCGATGCAATTGCTGGGCGATGCCCTCAAGCGTGCCGGACGAGATGCCAGCCGCGAAAAGCTGATCCAGGCACTGGAAGGTTTGCACGATGTGCAGACCGGCCTGACGCCGCCGTTGAGTTTTGGCCCGGGTCGCCGGCAAGGGTTGGCCGGGGCTCATGTGGTAACCCTGGAAATGCCCGGCCCGGTGTTCTATCCGGTGGCGGCCTATCGCCCTGTCGCGCAGGAGAACCTGCCATGAAGCTGCTCTGCCTGTTGTTGTGTCTATTGGCCCTGCCGCTGCAGGCGCAGGAAGGGCCGCCCGTGGCCCTGGTCAATGGTGTACCCATCAGCCAGCTGCGTCTGGAGCGTTATTTCGCCGACTATCTGCAGGCTCAGGGCCGGGCCCTGACCAGTATTCGCAACCCCAGTATGTACAAGCACTTGCGCGACCAGGCACTCAATGACTTGATCGACAAGGAGTTGCTCTGGCAAGAGGCGCAGCGTCAGGGGATCAAGGTCAGTGACAGTGAGGTAAGCGCACAAATAGACCAACTACGCCAGGCGATGGGCACAGCGAAGCCCTTTGAGCAGCGCCTGGCCGATGCTGGCTTTGATGCCAACAGCTTTGCTGACTACACCCGTCATGAGTTGGCCGCGCAGCAGGTGTTCCTGCAGGCCTCCCAGGTCCCGGAACCGGGCCCGGAACACGTTCGGGCGTTTTACATAGCCAATCAGCAATCTTTGCAGCAGGCGCAGAACCAAATCACCGATACCTCAGTCGAACCTGAGCAGGGATTGAGTCTGGCCAAACGTTTGCTGGTCGATCAGCAACAGACGCAGGCGCGCCAAACCTTGCTACAGCGTCTGCGTGACGCCGGGCAGGTGCAACGACTTGACTGACGACTGATCTGCCCCCCAATGTTGGGGACACCAGTAGGGGCAAAACGCCAGCCGGTCCCCGGGATTGGGGGAGGGGCCAAGGCCCATTTGCGTCTACTCTTAAAGAATCAACGACATAGCACAGCAAAATGCGCCGTCTCAGGTCTGGCACGAAGCATGCGTAAGCCTCTACAAGGCCGCACTTCGGCAGACCGGGAAACCGGGCCTGTAATGCTTCAGGGAGTCGACCTTGGTTAATACAGTATTGGTAGTCGATGACGAACAGACCCTTGCCGGCAATATCCAGGCTTACCTGGATGCGCAAGGCCTGAACGTCCATGTGGCCTACGACGGGGCCAGTGCCATCGGTGAAGCCGAACGCACCCAACCTGACGTGATAGTGCTCGATTTCCGCTTGCCCGACATGGAGGGGTTTCAGGTACTGGAGACTGTGCGCAAGAGCAGGAACTGTCATTTCGTGCTGATCACTGCCCATCCGACCGCTGAGGTTCGTGAGCGGGCCAGTCAACTGGGTGTCAGTCATATCCTGTTCAAGCCTTTTCCGCTGGCGGAACTGGCCCGTGCAGTCAACGACCTGATGGGCATCAAGCGCGAAGCCAGGAGCGAAGGCAACACGGACACAGGGTTCGTCGAACGACGCCAGAGCAGGAGTGACAATTTTCCCCTGCAGCTGTTCGACGGTAGTTGGGTTCTGGCAGATCGCCGACGTAATGGCGTGAGGCCCCAGAATCCAGACGACGACCAACTGCTCACCGGGGAATAACGCGCGAGCAGACCTGACCATGGCTTGCCGCGCCCCGCGCTGGAGAGCAAGTCATGGAAACCGCGTCGCTCGCTGTTGTCACCACCCAGGCTGGAGCCGTTGCCCCCCTAGGTCGTGAGTTGCTGACTCAGGCCCGTGCCGTCGCCGAACAGAGCGCCGAACGTCTCCTCGATACCCTGCAGCGCCTGAGTGGTCAGAGCCCTGCCGATTTTGTCGCGCGCTTGGGCGTCACCCTGCATTACCCTGTGCTGGACAGCCACGCGCTGTTCGCCGCTACGCCGCGGTTTGAGCGGGTCAGTCTGGCGCAGTGCCTGAAGCGTGAATTTCTCTTCCTCGAACACGACGGTCAAGCCTTGGGCGTGTTTGCCGATCCTTTTGATACGGCACGTCTGGCCTGGATCGACGAGTGCCTGCAAGGCGCGCCGTTGTATCTGGTCGGCGCTGCTGACCTTGCTGGATTTCTGGCCCGCCACGAAGAAAGCTTTCATGCCGTTGACTCGCTGGACAACGAAAGCGAAGCGGTCAATGAACTCGACACCCTGCAGAGTTTGTCGCTGGCCAGCATCAGCGAAGACCAGAGCCGGGTGGTCAAGCTGGTCAACTCGACCCTCTATGACGCCCTGAAAATGCACGCCAGTGACATCCACCTGGGCGTCACCGGCAATGGCTTGGTGATCAAATACCGCATCGATGGCGTGCTCAACAGCATCAGCAAAGTCAGTGGCAGCGAGTTCGCCGAGCAGGTGATCTCGCGGATCAAGGTCATGGCCGAGCTGGACATCGGTGAAAAGCGCGTGCCGCAGGACGGTCGTTTCAAGATCGGCATCAGCGCCCGCCAGATCGACTTTCGCGTGTCGATCATGCCGAGCATCTTCGGTGAGGATGCGGTGCTGCGGGTACTCGACAAGCAGGACCTGGCCGATCGCGTCAGCGGCGTGCAACTGCAGGCCCTGGGGTTCGAGGAGCACACCCTGCGCAGCCTGCGCCGCCTGGCCAACGAACCGTACGGCATGATTCTGGTTACCGGGCCGACCGGCAGCGGCAAGACCACCACCCTTTACGCCATGATCAGCGAGATCAACCACGGCGTGGACAAGATCGTCACCATCGAAGACCCGGTTGAATACCAGTTGCCGGGGGTGCTGCAGATTCCGGTCAACGAGAAAAAAGGCCTGACGTTCGCCCGCGGCCTGCGCTCGATCCTGCGCCACGACCCGGACAAGATCATGGTTGGCGAGATCCGCGACCCCGATACCGCCCAGATTGCCGTGCAGTCGGCCCTGACCGGGCACCTGGTATTCACCACCATCCACGCCAACAACGTCTTCGATGTGATCGGCCGCTTCAGCCAGATGCAGGTCGACCCCTACAGCTTTGTTTCCGCCCTTAACGCGGTGCTGGCGCAACGCTTGATTCGTCTGGTGTGCCCGCACTGCGCCAGCCCCCACCAGCCCAGCGAGGAAGAACTCAGCCTTTCCGGCCTGGTAGCGGGGCAGGTGGCTGAGTATCACTTTGTTCACGCCAGTGGTTGCGGCCAGTGCCGGGGCAGTGGTTACCGCGGACGCACAGCGATCGCCGAGTTGCTGCACTTGGACGACGAACTGCGGCAGATGATCGTCGAACGTCGGCCCCTGGCCCAGATCAGGGCGTTGGCCTGCCAACGCGGCTTGCGCCTGTTGCGCAGCTCGGCACTGGAACTGGTGCGCGATGGCCGGACCACCCTGGAGGAGATCAATCGTGTCACATTTGTCGCCTGATCGTTTTATCGCCGTGCTCGGCGCCCAGGGTGTTGGTGTTTGCCAGCGCCAAGGACAGCAACAACACTGGCTGGGCAGCCTGGGCTTTATTGCCGAGCGCAGCCAGGCCGCGAACCTGGCCCTGGACACGCTGCACAGCCTGCTGGCTGAACAGCGCTGCAAGGGCGCCGAGCTGCAACTGTTGTTGTCGGCGCACTACTGTCGCTTCTGCCTGGTGCCTTGGAGCGCAGCGATCAGCCGCCCCGATGAGCTGCACCACTATGCCCGGGCCTGCTTCGAAGCTCACTATGGCCAGAGCCTGGAAGGCTGGCGCCTGGTGGTTTCGCCCGAGGCCGCCGGGGCTGCTCGGATCGCCACAGCGGTGCCGGAAGCGCTGCTGCAACGCCTGCATGAGCACTGCCGCGACCTCGGCTTGCGCCTGCGCTCGGTGCGCCCGTACTTGATGGCCGCCTACAACCGCTTTGCCGAACAACTGGGGCAAAGCGACTTCCTCTTCGTCCTCGCCGAGCCACAACGCACGGTTTGCCTGCTGGCACAGAATGGCGTCTGGCGGCAGGTCAGTGCCCAGGGCAGCGGTGACAGTGACGCCGCCCTGCAAGCACTGATTGCCCGTCAGTGCGAACTCAACAGCCATGAACGCACGCTGCCGGTGTTCCTTCACGCGCCGGGCCGGCTGGAGCAGCCTCCGGTCATCGATGGCGTGCACGTGTGCGAACTGGACGGTGAAGCAGCCGACGTACTGTGCCACATGACCCGGGCGGTGGCCTGAAATGCGCCGCCTGGAGCTGGACTTTCAGCCACGGCGCACAGCCGTTGCGGCCTGGGTCTTGGTGGCGCTGGGCGCCAGCCTGTTGGCAGGGGCAATTGTCGTTAGCCAAGGTTTCGAGCAGCAGCAGGCGGCACTTGATCAGCAACTGGAAAGCGTCGAGCGGCAACTGGGCAAGCGCCCGGCACACAGCACGTCACTGACCCCGGCGCAGAGCCGCGAACAAACCGAAAAACTGGCGCAGATGCGCAGCGTTTCACAGCAACTGCAGCGGCCCTGGGAGCGCCTGTTCGACATGCTTGAAGCGTTGCCCCAGGACGACGTCGCGCTGCTGACCCTGACCCCCGATGCACGTAAGGGGCAAGTTCGGATCAGCGCCGAAGCCCGTGACCTGGAAGCCATGCTCAGTTTCCACAAACGCCTGGAAGCCAGTGGCGAGCTGCGCGATGTGTCGTTGCTCAACCACGAAATCATGGCCAAGCAGGCCGAGCATCCGGTGCAGTTCAACCTGTCGGCGACCTGGGAGATCGGCAATGCCCATCCATAGCCTGATTGTCCATGAGCGTGTCCGCCAACTGGGCGTGGTTGGCCTGGTCGGTGCTGCCTTGGTGCTGCTGACCCTGCTGTATGGCGTGGCAGTGGTGCTGCCGCACTGGCAGCAGTTGCAACAACAGCAACTGCGCAGCGAGCAAGCGCTGGCACAGCTGCAGCAACTCAAACGCGGTGAGCTGAAACTGCCGCAGGTGCCTCAGCGTGAGCTGGAAGACTTCCACAAACAACTACCGGCCCAGCCGCAGGCCACCGTGGCTATCGACCGTATCTATAGCCTGGCCAAAGCCGAGCGCATCAGCCTGGCGCGCGGCGAATATGCCCTGGGGGTCGATCCGAAGACCCAACTGGCGCGCTATCAGATCCTCTTGCCAGTACGGGGCAGCTACCCGCAGATCCGCCGCTTCGTGCACGCCTTGCTCGGTCAGTTGCCGGCCCTGGTGCTGGAAGACGTCGACCTGCAACGCAAGAAGATCGGCGACAGCGAGCTGACCGGTCGCCTGCGTATGACCCTTTACCTGTCGAGGTCATGATGAACACTCAACGCCGCTTGGCCTGGCTGGCCTTTCTCGGATCCGCTGCAGTGCTGGCGTGGGCCCCGGGTTACTTCTTCGCCGATCCGGTCGCCGACAGCGAGGCCGTGGTTGGTGTCGCCAACAAGGCCACAGTCGCTGCCAGCGAAGCAGGCGCCCAGGGGGCCAAACCGGAAGCGCTCAAACTACGCAACCTGTTTCCGAGCAAGAGCTGGAAGCCGGCCGCACAGATGGCCACGGTGACTGAACAACCGGTTGTCGTCGCGCCCGTAGCAGCCCCCACTGCACCGGCGCTGCCGTTCCAGTTCGTTGGCCGCCTGCATGATCGCGACGATCAGCAGGTGTTTCTGCAAAGCGGTGAAAAGCTCTACGTCGTACGTCGCGGCGATGTCATTGATGACCTTTATCGGATCGAGCAAATCTCCGCCACGGAGCTGAGCCTGGTCTACCTGCCGTTGCACCTGTCCCAGACTTTGTCTGTAGGGAGCGCACCATGATTTCGTCCAGGCACTGCAACAAGGCGCCATTTCTGCTGCTTGCACTGTGTGTGGCCCTGGCGGGCTGCGGTACCAGTGGCGTACGCAAGGATGGCCAGGCGTTGATCGCCGAGGGGCAGTACGAAGCGGGAATTGCCTTGCTCGAGGAATCACTCAAGGAAAATCCACGCGACACCGAGCTGAACATTGCCGTGATCCAGGGCCGTCGTCAGGCCGTTGAAGCCTTGTTGAGCCAGGCTGACAGCGACCGCAGTCGCCACGACTTCGCGGGTGCAAGCATGGGCTACGGCCGGGTGCTGACCCTGGAACCGAATAACCGCAGGGCGCAGGAAGCGGTGCGCCAGCTTGAACAGATCCACAACCTTGACGAACGCATCACCCTCGGCCAGGCGGCGCTGCGTCGCGGTGACCTGTTCGCTGCCGAGCGGCACATGCGCGAAGTCCTCCAGCTCGACCCACAGAACGCTAAAGGCCTGACCCTGCGCAGTGACATCGAACGGGTGCAGAGCCGCACCGCTCAGCCCAACCCGCAACTGCGCACGAAAATGGAACGGCCGGTGACCCTGGAGTTTCGTGATGCCAACCTGAAAACCATCTTCGAGGTGCTGTCGCAGGTGGCCGGGCTCAACTTCATCTTCGACAAAGACCTGCGTCCAGACCTGAAGGCAACCATCTTCGTCAAGGACGTGCGCATTGAAGATGCCGTGGCGCTGCTGCTGGAGCAGAACCAGCTGCACCAGAAGGTGGTGAACGACAACACTCTGCTGATCTACCCGGACTCGCCGCAAAAGACCAAGGACTACCAGGAACTGGTCATGCGTACCTTTTACCTGACCAGCATCGACTCCAACACCGCGCTGAACCTGGTCAAGACCATGCTCAAGACCCGTGATGTGTTCGTCGATGAACGCCTCAACACCTTGACCATGCGTGATACCCCCGATGCGGTGCGCATGGCTGAAAAACTGCTGCAGTCCCAGGACCAGTCCAACCCGGAAGTGGTGCTGGAGGTTGAAGTGATGGAGATCGCGCGTTCGCGGATCCTCGAGCTTGGCCTGCAGTGGCCCAATACCTTCGGGGTGCTCAACGAAGATGGCAAAGCCGTAAGCACCCTCGATCAACTGCGTGGCATCGACTCCTCGCGCATCACCATCTCGCCCTCGCCGCAAGCCAAGATCAACGCCCAGGACAACGACATCAACACCCTGGCGAGCCCGGTGATCCGCGTCAGCAACCGCGAGCAGGCGCGCATCCATATTGGTCAGCGGGTGCCGATCGTCAGCGCTACGTCGGTGCCGTCGACCCAGGGGCCGGTGATCACCGAAAGCATCACTTACCTGGACGTCGGCCTTAAACTTGAAGTGACCCCGATTGTGCACCTGAACAACGAAGTGGCGATCAAGGTATCGCTGGAAGTCAGTAACGCCAAGCCACTGGAGCCGACACGCCAAGGCACCATCCCGGTTCAGGTCGACACCCGCAACGCTCAGACCAGCCTGCGTCTGCATGATGGCGAAACTCAGGTGCTGGCGGGGCTTGTGCGCAACGACGACGGCGCCAGCGGCAACAAGATCCCATTGCTGGGCGACATCCCCGGGTTAGGTCGGCTGTTTGGCAGCAACCGTAACGACAAGAGCCAGTCGGAACTGGTGCTGTCGATTACCCCGCGCATCGTGCGCAACCTGCCGTACCAGAGCCCATCGGACATGGAGTTCCCGTCGGGCACTGAAACCAGCATGCAGATCCGCAACCTCAATCGCACCATTGAGGTCAGCGACGAACAACCGATTGCCGCCGTGCCTACCGCCGTGAGGCCCTAAGCGATGAAACGCTCGATGGCAGGATTCAGCTTGATCGAGGTGATGTTGACCCTGGCGCTGCTCGGGTTGCTGGCCTCGATTGCCGCACCGCTGACCGAAACCCTGGTGCGCCGGGGCAAGGAACAGGAGCTGAAAACCGCGCTGTATCAGATTCGCGATGCCATCGACGCCTACAAACGCGCCTTCGACGCCGGCTACATCGAAAAATCGCTCAATGCCAGCGGCTACCCACCGAGCCTGCAGGTGCTGGTGGAAGGCGTGCGCGATGTGCGCAGCGCCAAAGGCGCCAAGTTCTACTTCCTGCGGCGCATTCCCCAAGACCCGCTGCTCAGCCGCAAGGCTGACGACGAAGGCGGATGGGGCCTGCGCGCCTACGACAGCTCGGCACAAAGCCCGCGCGAAGGTGAGGACGTCTTCGACGTCTACTCCAAAGCGTCGGGCAAGGGCCTCAACGGCATCGCCTACGGGCAGTGGTGACCAGTATGAAACGCAGCCAAGGTTTCACCCTGATCGAGTTGCTGGTGGTGATGGCAATCATCGCCACGCTGATGACCATCGCCATGCCGCGTTACTTCCAGAGCCTGGAAACGTCGCGTGAAGCCACCTTGCGCCAGAGCCTGGCGGTGATGCGTGAAGCCCTGGATCACTACTACGGCGACACCGGGCGCTATCCCGAGTCGCTGGAACAACTGGTTGAGCAACGTTACCTGCGCAGTGCGCCGCTGGACCCGATCACCGAGCGCCGTGACCAGTGGCAGGTGGTGGCACCGCCCGAAGGCGTCGCCGGGTCCGTGGCCGATATCAAGAGCGGTTCAACCGGGAGGGCGCGTGATGGCAGCTTATATGCCGAGTGGTAGCGCCGCCGAGGCGGGCTTCACCTACCTGGGGGTGCTGTTGCTGATTGCCGTAACAGGCATCGCCCTGGGTTCCACCGTCACCCTGTGGTCGACCCAGGCCCTGCGCGAGCGTGAGCGCGATTTGCTCTGGGTTGGCAGCCAGTATGCCCAGGCCTTGCGCAGCTACTACCGCAACTCGCCGGGCCTGGCGCAGTACCCAGAGACCCTGGAAGCACTGCTGGAAGACCCACGCTATCCCAACCTCAAGCGTCACTTGCGGCGTTTGTACCCGGACCCTATCACCGGCAGCGACGACTGGGGGCTGCTGCGCTCAATCGACGGGCGCATCACCGGGGTGTACAGCCGTTCCGACCTCACCCCGATGAAACAGACTGGGTTTGCCGCTCAATGGTCGGACTTTGAAGGCCTGCAGCATTACGCAGACTGGCAGTTCGTGGCTGAGAAGGATTTTGCTGAATCCGCTGCAAGCGGGCGCAATAGCTTGACCCAGGGAGCAGGGCAGTGAACCGCCGCCTGGCAACCTGCGCCCTGGCCCTGGTGCTGCTGGTCGGCACTGCCCGTGGCGGCGCCGAGGACGAGATGATGGGCTTTATCGTCGACAACACCATCTCGCACATCGGCCACGACTTCTATTACAGCTTCGCCGAGCGGCTGCGTGCCACCAGCCGCCTGGATTTCAACCTGGTGGTACGCGAACGACCCGACCCGCGCTGGGGCAGCCTGGTCACGGTCGAGTATGAGCAACGGGTGGTCTACCGGCGTTTCCTGCCACCCAACACCACAGAGCTGAAGGACGCCGCCTATGAAGCGGCTGACCTGGTCAAGGCGCAGATCATCCAGCGCAAGCTGCAGATGCTGCTGCAGGACACCACTGATCTTGAGAGGGATGAGCTATGAACAACAACAAGAACTGCCGCCTGGCCTCCCTGGTCCTGCTGACTGCCCTGTGCAGCCCGGCCGGTGCCACCGAACTGGTGTACACCCCGGTCAACCCGGCCTTTGGCGGCAACCCGCTCAACGGCACCTGGTTGCTCAACAACGCCCAGGCGCAGAACGACCATGATGATCCGGATGTAAAAGACCGTGCCTCGGCGTTCGCCAGTACCTCGGCGCTAGAGCGCTTTACCAGTCAGCTGGAATCGCGGCTGCTCTCACAACTGCTCAATAACATCAATAACGGCACCACCGGCAGCCTGCAGACAGATGCATTCATCATCAACGTGCTCGACGACTCTGGGGCGCTGACCATCCAGATCACCGATCGGGCAACCGGTGAAATTTCAGAAGTTCTGGTGAACGGCCTGAACCCTTAAGGGCCGGGCAATGGGGAGTGACAATCATGAAACGATTTCTGACCACACTGCTGATCCTCGCCGCCTTGCAAGGCTGCAGCCTGCGCGAACCGATGTCCGCCGAGCAGGACACTGAAAGCCCGACCCTGACTCCGCGTGCTTCGACCTATTATGACTTGCTCAACATGCCGCGGCCCAAAGGCCGATTGATGGCGGTGGTGTACGGATTTCGCGACCAGACCGGGCAATACAAACCAACCCCGGCCAGTTCGTTCTCCACCAGTGTCACCCAAGGGGCGGCCAGCATGCTGATGGATGCCTTGCAGGCCAGCGGCTGGTTCGTGGTGCTTGAACGTGAGGGCCTGCAGAACCTGCTGACCGAACGCAAGATCATCCGCGCATCGCAGAAAAAGCCGGACACGCCGGTGAACATTCAAGGTGAACTGCCACCGCTGCAGGCGGCCAACCTGATGCTCGAAGGCGGCATCATTGCCTACGACACCAACGTGCGCAGTGGCGGCGAAGGGGCACGCTACCTGGGCATCGATATCTCCCGTGAGTATCGGGTCGACCAGGTCTCGGTCAACCTGCGGGCGGTGGATGTGCGCAGTGGTCAGGTGCTGGCCAACGTTATGACCAGCAAGACCATTTACTCGGTTGGGCGCAGTGCCGGGGTATTCAAATTCATCGAGTTCAAGAAACTGCTGGAGGCCGAGGTCGGCTACACCACCAACGAACCGGCGCAGTTGTGTGTGCTGTCGGCCATCGAGTCAGCGGTGGGGCACCTGTTGGCGCAAGGCATCGAACGGCGCCTGTGGCAAGTGGCGGGGGATGGTAGCGGTGACAATGCGACTCTGGATAAGTACTTGAGTCAGTATCAAGCACCATGAGGGAGCAACTGACTTGATTGGCACCTTGTAGATACCGTCTTGCCCGGTGACGGGCAAGACGGTATCTACTACTCATTGCGGCGTCGAGCAGCCTTGTTCCTTGACGATCCGTTGGGTCGACGCCGGGTACTTGGCAAGCTTGGCCGCCGCCCGCGTCGGGCGCTTGACCAGCTCACCGCCGCAATTAGGGCACTGGCCCTTGAGTAGACGCTCATTGCAGCCCTTGCAAAAGGTGCACTCAAACGAGCAGATCAACGCGTCCGGGCTATCGCCGGGCAGGTCACAACCACAGCATTCACAGTTCGGGCGCAGTTCGAGCATGGTCAAATCTCGTTGGGACGATAAAGGTGAGCATGGCTGGCGCGGTACAGCGCCGACTCGGCAAAGCTGTCACTGGCCAACACCCGGCCGACCAGAATCAGTGCGGTACGCCGAAAACCCTTGGCCTGGACCTGCTCGACAATACCATCAAGGGTCGCGAGCACCCAATCCTGATCGGGCCATGTTGCTCGATGGACCACAGCGATCGGGCAATCACCGCCATAATTCGGGCGCAGTTCTGCGACGATTTTCTCCAGGTGTTTGACCCCCAGGTGAATCGCCAGGGTGCTGCGATGGCGAGCAAGGTCAGCCAATTTCTCGCCATCAGGCATCGGTGACTTGTCACCGTAGCGGGTGAGGATCACGGTCTGGGCAATGTCCGGCAAGGTCAGTTCGCAGCCGAGCAGGGCGGCGCTGGCGGCCACGGCGGTTACCCCGGGGACGATCTCATAGGGAATGCCCAGTTCGCGCAGGTAACGGATCTGCTCACCGATGGCACCGTACAGGCTCGGGTCGCCGCTATGCACTCGGGCCACATCCTGGCCCTGGTCGTGAGCATGCTTGATCGCCTCGATGATCTGCGCCAGATGCAGTTCGGCACTGTTGATGACGGTCTCGGCGCGATGGCCCTCAAGCACCGCAGTCGGCACCAGGGAGCCGGCATAGATGATCACCGGGCAGCGATGAATCAGGCGCTGACCTTTGACGGTGATCAACTCGGGATCGCCAGGGCCGGCGCCGATGAAATAGACGGTCATGCAAAGTCCTTGCGAAGAAAGCGCTGATTATCTGCCAGATTCTGCCGCCGTGGCCAACGCCAGGCTAGCCTCGGCACACAGCGTGCGAGTAATTTTCAGGTGGGCCGACCCCGTGAACTGTTCGGCCAACGCCAGGGCGGCGCTTTCGGCGACGCCGTAGCAACCGCTGTTTTGGTGGGCAACGGCTGAACGATGGCTCAAGTGCGGTTCAAAGGGGGCCAGTTGTGCAGCACTGAAGAACAGCAACGGGACGTTGAGCTGCCGCGCCAAGTGTTGCAGCCCAGGCTCGTCGCGCTTGAGATCGATACTGGCAAGGCCCGCCACTGCCGTGAGCGGCAAGTCGTGGGCCTTGAGAGCTTGCTCCAACAGGTTGCCCAGGGTTTGACCTGGGCAACCGCGTCGGCAACCGAGGCCGACAAACAACGGCATGGACTTCAGGCCTGGCTCGGGCGACGGAACAGCCAGGCGCTGAGCAGACCCAGCGCCAGCCAGAATGCCGCGTTGGTCAGCAATGAAGCAACCTTGAACTCGGCGTCCAGGGCCTCTGGCGCAAGCATTTCATGCACTTCAGGTTGCGGTGCGCCAATCACATGCGGCACCACCAACAGCACAACGCCCAGCGCTTTGAACAGCCAGTTGTGGGCAAACGCAATCAGCCCCAGCCCGGCCGCTGTGGCGGCGGCGGTACCCACCCACCAGGCCTGACGCTGGGCCAGGTCGGCAGCGGCAGTACCCGGTAGCTCCGGTGGCAGGCCCAAGGTCGGCGCCAGGCAGAACACGGCAAAACCGCCCAGGCCCCACAGCGCACCGCTGATGACGGTCTTCGGTGCACGCAGGGTATAGAGTGCGGCGAGGATCAGAGCAAAGCCGACTGCCACCACCAGATTACCGCCGGTGGTCGAGAGAACCCGTTGCCAACCGTCTTCCGGGGCCCAGGCTTCGCTGTCGTGATGATGCTCGGTGGTACCAGCAGCATGCTCGTGTGGCGCTTCGACCGCGGGCGCTGCACTTTCATAGGTTTCCGCCTGAAGAATCAGCGGCGCAACCCAGAAGCTTTGCAGCAGGGTCAGCAGCAGGGCGGCCAGCAGTCCGGCAAAGCCTGCGGTACTCGCAATACGCTTGATCATCGGACGCTACTCAGTGGCAAGGGAAGGCGGCGCTGTGACGGGTGTCGTGGGCGGCGTTGTGCACCGCTTCGATAGGCGAAAAACCAGCGAAGTACACCAGGCATAGGCCCAGCAGCGAGGCACCGACGGCAACCAGCAGGCGCTGGCTGAGGCTTGAAGGGGTAACGGCTGAGTGACTGGCGGTACTGATAGGCATGGCGCTTTCCTCTTGGTGTTGTTCGGCAACAGGCAAGCGCAAGAAACCCCTGCACGGAACACGCCCAGGGGTTGCAACAGCGCCCGCCCACCGCGGGTTTGTCAGATCAGTGTTGGGCCGGTCTCCGGGCTTGTGAGGGCGAGCAACCGAAGGCGCCACCTTCCCATGCCGGACTACGGGCACAGTGGTTCTGACGCTTTTCTCACTTACCGTTGCGGGGGCAGCACCGGACTTGCCATACACCTTTATTAGCGGCGTATGACGCACCGGTTTCCCAGTTTCACCCTGTAAAGGGCACCCAAACGAATGGCGCTAGCAAATCACGGGTTAAGGCGGGCGTCAATCGTGACAGCAGTTGACCGCTCACCAGGCACTGCGTAGCCTTGCGTTCTCGAGGTTCTTCGGCGCTGGCCGAAGCTAAGACGGGAACGCGGTTCAAGCCGCGGCTGCCCCCGCAACTGTAAGCATTGATAGGATCGACACAGCCACTGCGTCCTGCGGGAAGGCGTCGTTCCAGCGGCCTTGGGCCGCAGCAGTGCAAGCCAGGAGACCTGCCTCGAACAGTTTCCGACATAAACCGGGCGGGGTGATCCGGTGGCGAACGCGCCCAGGCAATGACGCCTGCGGCTCTCGTCCCGCATGCCCGCCATCCTGCCAAGGGCATCGACATGAAAACACTGGCCAAACTCCCCGTCACCATCGTTACCGGCTTCCTCGGTTCGGGCAAAACCACGCTGCTGCGGCATATGCTCGATAACGCCCAGGGTCGGCGTATCGCGGTGATCGTCAACGAATTCGGCGAGCTGGGCATCGACGGCGAGATCCTCAAGCAGTGCAGCATCGGCTGCACCGAGGAAGAGGCCAGCGGCCGGGTCTACGAATTGGCCAACGGCTGTCTGTGCTGCACCGTGCAGGAAGAGTTCTTCCCGGTCATGCGTGAACTGGTTGCCCGGCGCGGCGATCTTGACCACATCCTTATCGAGACCAGTGGCCTGGCCCTGCCCAAACCGTTGGTGCAAGCCTTCCAATGGCCAGAAATTCGCAACGCCTGCACCGTTGATGCGGTGATCACTGTGGTCGACAGCCCGGCGGTGGCCGCTGGCACCTTTGCCGCCTACCCGGAGCAAGTCGATGCACAGCGAAAACTCGATCCGAATCTGGACCACGAGTCGCCACTGCACGAGCTGTTCGCCGACCAACTGGCCAGTGCCGATCTGGTGATCCTCAACAAGGCCGACCTGATCGCCGCTGCTGAGCTGGCCAAGGTTCGCGCCGAAGTGCAGGAAGAGCTGCCGCCAGCAGTGAAAGTGATCGAAGCCAGCAGCGGCCGTCTGCCCCTGCAGGTGCTGTTGGGCCTGGGCGCCGAGTCGGAAGCGCATATCGATGCGCGGCGCACGCACCACGATTCGCACCATGACGGTGAAGATGATCACGACAATCATGACCACGATGCCTTCGATTCGATCTCCATCGAACTGCCACAAGCAGACGAAAGCCTGTTGCTCGACGCCCTGACCCAACTGGTGGTGCAGCATGGCATTCTGCGGGTCAAAGGCTTTGCCGCGATTCCTGGCAAACCGATGCGCCTGCTGATCCAGGGCGTGGGCACCCGCTTCGACAAACACTTTGACCGTGCCTGGCGCAGTGATGAAGCGCGCACCACACGCCTGGTGCTGATCGGCCAGGAGCTGGACGCTGCCCACCTGGAAGCGAGCCTGCGCGCCGCCCTGGGCGCTTGATCCATGCACCTGCTGCGGACCCAGCCCGGTGGCTTCGTACCGGACGACAGTATTGCCGACCTCGGCCAGACCCCAGCCGAGCTGGTCATTCTCTGCAGCGGTGACTCACACCTGGCATTGCTGGCCGAAACCGCCCAGCAGTTGCCCGAAGACTTTCCCAGTCTGCGTCTGGCCAACCCGATGCAGGTACAGAATCATGCCTCGGTCGACCTCTATGTCGACCAAGTGCTGCGCCATGCCAAGGTGATTCTGGTGTCGTTGCACGGTGGCGTTGGCTATTGGCGCTACGGTGTCGAGCAGTTGCTTGAGCTGGCGGCCCGTGGCGTGCAGGTCATCCTGGTGCCGGGCGATGATCGCCCCGATCCCGAACTCACTGGCCTGAGTACGGTGTCGCTAGCGCAGGCCGAGCGGCTTTGGCATTTTCTGCGTCAGGGCGGCAAGGCTAACGCCCTGAATCTGTTCAAGTGCCTGGCCAGTCAGTGGTTGCAACGCGATTATCCGTGGCACGAGCCGCAACAACTGCCGCGTACGACGGTGTACCACCCGCAAAAAGCCAGTGCCGAGTTGGCTGACTGGTTCTCGAATTGGCAGGTTGAACACCCGGTGGTGCCGATCCTGTTCTACCGTTCGCACCTGCAGGCGGCCAATACCGCGTTTATCGACACCTTCTGCGAGCGCTTGCAGTTGGCAGGGCTCAATCCATTGCCGATCGCCGTGGCCAGTCTCAAAGAGGCCAGTTGCCTGAATCAGGTAGAGCAATGGCTAGATCAGGTCGATGCGGCGCTGATCATCAACACCACCGGCTTCGCGCAGTCCAGCCCCGAACAACCGCACCTGCGTCCGTTTCGCCGCGACATTCCAGTGCTGCAGGCGATCTGCGCCCAGGACAACCAACCCGGTTGGGAGGCGAGCGAGCAAGGGCTCGGCGCGCGAGACCTGGCCATGCACATCGTCTTGCCGGAACTGGATGGGCGCATCATTACCCGGCCGATCAGCTTCAAGGACCTGGCCTGGCGCAGCGAGCGCAGTCAGTCGGATGTGGTCTGTTATCGCCCGCATGCCGAACGCATGGACTTTGTCGCTGAGTTGGCGCGACGCTGGTGTGCGCTGGCCGCGTTGCCCAACCAAGACAAACGCGTGGCCTTGATCCTGGCCAACTATCCCACCCGTGACGGGCGCATTGGCAACGGTGTCGGCCTGGACACGCCAGCCGCCGCTTTGAACATCCTGCGCGCTTTGCAACAGCAGGGCTATCCGTTGAGCGCCTTGCCCGAAAGCGGCACCGCGTTGATCCAGGCGTTGCTCGGTGGTGTCAGCAATGACCTGGACAGCCTGGATCAGCGTCCCTGCCTGCAGAGCATGGCCTTGGATGACTATCGGACAGCGTTTGCTGCGTTACCGCAAGCCAATCAACAGGCTGTACGAGCGCGCTGGGGTGAGCCGGAACAAGATCCGATGTGCCGAAACGGGCGGATGATGGTTGCCGGCTTGCGCTTTGGCCTGACCTTTGTCGGTATTCAGCCGGCACGTGGCTATCAGGTGGACCAGAGCGCGGTGTATCACGATCCCGACCTGGTGCCACCTCACGGTTATCTGGCGTTCTACTTCTGGCTGCGTCATGGCTTTGCCGCCGACGCACTGATTCATGTCGGCAAACACGGCAATCTGGAGTGGCTGCCGGGTAAAGGCGTCGGCCTGTCTGGCAGTTGCTGGCCGGATGCGTTGATTGGCCCTTTGCCCAATATTTACCCGTTCATCGTCAATGACCCGGGTGAGGGCGCTCAGGCCAAGCGGCGGACCCAGGCGGTGATCATTGATCACCTGATGCCGCCATTGACCCGCGCTGAAACGTACGGCCCGCTGCGCCACCTGGAAGCGCTGGCCGACGAATACTACGAGGCGCAGCTGCTCGATCCGCGCCGCGCCGGTGAGTTGCAGCGGGATATCCTCGCGCTGCTGCGGGACAACCATATCGACCGCGAGCTGCAGCTTGAAGGCGCACTGGATGACGCGATGGTGTGGCTGCCACGCCTGGATACCTACTTGTGCGACCTCAAGGAATCGCAGATCCGTGACGGCTTGCATGTGTTTGGCGAGTCACCGTGTGGCCGGCTGCGCATCGACACCTTGTTAGCGCTGTTGCGCGTTGAACGTGGTGATGGGCGCGGGGCCAATGCCAGTTTGCTGCGCGCGCTGGCCAAAGCGCTGGCCTTGGACTTCGATCCGCTGGATTGCGACCTTGGTCAGCCTTGGCTGGGGCCGCGCCCGGCGCTGTTGCAGGCATTGGATCAGGCCTTGTGGCGCACTGCCGGTGACACCCGAGAACGCCTGGAAAAGCTCGCGGCGCAGTGCATCGAGCAGAGCTTGGCGGGTGCCGACGTGGTGCCGGATGAACCGCTATGGGCAGATGTGCGTGCGGTACTCGCTGCCTTGCAACACACCGTCGCGCCGCAATTGGATGCCTGTGGCCCGGCCGAACTGCAGGGGCTGCTGGCAGCCTTGCAAGGGCGCTTCGTCCCCGCCGGCCCCAGCGGCGCTCCCAGCCGTGGCCGTCTGGATGTGCTGCCGACCGGGCGCAATTTTTATACCGTCGATGTTCGTAATCTGCCGACTACCACAGCCTGGCGCATTGGATTTGCCTCGGCCAACCTGATCCTTGAACGCCACTTGCAGGAACACGGAGACCACCTGCGTCAGCTTGGCCTGTCGGTATGGGGCACGGCGACCATGCGCACTGGCGGCGATGACATTGCCCAGGCCATGGCCCTGCTGGGCGTGCGGCCGGTGTGGGCCAGCGGCAGTCAGCGGGTTGATGACTTTGAGATCCTGCCGCTGAGCCTGCTGGATCGACCACGGGTGGATGTCACACTGCGGGTGTCGGGGTTCTTCCGCGATGCCTTCGGCAACTTGATCAAGCTGTTCGATGCGGCAGTGCAGGCAGTGGCGGCGCTGGATGAGCCCGACGACCTGAATCCGCTCGCCGCCAAGGTGCGCAGCGAACGTGAGGCGCTTGAGTGTCAAGGGCTGAGCAACGAGCAGGCGGCGCGCCAGGCCGGCTGGCGGATTTTCGGTGCCAAGCCAGGGGCCTATGGTGCCGGGGTGCAAAACGCCATCGACGGACATCTGTGGAATGAGCGCAAGGACCTGGCAGAGGTCTACCTTAACCATGGTGGCTACGCCTACGGCGCTGGCGATGACGGCACACCGGCACGCGCCGATTTTGCCCGACGCTTGGGGCAGGTCCAGGCGGTACTTCAAAACCAGGATAACCACGAGCATGACGTGCTCGACTCCAACGACTATTACCAGTTCCAGGGCGGCATGCTGGCGGCGGTGGAAACCCTCAGCGGCAACACGGTTGCCAGTTATCACGGTGACCACAGTCAGCCGGACCGTCCGCGCATCCGTACCTTGAAAGAAGAGCTCAATCGGGTGATCCGCGCCCGTGCGCTCAATCCAAAGTGGATCGATGGGGTAAAGCGTCATGGCTATAAAGGTGCCTTTGAGTTGGCGGCGACCGTCGACAATCTGTTCGCTTTCGACGCTACCACGCACTTGATCGACGACCACCATTACCAGGCGCTGGCCGAAGCCTACGTGCTCGACGGCGCGACGCGCGAGTTTATCCGCCAGCACAACCCGCAAGCCTTGCACGATATCACCGAGCGCTTGCTCGAAGCCCAGCAACGCGGCCTGTGGGAGCAACCGGGGGACTACCGCAAAGCCCTCGAAGAGCAACTGCTGGACGGTGAAGAAGAGAGCTGAAATGACTGAACCTGCACATTTTCCCCTGTCTGCCGTGGTCGGCGCCGATCGCTTGAAACTGGCCCTGTGCCTGACCGCCATCGACCCGAAGATCGGCGGTGTGCTGATTGAAGGCCCGCGCGGTATGGCCAAGAGCACCCTGGCCCGAGGCCTGGCTGATCTACTCGACGAAGGGCCGTTCGTAACCCTGCCACTGGGGGCCAGCGAAGAGCGCCTGGTCGGCACTCTCGACCTGGAGGCAGCCTTGGGCCAGGGCAAGGCACAGTTTTCTCCCGGTGTGCTGGCCAAGGCTGATGGCGGTGTGCTGTATGTCGATGAGGTCAACCTGCTGGCGGATCACTTGGTCGATCTGCTCCTGGACGTCGCGGCCAGCGGCACCAACAGGGTCGAGCGTGACGGCATTTCCCACCGTCACAGCGCGCGCTTTGTGTTAATTGGCACCATGAACCCGGAAGAGGGTGAACTGCGTCCGCAGTTGCTTGATCGCTTTGGCCTGAACGTCGCATTAGACGGGCAGCCAGCGCCTGAAGCACGTGGCCAGATCATTCGGCGGCGCCTGGATTTTGATGCCGACCCCGAGGCATTTTGTACTCAGTGGGCCCCCGTACAGGCGCAACTGCGTGATCGTTGCCAGGCTGCCCGTGATCGGCTCACGCACATTGCCCTGGACGATCAGGCGCTGGCGCAGATCACTGAGCGCTGCTTTGCTGCCGGGGTCGATGGTTTACGCGCCGATCTGGTCTGGCTGCGCGCCGCCCGCGCTCATGCGGCCTGGCGCGGCGCGCCACAAATTGAGTCGCAGGACATCGAAACCGTGGCCGAGTTTGCCTTGCGCCATCGTCGCCGCGAGTTGCCGCCGCAATCTACCCCCCGTCCAGAAACCGAGCCACAGGCTGGCCTTGGCCAGAGCCACCAGCAAGGGCAGGGTGCCTGGGGCGAAATGCCACCACAGGCCACCGCGACCGGCGCCCGGCGCGAGGTGCCGAACTGGGCAAAAAAGCCCTGAGCATCCGTCGCCTTCAGGTGGCGGATGCCAAGCCCCGCCCTGGGGCGATCAAGCACGGTCAACGCGGTGGTAGCCGCCAGGCCAGCCAAGGCTCGGTGGCGTGGCCGGCAACGCTGCTCAACGGCCGTCCTCGCCAGCGTCGGGATCTGTGTTGGCAGCAGCGCACGGCCAGCGCTGATGAGCTGTGGTTGGTAATTGTCGACGCGTCGGCATCGACCCGGCGCTATCAGGCCTTGAGCCAGGCCAAGGGACTGCTGGCAGGTTTGTTCGACCAGGCTTATCGCCAGCGTGCACGTCTAACGTTGCTCACCGCCAGCGGCAATGCGCCGCGCTGGCAGCGTCACGGCCTGAAAGCTTCGGCAGCCTTGCAGCCTTGGCTCGACAACCTTGGTGCAGGGGGAGGAACGCCGTTGCTAGCGGCACTGGAGCAGGCGCGTGAGTGGCTGCGGGCACGGCAACGTCAGCATCCTGACGAACAGCAGCGCTGTCTGTTGCTGACCGACGGTCGCCTCAAAAGCTGGGCGCCGTTGCAACCGTTGCCCTGCCCAAGTCTGCTGATCGATATCGAGTGTTCGCCGGTGCGCCTGGGGCGCGCGCAATTATTAGCGCAGCAGTTACAGGCCGACTACCGTTCGCTTGAAAGTTTTAACCTGGTTGGCTAAGTAAGGCGCGTACAAAACAGTAGGTCAACGATACTGTGGCGAAGTGTCGCAGTTTAACTTTTGTGACAATTAAGTTGTCTGGCGCGCACCGTAAAGATGCGCTGCCATAAACAAAGTAGATAGCGGCCTATTTACTTTGGCATCGACCAAGGTTGCAGGTCGCAACCCTGTTTTTTCAACTCGGCACGCATTTCTTCAATCAGGCTAGCCAGTTGCATGGGATCGGAGTAGGTGCTGCTCGGCACTTGCTTGCTGCCGATGCGGGTGCTGGTCCGGTCGATCACTGCCAGGCTCAGTTCACCCGTACCGTTAGGCGAATCCCAAGCAACACACTGGAAGGGTTCGAAGGCGTGATCGGCAATCAGCAGTGCTTCGTTGACACGGAGCGGGGCATTCATGGGTTCGGTCTCTCTGTGGGCCCAAACAAGATAATTAACAACCGCGTTGGCGGTGAGTTACTTGTACTGATGCACGCAGTACAGGGTTGAGTCACACACCTGTTGAAGTTTTTTTGTGTATTTGCCAAAAAACGCTCTAGGGAGTGCAGCGTGGACGTTGAAAGTTAAAAAAAATTCCCCGGCACGCGATTATTTTGACGCTTTGCGGACAGACGGTAGTGGGCGTTTGACACATCGTTGCTACTGTTACAAACGGGCCTGCCAACTTGCTGTTTCTATTTAAAATTCCAACAATTGGCGCCAAGGAAAGGTCATGCTTGAGCCTGCATCCAACCGCCGCTTGCTCGTCGTCGATCCTTGCGATGATTGCCACCGATTATTGCCAGGTCTGCGCGATGTCGGCTGGGATGTCCACAGCTGCACCTTGGCCTCGGCGCTGGAGCATCCTTGTGATGTTGGCCTGCTGCGTTTGCAGGCTTCGCACATGCAACACCCGGATGCGGTCAAAGACCTGATCAGTCGCAGCAATACCGAATGGATTGCCGTGCTCAGCCCTCAAGAGCTGCGTATGCAGAACGTCGGCGACTTTGTCTGCGAATGGTTTTTCGACTTTCATACCTTGCCGTTCGACATCTCGCGGGTCCAGGTCACCATTGGCCGGGCCTTCGGCATGGCGCGCTTGCGCGGCAAGGTTGTGCATGTGGATGAAGCCGAGCACGAGTTGCTTGGCGACAGCCGGCCGATTCGCGAGCTGCGCAAATTGCTCAGTAAACTGGCACCCACTGAGTCACCGGTACTGATTCGAGGGGAGAGCGGCACCGGTAAGGAACTGGTAGCGCGTACCCTGCATCGCCAGTCACAGCGCCATGACAAGCCCTTTGTTCCGATCAACTGCGGAGCAATCCCTGAGCACCTGATTCAGTCCGAACTGTTCGGCCACGAGAAAGGCGCGTTTACCGGGGCTCACCAACGCAAGATCGGGCGCATCGAGGCGGCCAACAGCGGTACGCTGTTTCTTGATGAAATTGGTGACTTGCCCCTAGAGCTTCAGGCCAACCTGCTGCGTTTTCTGCAAGAAAAACACATTGAGCGGGTTGGCGGTAGCCAGCCGATAGCTGTCGACGTGCGGGTACTGGCGGCAACTCACGTTGACCTGGAAAACGCCATTGCCCACGGTCGCTTTCGCGAAGACCTGTATTACCGGCTCAATGTCCTGCAGGTGATCACCGCGCCGTTGCGTGATCGGCATGGTGACCTGTCGCTGCTGGCTAATCACTTTGCCCATTTCTACAGCCTGGAAACCGGTAGACGCCCGCGCAGTTTTAGCGAAGACGCCCTGGTGGCAATGGGCAAGCACGACTGGCCGGGCAATGTCCGCGAACTGGCCAACCGGGTCAGGCGTGGTCTGGTGCTGGCCGAAGGTCGACAGATTGAGGCGCAGGACCTGGGATTGCTCAGTCAGCATGCGTTCGTTTCGACTATGGGAACGCTGGAAGATTACAAACACCGGGCCGAGCGCCAGGCGTTGTGCGATGTGCTCAACCGGCACAGCGACAACTTGAGTATTGCCGCCAAGGTACTCGGGGTTTCCCGGCCTACCTTTTACCGGTTGCTGCATAAACATCAGATTCGCTGAGCGCTGGTCCCGTCCTGAAAAAGCCCGCTGAAGCGGGCTTTTTCAGGGGCGTCAGGGTCAGAAGTAGTAGGGGAATTTCAGGCTGAAGGAAAAGTCTGGCGAGTCGTCGGTCAGGCCAATGGACAGGTTTGGCACGATGGTCAGGTTGTCGGTTGCAGCCAGGGTCATGCCGATGTTGAAGTTGGCTGCGTTGTAGTCGCTGCTGGGAACATCCTGCCAGTCGCCACCATCGGGCTTGATCTTGCTCTTGGTGGCAAACTGGTCGGAGAACGAAAATGACATGCTCATCTTCTCGTTCAAGGCAAAGGCGATACCGGCACCGATCTGCCAGGAGTCGCCAAGTTTCACGTCACCCGGGACTTTGGTGTTGATCGTGGGGCTGATATCGCTGAACGAATCTTCCATGTTGTAGGTATAGGACAAGCTGCCGAAGAGCACGGCCGGGTCATAGGTTTTGACCAGCGAGATACCCGGGGTGATCGCCCAGATACCGTTGCCGGTGGGCAGAGATTCAGGTACTGACAGGTTGTCGTTGGTGGGGTCGTTGACCAGTTTGATGCCGTAAGGATCATCACCGGTTGGTGCCTTGACGCGCAGCGTGAACACTGCGTCGGGCAGGTTCTCTGACTCATCGAGGAACTTGTAGGCGACCCCGACGTTAACATCGCCGATGGTCGGATCGCGGGTGACCGTTGCGTCGGATGAAACAGGCCCGGCACCCCCTGCGCCACCAGAAGAATAGGTCGATTCACGGTAGACCACCGGAACGTTGATATCGAACTGCCAACGTTGCGCCAGGTTGTAGCGGGCGGTCAGGTCCAAAGTCCAGTTATCGGCCTTGATGCGGTCGAGGTTGATGTTGCCGAGGAAGATCGAGTCCAGCGCCAGGAACCCGTTGAGGACCAAGGCGCGGGTGTCGTAGTGCGTGTAGGTCAGGCCGGTTTCGACGCTGAACTTGCCGCCACCGAAGAAGCCGCTGGCCTCGTCATACAGGTTGGAGACGCTTTGCGCCGGTTCCGAATCCTCTTTGAGCGATTGCCCGTATGAGCTGCCCGTGGTGCCCGGTGCACCGGCGGCTACAGACTGGCCACCCTTGACCGTTTCGGCGGGCGACTTGGTTAAACGTTTGGGGGCCGGTGTCGTTGGTGCTTCTTCGACCTGGCGAACGCGCTGTTCAAGCACCATCAGCGCGTTCTGCTGGGCTTCGTAACGCTGTTTCAACTCCATGAGTTCTTGTTTTAGTGCTTCGACCTGGGGGTCCGTTGCTGCGTATAGCAATGTCGACGGGGCCAGGCTACTCAAAACAACGATAGCTCTGAACATTACCAATCGGTGCATGGGTTAGCCGTCCCTTCTAACTGCATTTGATGAGACTGAGCGTAGATCAGAATCCGAGAGTGCGAAGACCTTTGAGCTGGTCCAGGTTGCCGTTCAGCGAGCCTGCGGTCGGCACGTTTTCACGCAGCACGACGTTGAGGGAGGTGAAGTTTCTGACCTGGTTGCCACCGCCAAGCAGCGTCGTGTTCTGCATCAGCCCACCTTGGGCCAGACGCTGAACGGTACTGCCCTGGTTGTTGTTGGCGATGATGTTCAGTTGCACACCCTTACCGCTGGAGGAGACGCTCAGCGAGCCGGCGCCGTTTGCGCCAAGCATGGTTGTGCCAGCGGCCAGCGGCTTGCCTTGCTGTTGCGTCACTGGCGCTTGGTTGGCTTTGCTGACATTGATATCAACGTTGTTGTAGGCGGTGTTGTTGTCGCCAGCCGCACGCACGACTTGGGTGACACCTTCGGTGCTGTTCAGGCCTCTGCCGCCGGTAACGGTACCGGTGCCGGTGCCGGCGCCTTGCGAACGCCCCGGGATATTGCCTTTTTCGTCGATCATCGACACATAAAACTGTGGCTTGATGGTCGATTGTTGAATTTGCATGGTGGACGTGGCGCCGATCACTTCACCCTTGGCATTTTGCCAAGTGCTGCTCATGACAATGCCAAAACTGATCACCCGCCCTGGCATGATGTAGCGACCGCGCAGGTTCGCCAGTTCCTGGTCTTTCAGTTCGATGGGGGTGAATGTCTGTGCCTGAGTCGGCAGACTGGCGGCCAGACAAACCACGGCGAGCCAGATTGGAGTCTTCATGGGATGCTCCCGGAGCGTCGTGCTCCCTTGTCATTAGAAGAAGTCGCTTTGGATGAATCCGAAATCCATCAAATCCGCGTCTTGCACCGGGGTGAAATTGTTGATGCGGTTCTTGGCGGTCAGTGGTTGGGGCGGGTCGAGCAAGGCGTTGGTTTTGTCGTAGCCCTTGCCGATGATGGCGAAGATGATGCCGTTCCAACCGTTGATAAAGTCATCGATTTTGTAGCGTTTGTGGCCGAGGACCGGATCACCGATATACACCCAGCCGTTGTCGACTTTTTGCATGACCACAAAATGCTTGTAGCCACGGATGTCCATCAGTACCACCACCGGAATACGGATGTTGTGCAAGGTCTCGGCGGCAACCCGGTAGCCACGGGCACGCATGCCAAGGCTTTCTACGTAACGCTTCATGTCGAGCATCGAAAAGCCTTGGACCCGCACAAGGTCCTGATCGGCGTGGGCGAGCATGCCTTCGATGATCTGCTCTTCATCCACGTCCAGCCAATAGGCTTGGCGCAGAATGGTCGCCAGCGCTGCTGCGCCGCAGCTGAAGTCGGTTTTCTGTTGCACCAGGTCGGCGAATTTGCGCTCGCGAACACTCTGGATCGGCTTGAACACCACCGCACCGCCCGGTAGCACGGACAGTGGCATCTGCGCCGCTTCGCTCAGACTGGCCACGCAAAGCAAAAATGCCAAGGCGATAACACGCATGATCGGACGCCTTCTGGTTCTGTTGAAAAAAGGCCCCCCGAAGGGGGCCTCCAGGCCATGCCAATCAGAACGATTGGTTGGAAATGGCCAGCGAGTTGCTTTGTTGGTTGCCGACACCGGCAGCCACGTTGACGCCGAGGTTGCCACTGCCGCCATTCACCGAACCATTGAGGGTTGCAGTGTTGGTTACAGGGTTTGCCCAGCCGGTTGGGGTCAGCACTTGGAACGAGATGGTGTTGCTCAGCTCAAACGAGTCAGCCTCGCTGTAGCTCTTGGAAATGCTATCCGAGGACTCGGAAGCAGATTCCTTGGCTTTGTCGTACGAAGCGGAGGCCGACTTCTCGAACGAAGACTCGAAAGCCTTGTCGAACGCCGATTCGCGCGACTTATCGTAGGAAGACTCGCGGGATTTGTCGTACGAAGATTCGCGCGACTTGTCGAACGAGACGTCCAGCGACCGATCAAACGAAGAGTCGCGGGTCCGGTCGAACGAAGAGTTCGACGAGGATTCATGCGATCTATCGATCGATGCATCGAGGTTTGCATTAATAGACGCGTCGGCACTTTGGCTGCGGGTGAACTCGTTATCGTTGAAGGTACGGGTAGAGGACTGGTTGGCTCCTACAGAAGCATCCAGCGAAGCGGACAGTGTGGTATTGGAGCTAGAGCTGTGATCGCGGCTGTTGGTACCGCTGGCCGACGAGCTGTTGGTCCCACTGGCAGACGCGTTGAGCGAACCACTGGAAGACGAGCTGTTCGAACCGCTGGCCGACGAGCTGTTGGATCCACTGGCCGACGAGCTGTTGGAGCCGCTGGCATTCCAGCTATTGGATCCGCTGGATCCGGTGTTCCATGAGCCGCTTTCGCTCGAGCTCGCAGAGGAGCTTCTGTCGATGCTGGCGTCCAAGGTCCCTTCGCGGGAGGACGAACCGCTCTTGGTGGTGGTGAACGTCAGTGTATCGACGCGATAGGTCCGATCGGCCCTGTTTTCAACCACCAGGCCAGGGCCACTTTGATTGGCCGAAGCAGTGGCTGTTGCATTACCCAGCGGGGCATTGGTGTTGGCAATGGCCATGGTATTTTTTTGCTGGTTAAGGTCGCCGCCAGCAATGTTGATGCCCATGTTGCCGCTGCCTTCACTGCCGGACCCGTTCATCACAGCAGAGTTTGTAGAGCCGTAGTTTAAGACCTTGTTGTTGTTGCTGTATTGCCTGACGTTGGCGGTGGCTTCGGAGGTACCGAACACGAAGCTGTTATCGATGGCGCTGGCGTCGGAGGCAGCGTTGGCGATAGCGGCGGCGTTGTCCTGTTGGTTGCCAGCACCCGCCGCGACGTTGACACCGACGTTGCCGCTGGTGCCCGAAGCGGACTCGTTCATCTCGGCTGCGTTGATGGTGCCTTCGTTGAGGATGCGGTTGTTGGTGCTGCTTTGCCTATCGTAGGCTCCGGCGGTCGCATTGATAGGGACCATTTTTGGAGGAGGGGTGTGGTTGCTGCCACCGTGATGGTGGCCATTCCCACGCCGATCGTTCTGCCCAGCTTGTACAGCAACAGCCATGACCGCAGCAATTGCGAAAACCAGAGGCTTGATTGCCATCGAGGGTTTCATGGTGATTCTCCGTACTTTATTTTAGGTTAAGTGTTGTTCTTACCTGTTTGGGTCAGTCCGCGACCCGTACGCTCAGGGTATTGGCAGTTCGGTTTCCCACCCCGGCGCTCTGATTCAACTGAATCACCCCACGGCTACCGGTGAATGCCTGATCACTGGTAGTGATCTGGCGATAGCCAGGTGCAGAAGCAGTTGCATCGGAGTTGTTGAGCAGCGCCACGTTCTGTTGCATGAGGACGCTGTCGTCGATACTTTGCGGTTGTTCACTGAGACTGATACTCAGTGCGTTGGCTTGCTGGTTACTGGCACCTGAGCTCTGGTTGACGCCGACTACACCGCTGCCTTGACTGAAGGCATCGCCCTCAATGGCGGAGCGGGCGGCGATGGCGGGGTCGACCTGGGTGCGCAAGCGTTGGCGAATCTGGGTGCTCGCGCTGGCGTTGTGGCCAACGGCGATGGCGCGAGCGTTGGCCTGTTGCTGTTGATCGCCGGCAGCCTGGTTGACCGCGAGGTTGCCCTGGTATTGCTTACCGGAGCTGTCGATGGTGGCGTTATTGATCACGGGGGGTTGAGCGAAGGCCGGTGTACTGCAGAACGTGGCCAGAATCAGCAGCGTGTACCTCATCTCACTTGCCTCCGGTCAGGATTTGCAGGGGCGCCAGGCCTTTCTGCACACTCGAATTGACCATGTTGGAGATGCCATTGCCGGAGCCAGTACCACGCCCCCCCGCCAGGTTCGGCAGTTGGGTCTGGTTGTTGATATTGGCACCGAGGTTGTTGGTCTGTTGCGTGATCAACGAGCTGATGCCTGCACCGCTGGTGATATCGGCAAAATCACCATCACTCAATTCGTTGGTTTGTCTGAGGATTTGGGCAGACGGATTGGTGTTGACGGTGACCGGGTAGGGGTCGGGGGCGAGGGGCGGACGCATGGCGTTGCGCGGTTGCACATCGCGGGTAATCACGACGATTCCGTTCTCGGCCTGGACAGGCAAGCTGAAGCTTGAACCCACCGCGCATCCGACCAGCAGGAGGCAAAAGATGCCTTTGTCAAATTTTCCCACGATGGCTGTTCCTTCTTCAGTGCGCTGTCCCTGTTCAGCGCTGCGAGGAAGAGAGCAGAAGGTGTGCCGGTTTCTATTTGTTATTGAAAAACAAGGGCTTGATTTTATTTGTCGCCATAGTCAGAAAAAGCTGTAACACCGCTGAGACAGAGACGACGTAGAAGTGTCGACCCTGCGTGCGCCATTGCTCATCAAGGCGCTCGCGCAACGGCTGTTTCAGCGAGTTAACACTTTTGCGCTGTGATGCTCTGGCCGCTCTAACTCGCGGTTTTGCACCGGGAGAAGTGTTTCAGGAATGGACAGTTGTGCAGCGGGCAGGGGCGGCTCAAATGTTGAGCAAGCGGCTTACTGCCGCAAAGGCTGCACATTTGCGCTGATCCCAATCGCCTTGCACCACTTGATAAGGCTGGTGGTGGCGTTCAAGCCAGGCATGGGTGGCCTGGAAAAACGCTAGGCGCTCGGCCAGCTCTGGCTGGCAGCGTTGGCCGTCATCGTGCCAGGCGATGGCCTCCGGGCTGAGCAGCAAGTGCAGGTCGTAATGGCGCGTTAATAACGCATCTTCCAGCCACGCCGGGCAATCGCCAAACAGCGTGCGACTCCAAAGCATATTGCTTAATAGATGCGTATCGAGAATCAACAGCGACGGTTGTTTGGCGCGCGCGGCGTCTTCCCATGCCAACTGGCCCAGTGCTATTGCTGGAATGTCAGCGTAGCAGGTGTCGCGGGCTTGGCTGTCGATAAAGTGCCGCACGTACTCATCGACCAATATGCCGCCAAATTTGGCTTGAATCGCTTGCGCTAACCAGCTTTTACCACTGGATTCAGGGCCGGTCAGTACCAGGACTTTCATGCGCTGACCAGCGCCGGGTCGCGCCGCCATTGACGCCAGCCTTGCACGGCAATCAGGGTGAACAGCGCGTAGAGCGCAGCCGTCAGGTACAGCGCCTTATAAAGAAACAGGCCGACAAAAATGACGTCCAGCACGATCCACAGCGGCCAGCACTGCACACGCTTTTGCGCCATCCACAGCTGCGCGACCAGGCTGAACGCGGTGAGCGCCGCATCCAGCCAGGGTTGCGCGGCATTGGTCCAGGTGGCCATGGCGGCGCCCAGGGCCAAGCTGCCAAGGGCACCCAGGCCGAGACTAAACAGCATCGGTTGGGTGTCCAGATGCGTCACCCGGCGGGCTTCGCGCTGCTGGTCCGGGCGCGTCCATTGCCACCAGCCGTAGAGTTGCAATACGGCATAGACCAGTTGCAGGAGCATGTCCGAATACAGGCGCACTTCAAAGAACACCCAGCTGTAGAGCAGCACCATCACCAGGCCGATGGGCCAACACCAGGGGTTCTGTTTGGTCGTGAGCCACACGGCGATAACGCCGAGCACGGCGGCGAACAGTTCGAGGCCGGACATCGGCGTTCCTTGGCAGGTTCGGGGGAGGGCGGGGATTGTACATTATTGGGGCTGCGCTGCAGCCTATCGCTGGCAAGGCCGGCGCCTACAGGGCGCGATCCTTGCCGGCGGTCAGGGTTAAACCCGGAACTGTCCCAACAGGCGATCCAGTTGTTCGCGCAATTGATTTAATGCCATGCCAGCATTGCTCGACTGCTGCGCGGCCATTGCGGTCTGACGTGAGAGGTCGGCGGTATCGGTGACGCTGCGGTTGATGTCTTCGACGACATGGGACTGTTGCAGGGTCGCACTGGCAATCGAGGCGTTAAGCGCAGTGAGGTTATGCAGCGCCTGGCTGATCGCATCGAGGCTGACACCCGCTTCGTTGGCCCGCTCGATGGTCTGGCGCGAGGCTGAGCTGCTGGCATCGATCGCTTTGACCGCCGCCTCGGACTGGCCTTGCAAATGTTCGATCATGCTCTGGATTTCTGCCGTCGATTGCTGGGTGCGCTGGGCCAACAGGCGCACTTCATCGGCGACTACGGCAAAGCCACGGCCTTGTTCGCCCGCCCGTGCCGCCTCGATGGCAGCGTTGAGCGCGAGCAGGTTGGTCTGTTCGGCGATCGAACGAATCACTTCCAGCACACTACCGATCCGCGTGCTCTGGCTGGCCAAGGTTTGAATGACCTGGACCGCTTCATCAATGGTGGTGGACAGTTGATCGATCTGCTGCAGGCTACCGTGGATGCTTTGCTGGCCTTGTTCGGCACGGTGCTGGGCATCGCGCATTTCAGTTGAAGCCTGTTCGGCATTGCGCGCGACATCCTGCACCGCATAGGTCACTTCGTTGATCGCCGTGGCCACTTGCTCCATCTGCGCCGATTGCTGCTCGCTGTGCTGTTGCGCCTGATTGGCATTGTTGCCGACATCCACCGCCGATTGCCCGAGCGCCTGCGCGACCCCCTGCAATTGGCCGATCACGCCCTGCAACTTACCGGTGAAACGGTTGAAGTGTTCGCCCAACAGCGTGACTTCATCGCGGCCATGGGTATCCAGGCGGCGGGTCAGGTCACTCTCGCCGCTGGCGATCATGGCCATGGCGTCCACCGCCTCCTGCAAGGGGCGCGAGATGCTGCGGGCAATCACTACCACCAATAGCGTCATGACCAGGGCGATTCCCAATCCCAGTAGCGAGGCGTCACGCAGCTGGCGCAGAAATTCGTTGTGCATGTCATCGATATAGATACCTGAGCCAATGACCCAGCCCCAAGGCTTGAACAATTGGATGTAGGAGGTCTTTTCAACCGGCTCGCTGGCGCCGGGCTTGGGCCAGCGATAGTCGATACTGCCTGCGCCCTGCGCCTTGGCCAGGGTGACCATTTCGTTGAACACGGCAAAGCCGTCCGGGTCGCGCACCGCGGAAAGGTCCTGACCGTCGAGTTTGGGGTTGGCCGGATGCATGATCATCTTCGGCCCCAGGTCGTTGATCCAGAAGTAGTCGTTCTGGTCATAGCGCAAGCCGCGCACGGTGCTTAGTGCCTGTTGCTGGGCCGCCTCGCGGCTCAGGCTGCCGGCAGCTTCCAGGCCTTGGTAATAGGTCAGTACGCCGGCGGCGGTTTCCACCACATGACGGGTTTTCTCGGCCTTGGCCTGGTACAGATCGCCGTGGATCTGCCTGAGCATCAGCAGGCCCAAGGTCAACAGCATCACTACCGCCACTACCAGAATCAGCCACAAGCGGCGGCTGATCGACATATTGCGTAGAGTCTTCATGGAACGGTCACCCCGAATTCTTTTTATTGTCCTGTGCATACCAGCATGCTTTTCCCCCGCTACCTACTCGACCAAGGCCTAAGTGCCTGATTCCTACGAGGTGTGTAGTGGCGACCAGCAGCGTTTATACGAGAGGTCTGATAGGATTTCGGCCCGGTCGGGACAAACCTGAAGGGCGGCTGAACTTTTCTGCCGACTTTGCGACCAACTGTCGCTGTATAACGACCGGGCATTCGAACTGGCTTTGGCTTATGGAAACTACAACGGGGGCGGGCCATCGGCATCGCTTCGTGGGGGAATAATGGATCTTTGGACCGGCCTGCAGGCCGTCATTTTGGGTATTGTCGAAGGCTTGACCGAGTTCTTGCCAATTTCCAGTACCGGGCACCAGATCGTTGTCGCCGACCTGATCAATTTCGGTGGTGAGCGGGCGATGGCCTTCAACATCATCATTCAGCTGGGTGCGATCCTGGCGGTGGTGTGGGAATTTCGACGCAAGATCTTCGACGTGGTCCTGGGGTTGCCCAAGGAGCGTCAGGCGCAACGCTTCACCGCCAATCTGCTGATTGCCTTCATGCCGGCGGTGGTGTTGGGCGTGCTGTTTGCCGACCTGATCCATGAGTACCTGTTCAATCCCATCACGGTTGCCACCGCATTGGTAATCGGTGGGGTCATCATGCTTTGGGCCGAGCGCCGCGAGCATGTGGTGCAAGTCGAGCAGGTCGATGACATGCGCTGGAGCGACGCTCTGAAGATCGGCTTTACCCAATGCCTGGCAATGATCCCGGGCACTTCGCGGTCCGGATCGACCATCATCGGTGGCTTGCTGTTTGGCCTGTCACGCAAGGCGGCAACCGAATTCTCGTTCTTCCTGGCCATGCCGACCATGGTCGGCGCCGCGGTGTACTCGGGCTACAAGTACCGCGAACTGTTCCAGCCGGATGACTTTCCAGTGTTCGCCATTGGCTTCGTGGTTTCGTTCATCTTCGCCATGATCGCGGTCCGCGGCCTGCTGCGTTTCATCGCCAACCACAGTTATGCGATGTTTGCCTGGTACCGGATTGTTTTTGGTCTGATCATCCTCGCTACCTGGCAGTTCGGTGTGGTCGACTGGGCCACGGCGCACGGTTGAGCCAATGAGCCGCCCACAACCTTCCGTGCGCCGCGCCGTTAGTGCTAACGGTGCGGTCCAGCATCCACGCAGTAAACTGCTGGTGTTCGTCGGCCTGTGTTTGCTGCCGTTTGCTGGTGCGCTGCAGATGCTGCTCAGTGGCCAATCGTGGATACCCGCTGTGGCGTATCCATTGGTCAGCCTGGTCAGCTTTACGTTGTATTGGCGGGACAAGCATCAGGCCCGCGCCCGCGCCTGGCGAACCCCGGAAAACGTCCTGCACGCCAGTGAGTTGTGTGGTGGTTGGCCGGGGGCCTTGCTGGCTCAGCAGGCGTTTCGGCACAAAACCCGGAAGCTGTCGTTTCAACTGAGCTTCTGGGCCATCGTTGCCCTGCATCAGCTGTTCTGGATCGATCACTTGCTGCTGGGTGGCCGTTGGCTGGGCAGCGCCCTGGGGCCGCTGCTCAGATAAGCAGGCCCGGTTGCAGGCGCTTTGGCAGGCGCCTGACCACCAACTGGTGGGAGCGCTGCAGCAGGTCGCAAAGCTCCTCGCGAGCCATCGGGTAGGGTGGCGCCATGCTGATCCAGTGTGCCCGTGCCAGGTACGGTGCCGGGCGCATGCCGGGACGGTCGGCGTAACCGAGGAACAGCTCGCTGTCGACCTTGAACGACAAGCCTGCGCCGGCTAAATCCAGCACCGCGAACATCTTGTTGCCGGCAATCGAGAACACCCGCACGCCACCCCATTTATAGTCTTCGCGTGCGCCGGGCAGGCTCAGACAGAAGTCCGCTACCTGGTCCGGATTGATTTTTCCCTTAGACATAACGCTCCCCACACTCGGCAAACGATTCCACTAAATGGTCGATCCACACTCGCACAGCGGGTAGAAGGCCGCGCCGATGCGGATACACCGCTTGCAGATACCCCCCCGGCAGCGACCAGTCTGGCAGCAGTCGAACCAGTTCGCCACGGGCCAGTTCCTCCTCACAATGCATGATCGGCAGGACGGTGAAGCCCAAGCCATCCATAGCGGCCTGTTTGCGCACGACAAAATCGTCAATGGCCAGGCGTGCCTCCAGGGCAAGTTCGTGCTTATGACCATGCGCATCGAGCAAACGCAGATGGACCAGACGATCAGCGTCCACCGCGCCCAACACTGGCAAACCATTGAGGTCATCGGGCTTGAGTGGCGCGTGGAGTGCGGCGAAATCGGGCGCCGCCACCAGGTACATCTGAGCCTGGCGTAGGCGGCGAGTGACCAGCGCCGGGTCCTCATCGCCCAGGTCGCGCACGCGCAGGGCCACATCAATGCCTTCGGTGATCAGATCGACCCGGCGATTGAGCAGTACCATGTCCAGTTGAACCAACGGATAGCGTTGGAGAAAGCGGCTGATCACTTGCGGCAACAATGAATGAGCCAACCCCACTGGACACGACACCCGCAAGCGCCCCCGTGGATCGCTGGTCATGCTGGCCACGGCTTCGTCAGCCATTTCCGCTTCCAGCAACATGGCCTGGCAGTGGCGCAAGTAGCGCTCGCCCACGGTGGTCAACTTTAGCTGGCGGGTGGTGCGCTGCAACAGGCGCGCGCCTAGACGTTCTTCGAGTTCGGCGATGCGCCGTGACAGGCGCGACTTGGGGATCCCGAGCAGGCGTCCGGCAGCAGCAAAACCACCGGCTTCGACCACCCGGGCGAAGTAGAAGAGGTCATTGAGGTCTTGCATGGTGTTCACCATTGTCCTGTCAGTAGGACAAACTAACGCATTTTTGCTGACTTATCAGCTATTCGCCGTCCAGGTAGGATTCTCCTCATCGTGATCGCCCAGATGCGGTCTTCATTCAGGAGAGTCCCATGAAACTGTTGCATATCGATTCGAGCATCCTGGGCGACAATTCCGCCTCCCGCCAACTGAGCCGTAGCGTGGTTGACGCCTGGAAAGCCGCCGATCCTTCCCTTGAAGTGGTTTATCGTGACCTGGCTGCCGATGCCATCAGCCATTTCTCTGCCGCTACCTTGGTGGCTGCTGGCACCCCGGAAGCGATGCGCGATGCCGCGCAGCAGCATGAAGCTCAACTGAGCAGCGAAACCCTGCAAGAATTCCTCGCCGCCGACGCGGTAGTGATTGGCGCACCAATGTACAACTTTACTGTCCCGACCCAACTCAAGGCCTGGATCGACCGCGTCGCCGTTGCTGGCCAGACTTTCCGCTACACCGAAGCTGGCCCTGAAGGTCTGTGCGGTGACAAAAAAGTGATCCTGGTGTCCACCGCCGGTGGCCTGCATGCCGGTCAACCAACTGGCGTCGGGCATGAAGAGTTCCTCAAGGTTTTCCTCGGTTTCATCGGTGTCACCGACCTGGAAATCGTTCGTGCCCACGGCCTGGCCTATGGCGAAGAGCATCGCAACAATGCCATGAGCGCAGCGCAAGCACAGATCGGCAACGAGCTGTTTGCAGTGGCGTAATAATCGCCAGCGCGCTACCAAAACCGACAGCAGACTCTGTTTACTGTCGGTTTTTTCATTGAGCGTTCATCTGCGTCGCGCAGCCTGGCTTTATGCTGGATCATCAGCCGGGCAGGGTGACGCCAATGCGCACATTCGCTGCGTTTATGATCCTCGGCTGGCTTGGCGTTGTCGCGGTGGCCAACGCTGAGCCGGTGCCGCGCTGGAGCGTCGGACTGCACCGCATGGTGTTTGCCGATCCGCTGGATGCGCGGCCGCTACCCGCTGCTGATGGCACCCTTGAGTTTGATGTTCGGTCGCCACGCGTTGGCTCGGGTCAAGATACCGGCATTGATCTATAACGGTGATCACGACCAGCTAGTAGCCATCGACAAGAACGCTCAGGCCTTGGCGCGCAAGCAGCCGGTGACGCCTAACTACCGGGCATTTTGTCTTTATGGCAGCGTGCGATGATGAACAACGCCAGCACATGGCGGCACTGTGCGATGACCCGCAAGGCGTGGATCGCGAAGGTATTCATCGGTCATTGCAGGCTGACGCTGCGCATTTTTTCACCCGCACCCTGAGTCAACCTGGTAAGGCGCAGATCACGGCTGAGCAGTGACCGCAGGGCGGCGCGCCAGCAACAGCGTCAGGCCAACTCCGGTTAGCGACAGCAAGGCAGCAATGCAGAAGATCCAGGCGTAGCCCAGGTGCAGGGCGATCGCCCCCATCAGCGGCCCGGAGATGGCCAAGGCCAGGTCAAAAAACACCGCATAGGCGCCTAGGCCTGCGCCGCGGCTGGACACCGGCACTTGTTTGATCGCCTCCACCCCGAGTGCAGGATAGACCAGTGACAGGCCAAAACCGCTGAGCCCGGCACCCACCAGCGCTAGCGCCGGGTTAGGGGCAAGCCACAGCAAGGCCAGGCCCAGGGCTTCAGTGCTCATGCAGGCAATGGCCACGGGATAACCACCAAAGCGACTGACCGCGTTGACGAACAACAACCGCGAAACAATAAAGCACAGGCCAAAGATACTCAGGCACCAGGCTGCGCCAGTCCAGCCTTGCTCCAGGTAGAACAGGGTGACAAAGGTGGTCAGGGTACCGTAGCCGATCGAGGCCAGGGTCAGGCCCATACCGCACGGCGCGACCCTGGCGAAGGCGGACCAGAACGGTAAGCGCTCACCACGCACCACCGGCATCGACGGTTTGTTGCGGATCACCAGTAGTGCCAGCAGCGCCAATGCCGTCAACATCAGGCCCAGGGTAGCGAAGTTCAACTGATCGGCGACCATCACGCCCAGTGGCGCGCCGATGGCGATAGCGCCATAGGAGGCAACGCCGTTCCAGGAAATGACCCGCGCGGTTTGCTCGGCGCCCATCGCACCGATCCCCCAACTCAAGGTGGCTACCCCGATCAACCCCTGGGCAAGGCCCAGGAATAGGCGCCCGACAAGCAGCACCAGGAGGCTCAGCAGCGGCACATTGACCGTTATCGCCGAGACGAAGGTCAACACGCCGCTGATGGCAATGCCGAGCAGCCCATAGATGATCGCCTGCTTGGTGCCCTTGCTGTCGGCCACCCGCCCGGCAAACGGGCGACTGAGCAAGGTGGCCAGGTACTGCAAGCCAATGGTCAGCCCGGCGATGACGGCGCTGAAGCCCAATTGGTCATGCACATAGCCAGGCAACACCGCGATCGGCAGGCCGATGCAGAGGAAGGCAATGAAGGTATAGAAGACGATCGACAGAATTTGCAGGGTGATCGAGAGGGTGCTGACAGGGGCAGGTTGTAACGCGGACATGAGCTTGTTCGCTGGCGGGCGGGGGAGAAGGCCCATGATCGCTGGCGGCGCGGATAAAAGAAAGCAGGCTATCTATTTTTTAACGTTCATTGGCAAAGCCAGCTCCCACAAGGTGCTGTGGGGCTGGCAGATGCAATGCGTGCTTAGACCACGACACCCTGACTACGCAGGTAGTCATCATAGGTACCGCTGAAGTCCACTACGCCGCTCGGGCTCAGCTCGATGATGCGAGTGGCCAGGGACGATACGAACTCACGGTCGTGGCTGACAAACACCAGCGTGCCTGGGTAGTTCTCCAGCGCCAGGTTCAGCGCCTCGATCGATTCCATGTCCAGGTGGTTGGTCGGTTCGTCCATGATCAGCACGTTTGGCTTTTGCAGGATCAGCTTGCCGAACAGCATGCGGCCTTGCTCACCACCGGAAATCACTTTGACCGACTTGAGGATCTCGTCGTTGGAGAACAGCATGCGCCCCAAGGTGCCACGGATCATCTGTTCGCCCTGAGTCCACTGGCCCATCCAGTCGAACAGGCTGACATCGTCTTCGAAGTCGTGGGCGTGGTCCTGAGCGTAGTAGCCCAGCTCCGCGCTTTCGGTCCACTTGATCGCACCGGCATCCGGGCCCAGCTCACCGACCAGGGTGCGCAGCAGGGTGGTCTTGCCGATACCGTTCGGGCCAATGATCGCTACGCGCTCGCCGGCTTCAACGGTGAAGCTGAAGTTCTGGAACAGGGTCTTGCCGTCGAAGCCTTTGGACAGCTTTTCGATGGTCACGGCCTGACGGTGCAGCTTTTTGTTCTGCTCGAAGCGGATGAACGGGCTGACCCGGCTCGATGGCTTGACTTCGGCCAGCTGGATCTTGTCGATCTGCTTGGCGCGAGAAGTAGCCTGCTTGGCTTTCGAGGCGTTGGCCGAGAAGCGGCTGACGAAGGTCTGCAGCTCAGCGATCTGGGCTTTCTTCTTGGCGTTGTCCGACAGCAGCTGCTCGCGCGATTGGGTCGCGGCGGTCATGTACTCGTCGTAGTTGCCTGGGAACAGACGCAGCTCACCGTAATCCAGGTCAGCCATGTGCGTGCACACGCTGTTGAGGAAGTGACGGTCGTGGGAAATGATGATCATGGTGCTGTTACGCGCCGTGAGGATACTTTCCAGCCAGCGGATGGTGTTGATGTCCAGGTGGTTGGTTGGTTCGTCGAGCAGCAGCACTTCAGGGTCGGAGAACAGTGCCTGTGCCAGCAGCACGCGCAGTTTCCAGCCTGGTGCTACTTCGGTCATCGGGCCGAAATGTTGTTCCAGCGGAATACCCAGGCCCAGCAGCAGTTCACCGGCACGGGATTCGGCGGTGTAGCCGTCCATTTCGGCGAACTCGGTTTCCAGCTCGGCCACGGCCATGCCGTCTGCTTCGGTCATTTCTGGCAGCGAATAGATACGGTCGCGCTCAGCCTTGACCCGCCACAGTTCTTCGTGGCCCATGATCACGGTGTCGATCACGGTAAATTCTTCGTAGGCGAACTGGTCTTGGCGCAGTTTACCCAGGCGTACGTTCGGCTCAAGCATGACCTGGCCTGCGGAAGGCTCCAGGTCGGCGCCGAGGATTTTCATGAAGGTCGACTTGCCGCAGCCGTTGGCGCCGATCAGGCCGTAGCGATTGCCGTTGTTGAACTTGACCGAGACGTTCTCGAACAATGGCTTGGCGCCGAACTGCATGGTGATGTTAGCGGTAGAAATCAAGTGCTTATCCTGCGGGGGTTCCAGAGGTGTGTTTAGGTGCCGTCGTCTGTTTTGGGCCAGTTTTGGGCCAATCAGACTCTAGCCGGCAGCTTCTCCAGCTCCCTCCAATCCGAGGAGGAGCTGATCCATTTTGCGTAAGTAGAGAGCAACATCTCGACGCTATGGCCGAGCTGGTTCGCGATGAACGCGGGGTTCATCCCAGCCATTAGGCACATGGTTGCGTAGGTGTGGCGCGTGTCGTACTGACGACGTTCACGGATGCCAGCGCTGCGAGCGCGAGCTTGAAAGGCGCGATTGTACCACTTGACGCACTGATCCACATCCCGCCTTTGCCCGGTTGGAACACAAATGGACTGGTCGGGTGGCGGAATTCGAAGCCATCGGATGAAGATCGACCAAGCAGCGGGGCTTGCCTTGGGCATGCATTGGACTGAACCTATGTCTGCAAGGCAAGGTGCTCAGCGTCGCTAATGGTGCGGTCAATGCTGAAGTGGTGATCGAGTTGGCGGGTGGTTCGAAGGACTATCATTCTGGGTGTGCCGGTCTGATAACCCATCTGCGGCGGGGCGGTTGAGATCCCGCCGCAGGTGAACACGGTTTCAGCTTACTTGCTTCGCCCCACCTTGTAGATGCCCAACGCACGTTCGGCCGAAGAGTTGCACAACGCCTCATCCCCTGCCTTCTGCGCCTCTTTAGCTTGCTCCAGCAATTCGCGGAACTCGCCAGCCTTACCCCCGTCAAGGGCTTGACCATCACTTTTCGCTATGTCTTCCAGCTGTTTGATCTTGTCGTCGCAGTCGGTGGCAAAGGCACTGCTGCCGAAGGTCAATGCGACGATTAACGCTGCCAAATACCTCATAACGGTTCTCCCGAAAGGAATGAAGCCAGCCATGACGACGCGAGAAGAGCACGCTCGTGTCAACGTGCTGAGAATAGTTCACGCTCGAACCATTGAGTAGGAGCGTGTGTGGGCGGGATCAGACAAAAACCTGGTCATGAAAGCCTCGGGGTAAGCGTTGCAACCCAGGCATGGCAGTCAGACGTTCAACCCAGGCGGCGCGCCAGTCGTTGGCGGTATGTTGCGTCTTGGCCTTGCGTGCGGCACGGCGGGCAGCGTTACGCTGTTCGCGTCGTGCGTCCTTGTAAGCATCGGTGTTGCGACAGCTGCGGCACTTGACGCGGTTGAGTTCGCGGGTTGAGATCAGGTTGTTGCCATGGTGACCGCAAGCGAAATGGCCGGCGACTTTGAAGTGAGTGACCATTGGAAGTGTCCTCTGCACAGTTCACACAGGTTGTGACTGTCGCGCTGATCGATCGGTTCAGGACGAAGTGTGTTGTTGCACCGCGAATTGTTTGCGGAACCACTCATCGAGCATGGCCTTTTCCGCGTACAACCGATCATTGCTGGTGCTTCGGCCTGGACGCTGCAAGTAGAATTTGTCTGTCACGCGCGCATCGGCCTGACTTAGCGTCTGACCTTGTTGCGACAGCACGTAATGCAGGTCAATACTGGGCCAGGTGATGTCGCGCATAAAACGGATTGAGTAGGCCTGCGCGTGCCAGGGTTCGTAACGGCCTGCCAGGTCGATATCGGTTATATCGATACGCAAGGTCTGACCGGGCGGCAGGTAGCGTTTGCCCAGTGCCTGCAGGTAGCTACGCAGTTCCTTCATCACCTGCTCGTCGGCACCGCGTTCGTAGCCGTTACTGTTCAGGCTTGCATCGCGAAAGTGATCGGGCTTGTCGTAATTGACCTCGACCGAGGTGCTTGGCGGCGTTTGCGCCAGGCTGCTCGACGCCAATAGGCTCAAGGCGACAAAGGTCAGGGCAGGGCGCATGATTCACCTCCAGGTGCCACTGTATGCACAGCTTTTATTGTACGCCTGCCAAAGCCGCTGGTGAGGGGAGAACAGCGTGAGTCGGATCGAGCGGTTTGCCATCAATACACGGGGCCGGGATTATGCCGTGGGTGACATCCACGGGCACTTTCAGCGCCTGCAGGCAGCGTTGCGGGCGATCGGTTTCGATCCGGCGGTAGACCGCCTGTTCAGTGTCGGTGACCTTGTCGACCGTGGGCCGGAGTGCCTTCAGGCGCTGCACTGGCTGGCACAACCCTGGTTCCATGCGGTGCAGGGCAACCACGAGGCACTGGCGGTGACCCATGTCAGCGGTGGCTGGCTGGATTACGCTCAGTACCGGGCTGCTGGCGGAGGCTGGTTCCTTGACTTGCCAGCGCCCGAACAGGGTCGTTTTGCCGAGCGTTTTGCGCGCATGCCGCTGGCTTTGGAAGTCGAGACAGCGGATGGCCCTGTCGGTGTGCTGCATGCCGACTGCCCTTGTGCCAGTTGGGCCGAGTTGTGCGAACACCTGCAAGGTGAAGTGCCGCCCAAACTTCAGGAATATTGCCAATGGTCGCGACGCCGGCTGCAGGTGGCTGATCACCACCCTATCAGCGGCTTGCGTGCATTGATCGTCGGCCACACCCCGCTGCAGCAGGTGAAAGTGTTAGGCAACATCTGGCACATCGATACCGGCGGTTGGTCCCGTGGTCATTTCAGCCTGCTGGCGCTGAACAGCCTGAGCCTGGTTAACGCCACAGCAAGTGGATGATCACCGCCAGCGCTAATGCGATCAGCACAGCGCCCGCTACCCGCTCAAGCCATGGCAAATACCGCGAGAATTGTCGCCTTATGCGCAAGTTGCCGATGGCCATCGCCACCAGCACATCCCAGGCCAACACCACGCTGAACATCCATAGGCCGTAGAACAACTTCCAGCCTAGGCTGGCCTGGCTGACCATGCTCGCCAGGCTGACGTAGAACAACGCGTTCTTGGGATTGAGCAGCCCCGACAGCAGGCCCATACCCAGGCCTTGCCGCCAGGTTGCCTGAAGGGTTGGCGGCTGGCGGTTGTCGTCTGCGTGCAGTGAACTGCTACCGGCATGGCGGATGAACAGGCTGCCGATGTACAGCAGGTAAGCGCAGCCTGCCAACTGAATGACGATAAACAGGGTGCAGTGCGGCTGTAGCGCCGAGAGGCCGGCAAAGGCCGCCAGGATAAACGCACTATTGGCCAGCGCAATCCCCAGGCAAGCACCCGTGGCAACGCGCCAGCCGGCACTCATGGCGCTGCGTGTTACCAAGAAGAAATCAGGGCCGGGCGACAGTAGGGCAAGAAAATGCGTTGCGGCAACGATCAGAAACTGCTCCATGAGGCTCAATCTTCAGCAAGAGGGCTGGCCATTGTCCGGGCAGGATGCTGTGGCGGTATTGAAGAAAATTGCACGGCTTTAGTTGCGATAAAGCCCTGGGGTCACGCCGGTATGGGCTTTGAATACGCGCTGGAAATGACTTTGGTCGGCAAAACCCAGATCATAGGCGATATCCACCACGGGTGTGCCGCGACGCAGCCAGTCACGCGCAAGGTTGATTCGCTGATTCAACTGGTAAGCATGTGGGGTCAGCCCGGTGGCGGCGCGAAAGGCGCGGATCAATTGATAGCGGCCCATGCCCGCCAGTGCGGCCAGCTCGCCAAGCGTCAACAGCTGGTTGGCTGGCTCTTCAAGGCGCAGCAACAAGGCCTTCAGCGTGCTGTGCGGTAGCTGCGGCAACATAGAGCTTGCCAGTGGCGGATGTGCACTGGCGTCGTAGTCGCCGACAAATTCGATTAATGCCGCTTCTTTTGCAGCCGTATCTGCGTGGGAAAACAACATGTCGTTGAGCCGACAGAAGCGCTGGTAGAGACCCGCGTCACCGCTTATTCGCGCCGGTTCACCAGCGCGGGTCGCCTGGCCAGACTCCAGGCGCAGGGCCTGCAACCAGGCGCCATCCAGGTGCACCATTTGATAGCTCCAGAAAGCATCGAGCTCTGGGTTGCAGGCGTGTACACAGTACGCTGGGATAAACACCAGCGTGCCGGGCAGCAGGCGGCTCTGGCCTGTGCCGGCGCCAGTGAACAGGCTGCTGCCGTCGTCAACTGCACCGATGGAAAAGGTCGGGTGGCTGTGCGCCTTGTAGCACGCCCGGCTTTGGCAGGCCTGGCGGCTTTCGACGAAGGGCAGGGCCGGGTCACGCCAGAAGGCGCAGTGCTGCTCCGTGGCACGCGGGATGATCTTGTCCGCTTGCGGTGGCGAGTGCTGCACCCTGCTCATGAGTTGTCTCGACGGCAATGAAGGGGATGAACATGCAAGTTCATTGCGCCGTAGAAGTCAACCTTCAGCAGGTAAACACAGTTTCTGTGCACAACTGTACCTTGACACACAGGGGCGCTGGACCCGAATCTGGCGTTTCACGCTGTTGGAGAACCCTCATGGACCTGGCGTTACTCGCCCTGTTCGTACCTGCCTGCTTCGCCCTGAACATGGCGCCGGGTCCGAACAATCTATTGTCGCTGAACAATGCCAGCCGCTATGGCTTGCGTATTGCCTGTGTTGCCGGGATCGGCCGGTTGTTGGCGTTCGCCGGGATGATCGTTCTGGCGGCCATGGGCCTGGCCGTGGTGCTGCACACCAGCGAGTACCTGTTCCTGACGATCAAGTTGCTTGGCGCCGCGTATTTGTTCTACATCGCCTGGCAATTGTGGCGAGCCCCGGTGGCAAGCACCAGTGACTGTACCGTACGCCAGGCTGGCACTTTGCTTCTGGCGCGCCAGGAATTTTTGGTGGCGGCCGGCAATCCCAAGGCGATCCTGATTTTCACCGCGTTTCTGCCGCAGTTCGTGCAGGTCGCGAGCCCCATGCCGGTGTCCGAGCAGTTTGCCTGGCTCGGTGGCTTGTTCCTGCTGTTGGAATGGGCGGCGATTGCCATTTATGCCTGGCTCGGTGCCTACCTGCAACGCTGGTTCAACCAGCCTGGGCCACGGCGCTTGTTCAACCGGGTCAGCGCCACATTGCTCGGTTGCGCCGGGATCGGTCTATTGGCAGCACGCCGGGCCTGAGCAGGGGGTTCAATCGCGATAGAAGACCTGGACCAGGTGATAACCGAACTTGCTCTTGATCGGGCCGTGCACCACCCGTAGCGGTTTTTTGAAAATCACCTGGTCGATGGCGCCTACCATCTGCCCTGGGCGGACTTCGCCCAAATCGCCGCCGCGCTTGCCTGAAGGGCAGGTCGAATACTTTTTGGCCAGCACATCGAACGCCTCGCCTTTGGCGATGCGTTGCTTGAGCTGTTCGGCTTCTTCGGCGGTTTTGACCAGAATGTGCCGGGCCTGTGCTTTCATCTCGAGGTACCTTCGTAACGCGCTAAAACCGCGCATTATGCCTGATCACGCAGCTCCGGTCGGTCACGAAATTGTTCAAGGGCTTCGGGGTTAGCCAGGGCGTCGGTGTTTTTCACCGGTTCCCCGTGCACGACATTGCGAATCGCCAACTCAACGATCTTACCGCTGATGGTGCGTGGGATATCGCTGACGGCGGCAATCACCGCCGGCACATGGCGTGGCGTGGTGTTGCTGCGGATGACCTCGCGGATCTGCGCCTGTAACGTCTGGTCGAGCTGCAGGCCTTCGCGCAGGCGCACGAATAGCACCACGCGCACATCGTTGTGCCAACGCTGGCCAATGGCAACGCTCTCCAGCACCTCGTCGATTTTCTCCACCTGGCGGTAGATTTCCGCAGTGCCGATGCGCACCCCGCCAGGATTGAGCACCGCATCCGAACGGCCATGGATCAGCATGCCGCCTTCAGGCGTCTGCTCGGCGTAGTCACCCTGAGCCCAGACGCCGGGGAATTGGCTGAAGTAAGCGGCATGAAAGCGTTCGCCTTGCGGGTCCTTCCAGAAGCCCAGTGGCATGGCGGGAAAATGCCGGGTGCAGACCAGTTCGCCTTTTTCGCCGATCAGCGCCTGGCCGTTATCATCCCAGACCTCCACGGCCATACCCAGGCTCTTGCCCTGGATTTGCCCACGGCGTACCGCTAGCAGCGGACTGCCGATGACAAAACAGGAACAGATATCGGTACCGCCAGACATCGAGGCCAGGCACAGGTCCGCCTTGAACTCGCGGTAGACATAATCGTAGCTCTCCGGCGACAGCGGCGAGCCGGTAGACAGCAACAGCTTGAGCGAATCCAGACGATGGCTCAGGCGGGGTTGGACATGCGCATGCTCCAGCGCCGCCAGGTACTTGGCGCTGGTGCCAAAGGCGCTGATCTTTTCGTCGTCGATCAGATCGAGCAAGCGCTCGGGGCCGGGGTGCAAGGGCGAGCCGTCGTATAGCACCAGTGTGCTGCCGACGGCCAGGCCGCTGACCAGCCAGTTCCACATCATCCAGCCGCAGGTGGTGTAGTAGAACAACACGTCAGCCGGGCCCAAATCATTGTGCAGGCCATGTTCCTTGAGGTGCTGCAGCAGTACGCCACCGGCACTGTGGACGATGCACTTGGGCACCCCGGTGGTGCCACTGGAGTAAAGAATATATAGCGGATGCTCAAAGGGCAGCGGGGTGAACTGCGGCTCGCCGCCAGCCTGGTAAAAGTCGTCCCACAAGCTGACGCGGGCACTGCTGTGGAACTCATCGCTGCGGGTATGCGTACGGGTGTAGGGCACCACCAGCAGTTGTTCAAGGCTCGGCAGTTGGGCCACTACCTCGTTAATCTTGTCAACCTGCTCGAGGGTCTTGCCGGCGTACTGATAGCCTGCGCAAACCAACAGCAACTTGGGCTCGATCTGGCCGAAACGGTCGATGACGCCATGGGTGCCAAACTCGGGGGAGGAGCACGACCAGATGGCGCCCAGGCTGGTGCAAGCGAGCATGGCCACCAGGGTCTGCCAGGAGTTGGGCATACAGGCGGCAACGCGATCACCTGCGCCAATGCCAGCGGCCTGGAAACTACGCTGCAAGCCGGCGATCTGTTCGGCCAGTTCGACATGGCTGATGATTCGTCGCTCGCCATCCTCACGCACGGCAATCACTGCCGGGTGCGCGTCTCGCCGAAGCAGTAGGTGTTCGGCAAAATTCAGGGTGGCGCCGCTGAACCAGCGGGCATCGGGCATTTGTGGGCCCTCGTCGAGTACTTGTGTGCCAGGTTGATGCCAGCGCACGTGAAAGAACTCGGCGAGGGTTTGCCAGAACGCGGCACGCTGGTCGATGCTCCAGCGGTGCAATGAGTCATAGTCGCTAAGGTGCAGATCGAACCGGCGATTGACCTCGCGGCGAAAGGCATCCATGCGACTGGCCTGAATGCGCGCCTTGCTTGGGCGCCAGAGCACTTCACTCATGCCGCGTTCCTCTGTTGTTGTAGCTGCAGCGTCTTATTCCACTGTAGCGTGCTTCACGTCCTCTGAGGCCGTCCAGATGCGGTAGCGGACTTCGACGCCTTCAGGCACGTAAACCACCACCGGCAGCTTGCTGTTATAGCGCAGCAGGAAGCCGTCACCGACCACCGGTACGAAGGCTTGCTTGTTGGTGGTGTCCGGGCAGGCCATCAGCGTCGACGCCGGGCCCATGACCTTTTCCAGGCGATAGTAGCTGTAGCCCCAGCCTTGCAAGGTTTGCTCTTGCAGGCTGCCGCCCAGGTGCTGACGGTTGCAGTCGACCTGCAGGGTTTTGCCCGCCAGGACTTCCAGTTTGAGCGCCGACTCGTCGGCTTGCTGGGGCAAGTGGATGACCTGACGGCTAAAGCCTTTTTCGGCCTCGGGGTAGGGCGCGACATCCTTGAGGCTGGCAGCCTGTACCGCAGTACCGACAGCCAGGGTCAGGGTGAGCAACGCAGTGAAAGGGATTGGGCGCATAAGGCCTCCTTGCAGGTAAAAAAGACGACGCCGCAGCCAGATCCCGGGCCGCCCGTCATTGGGCCAACCAGCCGCCATCGATGTTCCAGGCTGCACCACGAACCTGACTGCCAGCCTCGCTACAGAGGAACAATACCAGCTCGCCCAGATGTTCGGGAGTGACGAAGGCCAACGACGGTTGCTTCTCGGCGAGCAGATCGTGTTGTGCCTGTTGCGCATCGATGCCGCTGGCGGCGCGGTCGTCGATCTGCTTTTGCACCAGTGGGGTCAGCACCCAGCCCGGGCAAATGGCATTGCAGGTGATGTTGCTGGTGGCGGTTTCCAGGCCCACCACCTTGGTCAGCCCGACCACGCCATGCTTGGCGGCCACGTAAGCGGCCTTGCCAGTGGAGCCGACCTGGCCGTGCACCGAGGCGATGTTGACGATCCGCCCCCAGTTGCGCTGGCGCATGCCAGGCAGCGCCAGGCGCGTGCCATGGAACACGGCAGAGAGGTTAATGGCGATGATTGCGTCCCAGCGCTCGACCGGAAAGGCTTCAACGGCGGCGACATGCTGAATGCCAGCGTTGTTGACCAGAATGTCGACGCCACCAAATTCACGCTCGGCGTAGGCAAACAGGTCTTCGATCTGCACTACGTCGCTCAGGTCGGCCGGATGGTGACCGACTTTGCCGCCGTGTCGGGCTACCTCGGCGACCGCCAGGTTGACATCGCCGAAGCCATTGAGAATCAGGTTGGCGCCCGCTCGCGCCAACACATGGGCAATACCCAGGCCGATGCCGCTGGTAGAGCCGGTGACCACTGCTGTTTTGCCGTTGAGTTGCATGGGATGCTCCTTAGACGATGCCGGTGGCGTAGAAGGTGGCGATGACCACAAACACTGCCAGGGTTTTGATCAGGGTAATACCGAAAATGTCTTTATAGGCCTCTCGGTGGGTCAGGCCGGTGACTGCCAATAGGGTGATCACTGCGCCGTTGTGCGGCAGGGTGTCCATGCCACCGCTGGCCATGGCAGCGACCCGGTGCAGGACTTCAAGGGGAATGTTGGCGGCATTGGCGGCGGCGATGAAGCTGTCGGACATTGCTGCCAGGGCGATACTCATGCCGCCGGAGGCGGAGCCGGTGATGCCGGCCAGCAAGGTCACCGTGATGGCTTCATTGACCAGTGGGTTGGGAATGGCGCGTAAGGCATCGGCGAGCACCAGAAAGCCTGGCAACGAGGCGATCACCGCACCAAAGCCGTACTCAGAAGCGGTGTTCATCGCCGCCAGCAACGCACCGCTGACGGCGCTTTTACTGCCTTCGGCCAGGCGGTTCTTGATCGCGCCAAAGCCGGCTATCAGCACCAGCAAGATACCCAGCAACAGTGCGGCCTCGACCGCCCAGATTGCGGTCAGCTTGGCGATGTCGGTCTGCACCGGCGCGCTCATGCCCGGCAGGCTGAGGCTATGGGTCTTGCCATACCAGGCCGGGATCCAGTGGGTGAACAGCAGGTTCATCACCCCCACCAGCAGCAGCGGTGAGAGCGCGAGTAAGGGATTGGGCAGTGTCAGGTCGGCGGCGGTTTCCGGTTCGTTGCGCAGCTCCGTGCCATAGCCTTCACCAGCACGTTGGGCCTTGTTGCGCTGGCGTTGCAGGTAGAGCATGCCGGTGCAGAACACGAACAGCGTGCCAATCAAGCCCAGCCAGGGGGCAGCCCAGGCGGTGGTGTTGAAGAAGGTGCTGGGAATGATGTTCTGAATTTGCGGGGTGCCGGGCAGGGCATCCATGGTGAAGGAGAACGCACCCAGGGCGATGGTCGCCGGAATCAGGCGTTTGGGAATATTGCTCTGACGGAACATCTCGGCGGCAAAGGGGTAGACCGCAAACACCACCACAAACAGCGAAACCCCGCCGTAGGTCAGCAGTGCACAAACCAGCACGATCACCAGCATGGCCTGACGCGTACCGAGCAAGCGGATCGCCGCGGCAACGATTGAGCGTGAGAAACCGGACAGCTCGATCAGCTTGCCGAACACGGCGCCGAGCAAGAACACCGGAAAGTACAGTTTGATAAAGCCAACCATTTTTTCCATGAACACCCCGGTGAAGGCTGGGGCCACGGCAGAAGGGTCGGTGAGCAGCACCGCGCCGAGGGCGGCGATGGGGGCGAAGAGGATAACGCTATAACCACGGTAAGCAGCCAGCATCAGCAGCGCCAGGGCTGCCAGGGCGATGATCACACTCATCGAGTGTCTCCTTGGGGGTATCTTGTTTTTGTTGATCGCCGGAGATAGCGGGAATCGTGCCAGTTTTATAACTGATTGAAATATAAGGTAAAAAAGTAATTTAATAGAAGGTCATGAATTCAATATCTCCATATCGAGACTGAGCCTGTAGGAGCCGGCCTTGTCGGCGATGGGCTGCACAGCAGTCCTAAGTCTGGCAAAGCGTTGCCTTGCATCGCCGGCAAGGTCGGCTCCTACAGGAGACGATGCAAGTCTCTTTTTAGAGATTTGAGTTTCTTTATTAAGACTTGATCCCCAGTGCGACCAGTTTTTTGTACAGAGTCGAACGACCCAAGCCTAACTGCTGCGCGGCGTGCGGCACATTGCCGGCGCAGCGGGCGAGGGTATCGGACAGCAACTGCCGTTCAAACGTAGCGCACGCTTGTTTATAGCTCAGTTGCGCTGCCGGCACCTGCAGCGGCATCAGTGTGCCTAGCGCAGCCTGCAGGTCGCGCGTACTCAACCGTTGTTGATCGGCCAATAAGGTTGCCCGCTCCAGCACATTGCGCAGCTCACGGATATTGCCCGGCCAGGCATGTCGGCTCAGTAGCGCTTGCGCCTCTTCATCCAACTCATGCTGGCTGCCAAGCTCTTCAAGAATGGCTTCGCTCAGCGCCGGCAGGTCATCCAGGCGTTCACGCAACGGCGGCACCTGGATCGGTAGCACGTTCAGGCGGTAGTACAAGTCAGCACGAAATTCGCCACGGGCCATGGCCGCCGAAAGGTCGGTGGACGTTGCGGCAATGATCCTGACGTCACTGCGCAGCATCTGGTTGGAGCCCACCGGTTCGTATTCTTTCTCCTGTAATACCCGAAGCAATTTACTTTGCAGCGGCAGCGGCATGTCGCCGATTTCATCGAGAAACAGCGTGCCGCCTTCCGCCAGTTGCAACTTGCCCGCGCGCCCTTTACGGTCGGCACCGGTATAGGCGCCGGGCGCTGTGCCAAAGAACTCGGCTTCCAGCAAAGTTTCCGGGATGGCGGCGCTGTTGATGCTGACAAATGCCTTGTGTGCCCGTGCTGAGGCGGCATGAATCGCATGGGCCAGCAGCTCCTTGCCAGTGCCGGTTTCGCCCAGCAGCAACACCGCCGAGTCACTGCTGGCCCCGCGCCGGGCGCGGCGCTTGGCCTCAAGGCTGGCGGCACTGGTGCCAATGAACTGGGCAAAGCTGTACTTGGCCTGGCGGGCGCGCAACTGCGAGCGGGTCGAGGCCAGCTCCTGCTGCATGCTGGCGTAGCGCTTGAGCAATGGCGACAGGCTGCGCAGTTCATCGAACAGGGCAAAACCGATGGCGCCAATCAACGCTCCGTCGCCGTCATGCACCGGTAGGCGCATGACCACCAGCGGCTCTTTCGGGGTGTCGAGCATGTCCAGCAGAACCGGCCGACCATTGCTCACCACCTCGCGCATCAGGCTACCGGGGATGACGCTTTCGCAGGGCTGGCCAATAACACTGGCGGCATCTTCAAGGCCAAAGCGCCGGGCATAGCGTTGGTTCATCCAGACAATGCGCGCATCGCGGTCGACGATCAGGGTGCCTTCACTGGACTGCTCGATGATTTCGAACAACGAACGGATCGCCAGTTGGCGCACCTGCTGATAATCCTTGAGGCTGTCACTGGCAGGCATGGGCCACTCCCTGAAGGTCAAAGGTTGCGATTATGCCCGTGGATCGAAGGCTTCGCGCAAGGCGTCACCAATGAAAACCAACAGTGAGAGGATCAAGGCCAGAGCAAAGAACGCGGTAAAGCCTAACCACGGCGCCTGCAGGTTCTGCTTGCCCTGGTTGACCAGTTCGCCCAATGAGGCACTGCCAGCCGGCATGCCGAAGCCGAGAAAATCCAGGGCGGTGAGGGTGGTGATGGCGCCGGTGAGAATAAACGGCAGGTAGGTGAACGTGGCATTCATGGCATTGGGCAAGATGTGCCGCAGAATCACCCCACTGTCGGGCAAGCCCAGGGCACGTGCGGCCTGGACGTACTCAAGGTTGCGCCCGCGAAGGAATTCGGCACGCACCACATCCACCAATGCCAGCCAGGAAAACAGTGCCATGATCCCTAGCAGCCACCAAAAGTTCGGCTCGACAAAACCGCTGAGAATGATCAGCAGGTAGAGCACCGGCAGGCCCGACCAGACCTCCAGAACGCGTTGTCCGATCAGGTCGACCCAACCTCCGTGGTAGCCCTGCAAGGCGCCGGCGGCAATGCCGATTACCGTGCTGATCAAGGTCAGCGCCAGGGCAAACAGAATCGACACCCGCGTGCCGTACAACACCCGGGCCAGTACATCGCGGGCCTGGTCATCGGTACCTAGCCAGTTGACCATCGACGGTGGGCTAGGTGTGGGCTGCTGCAGGTCATAGTTGGGTGTGTCGGCGCTGAACGGCACCGGGGCAAATAGCATCCAACCGCCCTGATTCTTGATCAACTGCTGCACATATTGGCTACGGTAGTCAGGCTGGAACGGCAACTGGCCGCCGAATTCCTGTTCGGTGTAGCGCTTGAACGCTGGGAAATACCATTGTCCCTGATAGCCCATGACCAAAGGTTTGTCGTTGGCCACCAGCTCTGCGCCCAGGCTCAGTAACAGCAGGGCGCCGAACAGCCACAGCGAATACCAGCCGCGGCGGTTGCGGCGAAAACGCTGCAGGCGTCTGCGGGAAACCGGCGACAGGCTGAACATCAATGTGCCCTCGTGGCGAAGTCGATGCGGGGATCGACCAGGGTGTAGCACAAGTCGCCGACTAGACGGATCAACAAGCCAAACAAGGTGAAAATGAACAGCGAGCCAAACACCACCGGGTAGTCCCGCGACACAGCGGCCTCATAACTCATACGCCCCAGACCATCGAGGGAGAAGATCACCTCAATCAGCAGGGACCCGGCGAAAAACACGCTGATCAAGGCTTGGGGGATACCCGCGACCACCAACAGGATCGCGTTACGGAACACATGGCCGTACAACACTCGATGCTCACTCAAACCCTTGGCCCGCGCGGTAACGACATATTGACGGGTGATTTCGTTGAGAAAGGCGTTCTTGGTCAGCAGGGTCAAGGTGGCGAAGCCGCCGATCACCAAGGCGCCGACGGGCAGCACCAGATGCCAAAAGTAGTCGGCCAGCTTGCCCAGCAGGCTGAGTTGGTCGAAGTTCTCCGAGACCAGGCCACGCACTGGAAACCAATTCAACGACGTGCCGCCGGCAAACAGTACGATCAGCAACAAGGCGAACAGGAACGAGGGCAGGGCATAGCCGATCACGATCAGGCTGCTGCTCCAGGCGTCAAACGCTGAACCGTGACGAATGGCCTTGCGAATGCCCAGGGGGATCGATACCAGGTAGGTGATCAAGGTCGCCCAAAAGCCCAACGACAACGTCACCGGCATTTTTTCCAGGATCAGGTCGGTCACCTTGGCACCGCGAAAGAAGCTATTGCCAAAATCCAGGCGAGCGTATTGCCCGAGCATCAGCCACAGGCGTTCGGGGGCCGATTTGTCGAAGCCGTACTGACGTTTGATGTCTTCAATCAGTTTCGGGTCCAGTCCGCGGCTGGCGCGCGAGCTGGTGTGCACGGTTTCCACGCTGGCCCCTGGTGCACCCGTGCCGATGCCCTGCAGGCGGGCGATGGCTTGTTCCACCGGGCCGCCAGGTGCGGCCTGGACGATGACGAAGTTGACCAGCAGGATGATCAGCAGAGTTGGAATGATCAACAGCAGTCGACGCAAAATATAGGCGGTCATGGCTGCTCCTCGAGGCGCTCAGCCATCTGCGCATTGGTCAGTGCCGTGGGGCTGACTTCCCACCAGCTGTCCAGGCCCTCGTCGTTGCTCGCTTGCACCTTGGGCAGGCCAAAGCGGTTCCACCACACCGTGGACGATCCCGGTGGGTAATAGTTGGGGATCCAGTAGTAATTCCACTGCAGTACCCGGTCCAGGGCATGGGCATGACGCAACATGTCGGCCTGGCTGCTGGCCTTGACCAGGCCGTCGAGCAATTGGTCTACAGCGGGGTCCTGCAGGACCATGTAGTTGTTCGAGCCTGGGTCATTGGCGGCCGCCGAGCCAAAATAGTTGTACAGCTCAAGACCCGGTGAGGGCGACACGGGGTAGCCCGTTACGATCAAGTCGTAATCACGGGCCATCAGACGGTTGACGTATTGCGAGGCATCGATACGGCGGATGTCGAGGGTGATGCCGATCTGTGCCAGATTGCGTTTCCAAGGCAACAGCAGGCGCTCGAAACCGGCCTGACCGTTGAGGAAGGTAAAGCGCAGAGGCTCGCCCTGGTCGTTGACCAGTTGATCGCCTTCGGGCTTCCAGCCAGCCGCCTGAAGCAGTGCCAGGGCTTGCAACTGTTTGTCGCGGATCAGCCCGGAGCCATCGGTGCGTGGTGCTTCGAAGACCTGGCTGAACACCTCATTCGGTACTTGGCCACGTAATGGTTCAAGCAACGCCAGCTCGTCAGCATCGGGCGGGGTGCGGGCGGCGAGGGCGCTGTTGGAGAAAAAACTTTGCTGGCGGATGTACAGGTTGCGCATCATCTGCCGGTTACTCCACTCGAAATCCCAGAGCATGGCCAGCGCCTGGCGCACGCGGCGGTCCTTGAACACCGGCCGTTGCAGGTTGAAGACAAAACCTTGGGCGCTTTGCGGCGCGTCCTTGCCCAGATGTGCCCGCTGCAGGCGACCGTTTTCCAGCGCCGGGCTGTTGTAACCAATCGAATAGCCGGTGGCAGAGAACTCGCGATTGTAGTCGTAGCCCCCGCCGCGAAGAACCTGGCGCGCGACATCGGTATCGCCGAAGTATTCAATGCGCAGTTGGTCGAAGTTGTAGCGCCCGCGGTTGACGGGCAGGTCCCGCCCCCACCAGTTCGGGTCGCGCTCAAAGGTGATGCTGCGGCCATTGTCGATCCGCCCAACACGGTACGGTCCACTGCCCAGCGGCGCTTCGAAACCACCACCGCTGGCGAAGTCACGGTGTTTCCACCAGTGCTCGGGCAACACCGGCAGGGTGGCCAGGTCCAGTGGCAGGGTACGGTTGAGGTTGCTCTTGAAGTGAAAGCGAATCTGCCGAGGGCCCTCGATCTCGACCCGTTCGACATCGGCGAACTGGGTGCGGTACTTGAGGTTGCCCTCACGCATCAGCAGCTCGAAGGTGTACCGCACATCTTCAGCACCAATAGCTTGGCCATCGGCAAAACGTGCGCGCGGGTCGAGGTAAAAACGTAGCCAACGTCCTTGCGGATCGCGTTCCAGCTGGCGAGCGACAAGCCCATAAACGCTATAGGGCTCGTCCTGGGAACGGACGGCCAGCGGTGCATACAGCCAGCCATCGACCTCGGCTACGCCAATGCCCTTGTCGATATAAGGCAACACATGGTCGAACTGGCCGATCTCGATGGCCGAGCGACGTAGACTGCCGCCTTTGGGGGCGTTGGGGTTGGCGTATTGGAAGTGGTGAAAATCGGCAGGGTAGCGGGGTGGCTCGCCATACACTGTGAGGGCATGGCCAGGTGCCGCCAGGGCAGCATGAGCCCAGGTCAAGGCTAAAGCGAACAGGAGGAAAAGAGGGGAGCGACCGGTTTGCAAGGGCCTGACTACCTGTACCCACGATTGTGGCTGTAGCTTAGCAGTTTCGGCCGCAGAGCCTGAACCGGCCCAAGCGGACCGGTTCAGGGATGGACTCAGTCCTGGCGGCTGGTCACTTCCAGCAGGTGGTAGCCAAACTGGGTTTTCACCGGGCCCTGTACGGTATTTACAGGTGCGCTGAACACCACGGTGTCGAACTCTTTGACCATTTGACCTGGACCGAAGAAGCCCAGGTCGCCGCCCTGACGGCTGGATGGGCAAGTCGAGTTGGCTTTGGCAATCTCAGCGAAGTCGGCACCGGCTTCGATCTGAGCTTTCAGTTCGTTGCACTTGTCTTCGGTGGCAACCAGGATGTGACGGGCAGTGGCTTTGGCCATGGGAGATACTCCTTTTCAAGAAAGTGCCGAGACTACCGGATTACAACCGATTTTTCCTGCGCAATATCAGCTAGTGCAGTTGCACCCTGGCGCAACAGGGCTTGGGTACTGTCCCATCCCAGGCAACCATCAGTGATGGAAACTCCGTACTTCAGTGGCGTCTTACCCAGGGCCTGGCATCCGTCGAACAGATGGCCTTCGAGCATCATGCCGACAATCGAGCGGTCGCCTGCCAGGCGTTGTTGCAGTACGTCTTCGAACACTGCCGGCTGGCGCAGCGGATCCTTGCCGCTGTTGGCATGGCTACAATCGACCATGATCCGCGCCGTCAACCCAGCTTTTGCCAACCCTTGGCGGGCGTGGGCAATGCTCGCTTGATCGTAGTTCGGGCCTTGGTGACCGCCGCGCAGCACCAAGTGCGTATCCGGGTTGCCCAGGGTCTCGATAATCGCCGGGTAGCCTTGAGCGTCCATACCGAAGTGGCGGTGCGCATGAGCGGCGCTGCGCATGGCGTCACAGGCAATCGCGACACCGCCGTCGGTGCCATTCTTGAAGCCCACAGGCAACCCCAGGCCGCTGACCATCTCGCGGTGAATCTGCGACTCGGTGGTGCGTGCACCAATCGCCGCCCAGCTCAGCAAGTCGTCGAAGTAGCCTGCGGCCATCGGTTGCAGCAATTCGGTGGCAATCGGCAGGCCGCGCTCGAGCATGCCCAGCATCAAGCCGCGGGACAGGGCGATGCCGGCATGCATGTCGTCACTGCCGTCCAGGTGCGGATCGTAGCTCAGGCCTTTCCAACCCACCGTGGTACGCGGCTTTTCGACGTAGGCGCGCATCACCAGCAGCATCTGGTCGCTGACCTCGGCACTGAGGGTGGCGAGGCGGTCGGCGTACTCCAGGGCTGAGCGTGGGTCATGAATCGAGCAGGGGCCGACGATTACCAGCAGGCGTGAATCACGACCTTCAAGAATGGCGCGCACGGCCTGGCGATGCTGTTCAACCTGGTGGGCAAGGGTATTGGACAGTGGCATCTGCTGCTTGAGCAAATGCGGGCTGGGCAGACGTTGGCTGACGGCACTGTTGGCCGCTTGAGGCTGGGTCAGGGGCAGAGCGAGCGAAGACGATTGCATGGCGATTTTTCCCTGGGCGGACGGCGGGTTCTGGCCCGCGCGGTCGGCCCTATCGAGGTGTTCGACAAAGAGCCGGATTGGCATTCTGTGTGGTGATGCCACCTGTGCTGGACCGATCGGAGGCGGCAGACTGGCCCGAACGGGATTGGCTAAATCGCCAGGCAGTGAAGCTTGGGTAACGGTGGTAAGTGGCGTAGTTCATGGGGTAAATCCTCGTTATCTGTTCGGTTTTCTGGGGCCTGAAAAAGCAAAACCCCCGGTCGGGGAGCCGACCGGGGGTTGAGTATTCTCGTATCGGCGGCCCCTTGAAAGTGGGCGCCGGTGTGGGTATCAGCGGCGCCTGTGGCTAAACCAATACCCAAAATAAAACGCAGCAGGAGCGACAGTCGCGCACTCGGCCACAGCCAGCACCGGACGCGACGGGCGACCTGCATGGTGAGCATGAGTGAGGGTGGATGGCGACATGGGACTCTCCAGTTGATGAGCCTGAGCTTACTTCAGGCGTTGCTGTCGTTTCAATCACTAATTTATACAGGTCCTCGCAAAGCGTGCGCAGCACGCGTCTACAACGCGTAATGCTTGAGCTCCCGCGCAATCAGCATCCGCTGAATCTCACTCGAACCTTCGTAAATCTGGGTAATCCGTGCATCGCGGTAGTAACGCTCTACTGGATAGTCCTCCAGGTATCCATAACCACCATGCACCTGAATCGCTTTGGAGCAGACGCGCTCGGCCATTTCCGAGGCAAACAGCTTGGCTTGCGACGCTTCGCTCAAACACGGTTTGCCGGCACTGCGCAGGCGCGCGGCATGCAGGATCAGTAGGCGCGCAGCATTGATCTGCACCTGCATGTCGGCCAGCAAGTTGGCGATGCTCTGGTGCTCATTGATCGGTTTGCCAAACTGGATACGGTCTCGGGAATAGGCCAGCGCGGCTTCAAACGCTGCGCGAGCGATGCCCAAGGCCTGAGCGGCGATGCCGATGCGACCACCCTCGAGGTTGGACAGGGCGATGGCCAGGCCTTTGCCGCGCTCGCCGAGCATGTTGCTGGCAGGAATACGGCAGTTGTTCAGGGTTACAGCGCAGGTGTCGGAGGCGCGGATGCCCATTTTGTGTTCGCTGCGGTCGACGACAAAACCTTCGTTGTCGGTAGGCACCAGGAACGCCGAGATGCCTTTCTTGCCAAGCTCTGGATCGGTCACCGCAAAGACGATGGCCAGGCCTGCACGCCGGGCATTGCTGACGAACTGTTTGGCCCCGTTGATGACCCAATGATCACCCTGCAGTTCAGCGCGGGTACGCAGGTTATGCGCTTCAGAGCCGGCTTGCGGCTCGGTCAGGCAGAAGCAGCCAATCACTTCGCCGCTGGCCAGGCGCTGCAACCAGGTCTGTTGCTGTTCAGCGCTGCCATAGGCGAGCAGGGGGCCGCAGCCCACCGAATTGTGAATGCTCATCAACGCACCGGTGGCGCCATCGCCTGCGGCGATTTCTTCCACGGCCAAGGCATAGGCGACGTAGTCGGTGTAGCTACCGCCCCATTGTTCGGGCACAACCATGCCGAGCAGGCCCAGCTCACCCATTTTCTTCACCACGGCATCATCGATCCACGCGGCTTTTTCCCAGGCCTGGGCATGCGGTGCGATCTCGCCACGGGCAAAGTCGCGGGCCATGTCGCGGATCATGATCTGTTCTTCGGTCAGTTCTAGGTCTTGCATCTGCGTACTCCAGGCCTTACAGGCCTTCGAAGAATTGATCCACGCGTGAACGGCTCAGGCCAGCGAGGGTCGCGGGGGTCCAGCGAGGCTGCTTGTCCTTGTCGATGATCAACGCGCGCACGCCTTCGATCAGGTCGCCATGCTCGAACCACTGTCGGTCCAGGTGTAGTTCCATTTTGAAGCAGTCTTCCAGGCTCAAGTGGCGGCCGCGGCGGAGCATCTCCAGGGTCACAGCCATCGCCAACGGCGAGCGGGTGTCCATCAGTTCGGCGGTTTTCACGGCCCATTCATGGCTGTCGGCGACGGTTACTGCCCGAAGTTGTTCCACGATACTGCTGACCTCGGGCAGGGCAAAGAAGTGATCGATGGCCGGGCGCAGTTTGGCCAGGGGCGCGTCGTCCAGCACTTGGGTACCGAGCTTGGCCAACACGCCCTGCAGATCCTTGAGCGGGTATTCAGTGAATTTCAGGCTATCGAGACGTTCATCGAGCAGGGACAGTTTGTTGCTGTCCAGGTACCAGTCGGCCAGGCCGCAGTACAGTGCGTCAGCCGCCTGCACCTGCACGCCGGTGACGCCCAGGTAGGTGCCCAGTTCGCCGGGCACGCGAGAAAGGAAATAGCTGCCGCCGACATCCGGAAAGTAACCGATGCCCACTTCTGGCATGGCCAGGCGACTGCGCTCGGTGACTACCCGCAGCTCGGCGCCCTGGGCCAGGCCCATGCCGCCGCCCAGGGTAAAGCCGTCCATCAGTGCCAGGATCGGCTTGCGGTAATGGTGGATGCACAAGTCGAGGGCGTATTCTTCGACGAAAAAATCCTGGTGCAGACGCTCACCGGCTTTGTAGCTGTCATACAGCGAACGGATGTCACCGCCAGCGCAGAAGCCTTTCGGGCCTTCACCGCGCAACACCACGGCGTGTACCTGATCATCACCGGCCCAGGTATCGAGCTGCTGCTGCAGGCTGCGAACCATGTCCAGGGTCAGGGCGTTGAGGCCGGCGGGGCGGTTGAGGGTCAAGTGGCCAATATGGTTGCGAACCTGGGCCAGAATCGGCGCTGCAGTCGGCGTTTGAACGTGCGCGGTCATCGCTGTCTCCCTGCTTTGTTATTGATTTTCCAGGTGAATTGTCACGATCTGGAGAGATGCTAGAGGATCGACGGATCCTACCAGTGCAAATTTGCCCAGTACAATCGACAAAACTGCAGGCTCAATCTGCATTTTTGCATACATCGACGTGCCTACCGTGGCAGGCGTCCGCTGACAAAATGCGCGACATCGTTGTAGCCGTGGGTGGAGGCGTGCCCCGGCATCACCAGCGAGTCAATGAAGGCTTCGTCATCAGCTGTGATCGTGACCTGCAGCGCACCACTGTAGGTGTCCCACTGCGCCTCGGTGCGCGGCCCGACGATGGCTGAGCTGATCAACTGATTGTTGAGTACCCAGGCAATGGCGAACTCGACCATGCCCACACCTTTGTCTTGGGTATAAGCGTGGATTTTTTCGGCAATGGCCAGCGACTCTGAGCGCCACTCGGTTTCCAGGATGCGCTTGTCCTGACGCCCCGCGCGGCTGCCCGCATCCGGTGCGGCATTGGGCGCGTACTTGCCACTGAGTACACCGCGGGCCAATGGGCTGAAGGGCACAATCCCCAGACCGTGGTAGGCGGCGGCATGAAACTGTTCCGGTTCGGCCTGGCGGTTGACGATGTTGTACAGCGGCTGACTGACCACTGGCTTTGGTACACCCATACGTTCGGCCAGATTGCAGATCTCAGCGATGCGCCAGCCACGGAAGTTGGACACGCCCCAATGACGGATCTTGCCTTGGCGCAGCAGATCGCCCATAGCAGCGACGGTAACCTCCAGCGGCGTACTGTGGTCTTCGCGGTGCAGGTAATAGATGTCCAGGTAATCGCTGCCCAGGCGGCTCAGGCTGGCGTCGATGGCATTGAAGATGTGCTTGCGGCTCAAACCGCTGCGATTCGGGACGCCATCAGCCGGACCGAAGCCGACCTTGCTGGCCAGGATCCAGTCGTGGCGGTTGCGGGCAATGGCTTCACCGACAATCTCTTCGCTGCGTCCGGCGTTGTACACATCAGCGGTGTCGATGAAGTTGATGCCCTGGTCCCAGGCGTTGTTGATGATGCGCAGTGAGTCTTCGGCGCTGGTTGCGTCGCCGAACATCATGCTGCCCAGGGTCAGGGCGGACACTTGCAGGCCGCTGCGGCCCAGTGGACGGTAGATCATGATCAGGATCCCATGGCGGTTTGGATCCGATCTGTTTTACACAGTTAGCGCGGTGATTGAAAGCATCGCCAGCAAGGCTGGCTCCCACCATTAGCCCGTAACACAGACCCAGTGGGAGCTGGCTTTGCCAGCGATGCAGATGCTTAGTTCACCTGCTCACCCACCAGCCCACCTGCCCGTACCCGCGATACCCGCAAGGCCACCAGGCTGCCGACCACAATCAACGCTGCTAGCGAGTACAGCGCAGCATCGGTCGAGCCCGTCTGATCCTTGATGAAGCCCACCAAATAGGGGCTGAGGAAGCCCGCCATCTGCCCGACCGAGTTGATGATCGCCAGGCCTGCCACCGCAGTACCGGCGCTGAGCAGGGCCGTGGGCATTGGCCAGAACATTGGCAAGCCGGTGAGGGCGCCCATGGTGGCGATGCTCAGGCCAATAATGGCAATGACCGGGTTGTGGGCGAAGTTGACCGCAATCAGCAGACCGAGCGCGCCCATCAGCATCGGCACCACCAGGTGCCAGCGCCGTTCGTTACGCAGGTCTGCCGAGCGGCCCACCAGCAACATGAACACACCTGCCAGCAAGTACGGGATCGCGCTCAGCCAACCGATCAACAAAGCATCACTGAAGCCCAGGCTCTTGATGATCGACGGCAGCCAGAAATTGATCGCATACACACCACTCTGAATACAGAAGTAGACGAAGCCGAAGGTCCAGATCATTGGGTTGGTGAACACCGACATCAGGCTGTCACTGGCAGTGACTGGCCTGCTGGCGGCATCCACCGCCAAGTCGTGCTTGATCATTTCACGCTCTGCCGGGCTCAGCCATTTCGCTGTGGCGTAGCCGTCGCTGAGCAGGAAGATGGCGAGGAAACCGAGCAACACGGTCGGCAAACCTTGAATCAGGAACATCCACTGCCAGCCAGCCAAGCCATGTTGGCCTGCGGCAAAGTGATTGAGGATCCAGCCGGAGAACGGTCCGCCGAGCAGTCCCGATACCGGGATTGCCGACATGAACAGAGCCATGATCCGGCCACGGCGGGTCGCCGGGAACCAGCGCGAGAGGTACAACACGATGCCGGGGAAGAAGCCCGCTTCAGCCGCACCCGTGAACAGGCGCAGCACGTAGAACTCCATCGGCGTGGTGACGAATAGCAGGCAGGTCGAAAGCATGCCCCAGGCAATCATCATCAGCGCGATCCAGCGCCGCGGGCCAAAACGGTTGAGCGCCAGGTTACTGGGCAGGCCGCACAGCACATAGCCAATGAAGAAGATGCCGGCACCGAGGCCGTAGATGGTTTCGCTGAATTTCAGGGCGTCGAGCATCTGCAACTTGGCAAAGCCAACGTTGACCCGGTCCAGGTAATTGAACAGGTAGCAGATGAAGATGAACGGGATCAGCCGCAGAGTGATGCGCCGATACAGCGCGTTGCGGGTGTCGTCTTGGCCTTGGTCAGGGGCAGGGCTGTATGACATGATTTGCTCTCTGTTGTTATGTTTATCGCCGCCACCTGCGTTGAGGCGGCTAGCGATGAGTCTCGGTGAGCGGACCGTGGCTGTCTTTGTGCTTTTGCACAGCATTTTCGGTGGCGTGCTGTGCCCCGGACCAATCATTGCGACAACAAGGATCCTCCTATGTTCGAACTGGACCATGACCTGGCGCAAGATATCGTCGATCGGGCGATGGCCATTTTGCCTTGTAATGTCAACGTCATGGACAGCCAGGGGCTGATCCTCGGCAGTGGTGAGCCGGAGCGTATCAATACCCGTCACGAAGGCGCACAACTGGTGTTGGCTAACGGTCGGATTGTCGAGCTGGATGTCGATGCAGCCAAGTGCCTGAAAGGCGTGCAGCCGGGTATCAACTTACCGCTGATGCTCGACGGCCGCCTGATCGGTGTGCTGGGGCTGACGGGGGACCCGCAACAGTTGCGCACCTATGCCGAACTGGTGCGCATGACCGCCGAAATGCTCCTGGCCCAGCGCCACCTGCAGGTCGAGCAGCAATGGCGGCGGCAGCGCTGTGACGACTTGCTGGCCTTGCTGCTGGGCGGTTCCGGCGATTCGCCGCGCCTGGTTGATGAGGCCCGGCAGTTGGGGCTCAAGCCGCAGTTGCCGCGAGTGCCTTGCCTGTTCGAGCTGGATGGCGGATCCACTGCCGAGACTTTGGCCAGTTGGTTGATGAGCCGTTATCCGGACAGTTGGTGTGTCAGCCCCGCACGGCAATCGCTGTTGTGGTGCCGTCCAGCCGGCGTCAGCCTGGATGAGCCACGGTTGCTGGAAAGGCTTCAGCGCCATGGTTGGCAGGTGCAGCGCCTGGCCACGGGTTCACCGGCACAGAGCCTTGAACAGTTGCGCCGTAGCTATCGCCGCGTACGCGATCTGTTGGCCTATGGCCGTGAAGTGTTGCCCGCCGAGCAGATGCTTAGCCTGAGCCGCTACCGCCTGCCGGCGTTGCTCTGGCGTCACCGCAATGATGACGCTCTGGACGAGTTGCTCGAGCCCTTACAACGCATCCGTGCCAAGGACAACAGTGGTCAGTTGCTCGCCACCCTGCGCGCCTGGTGCGCCCACGAGGGCCAGAGCCAGGCTTGCGCCGACGCCCTGGGCATCCATCGCAACAGTCTGCGTTATCGCCTGGAGCGCATTGGCGAGTTGAGTGAAGTCGATCCCTTGCGCCTGGATGGCATGTTGAGCCTGTATCTGGGCTTGCAGTTGCTGCCTGCCGACGCCTGATTGGGCAAACTGACCAAAGCCTGTGTGCAGCCTTTGTGCATCCGACACAAGCGCGCCGGTTGTCTAGCTGTCAGCATGCAACGATCTGCAGCAGGAGAATTTGCATGAAAATCGTCATCGCCCCCGACTCGTTCAAGGACAGCCTCAGCGCCGCAAGCGTGGCCGACGCCATTGGCCTGGGGTTGGCCCAGGTCTGGCCCACCGCGCAACTGCTCAAGTGCCCGATGGCCGACGGTGGCGAAGGAACCATGGAGGCGATCATTGCCGCCTGTAGTGGTGAGCTGCGTAGTCAGCAAGTACGAGGCCCGTTAGGCGAGCCGGTACAAGCCGGCTGGGGCTGGCTGGCCGACAGCCACACAGCGATTATCGAAATGGCTCAGGCCAGCGGTTTGCAGTTGCTCCGCCTCGACCAGCGTGACGCCTGTCGCAGCAGTACTTACGGCACCGGCCAACTGATCAGTGCCGCGCTCGACGCCGGGGCGCAGCGCATCATTCTGGCCATCGGTGGTAGCGCCACCAACGATGCCGGTAGCGGCATGCTGCGAGCGCTAGGGCTGCACCTGTTCGATGCCGAGGATCAGCCGCTGGCCGAGGGTGGCTTGGCATTGGCCCGGTTAGCGCGCCTGGAGGCCAGTGAGCTGGACCCGCGTTTGGCCCGCGTCCAGCTGGAAGTGGCTGCCGACGTCGACAACCCATTGTGCGGCAGCAATGGCGCTTCAGCGATTTTCGGCCCGCAAAAAGGTGCCAGCCCTGAGCAAGTGCAATGCCTGGATCAGGCCTTGGGTCATTTTGCTGATCACGTCGCACAGGCGCTTGGCCAGGACGTGCGCGACTTTCCAGGTTGCGGCGCGGCCGGCGGCATGGGCTTTGCCGCTAAAGCCTTCATGCAGGCGACATTCCGCCCGGGCATTGACGTGGTGGCGGAACTGGCCGGGCTGGAAGCAGCGGTGCAGGGCGCCGACCTGGTCATCACCGGCGAAGGTCGCTTCGATGCGCAAACCTTGCGCGGCAAGACCCCGTTTGGCGTGGCCAGGATTGCCAAGCTTCATGGCGTGCCGGTGGTGGTGATTGCCGGGACGTTGGGAGAAGGCTATGAGCAGCTGTACGCTCATGGCATCGATGCCGCATTTGCCCTGACAAGTGGGCCGATGAGCCTTGAGCAAGCCTGTGCCAATGCTGCGACACTGCTGCAGGCCCGGGCCGGAGACATCGCTCGCCTGTGGCGCTGTGCCGGCAAATCAGCTCATTGAGCGGGAAGGGTGAGCGGCTGCGCTGCGCTGTCGAGTAGCGCCAGCTCGCCGAAAGACACCGATGCATCAATGTAACGCAGGGCCGACTTGGCATCTTTCCAGCCGACGTGACTCATCAGCGCCTTGAGCTCCCAGCCATTGCTGGTGGCCCAGGTGGCGAAGCCTCGGCGCAGTGAGTGGCCGGTATATAAAGAAGCAGGCACGCCGCCACGCTCAAGAATCCGGCGCAGCAGGGTGATCAGGCTATTGCTGTTGAGTGGCGCCTGGCCAAGGTTGCCCCAGCGATCGAGCTTGCGAAACACCGGGCCGTGCGCAACCCCTGCCACTTCAATCCATTGCAGGTAAGCCTGGACCGGGCACAGCACTTTCAGCGCTGGGGCCTGATGGCGAACGCCAAGCGCCTGGCGGTCGCCTTTGCTGCGCGGCAGATAGATCGTCAGGCCTTTGCCGGCCTGGGCCTGAATATGTTCGACCTGCAGGCGCGCCAGCTCATCGCCGCGAAACCCTCGCCAGAAACCGATCAACAGCAACGCCGCATCGCGCCTTGCCCGTAACAAGGCGGGCAGGTTGTGCTGCTCGCGAGCTTGTCGGGCTTCTTGCTCCAGCCCCGTTACTGCCTGCTGCAGATGTTGGATCTGTAGCGGTGCAGCCTGCCGCGTTTGCGCCGGATGCAGGGTGCGAATTCCCTTGAGGACCTGACGCACCAACGGCGCCTTGGTCGGATCCGGAAAGCCCTGACTGACATGCCATTGCCCCAAGGCGGCAAGACGTTGCTTCAAGGTGCTGATCGCATGGCTGTCGGCGTGGTCGGCCAGGTAACGGGCGACACTGTCAGCTGTGGCCGGAAGAAAACCACCCCAACTCACTTCGAAGTGTTCTACCGCTGCCTGATAGCTGCGTCGGGTGTTATCCCGGGTCGCGGCCTGCAGGTAGCGTTCGATGCTGTTCATTGCTGTGTTCCCTCGCCAAGCGTAACGCCTTGAGTACTTCAAGCGAGCATTCTAGAGGATCAAATGCGATAAGCCGTGATTATTTTATCTTAATGATGGTTTTTTTAAGCATCAATTTTTTCATTCAGATACCATGTAAATACGTAGTACGTACCACAATACGAAATAGTAGGAGGCTCTATGGCTCGCGGCGGTATCAACAAGGCGGTAGTGCAGAAAGCGCGTCAAGTGCTGCTGGCCCGCGGTCTCCATCCGAGCATCGATGCGGTACGTATCGAGCTGGGTAATACCGGCTCGAAAACCACGATTCACCGCTATTTGAAAGAGCTGGACAGCCAGCACCCCGCGCAGACAATGAGTACCCCTAACCTCAGTGATGCATTGGCAACGCTGGTTGAGCAGTTGTCCGAACAGCTGCGTGAAGAGGGCGAAGCGCGCATCAATGAGGTTCGTAGCGCGTTTGAGACCGAGCGGCAAACGTTGCTGGCGCAAGTACAGATCAGTCAACAGGCATTGGCGGCGTTGCAACAGCAGCATGAGATCCAGGCAGCAGCGCTGGCCGTGGAGTCAGCCGAGTTGGCCACCACCTGCAGTACCCTGCAAACCGAGCAAACCCGCAATGCCACGCTCAATCAGGCCGTGGGTGAGCTGAACCTGCGCCTTGTCGACAAGGATGAGCAGATCGCCTCGCTGGAAGAAAAACACCAGCACGCCCGCGACGCCTTGGAGCATTACCGCAACGCCAGCCGTGAACAACGCGAGCAAGAGCAGCGCCGTCATGAAGGGCAAGTGCAGTTACTGCAGGTCGAGTTGCGTCAGTTGCAGCAGACCCTGATCGTCAAACAAGACGAGCTGACTCGCTTGAATCGCGACAACGAAGGTTTGTTGGTGCAGAGTCGAACCCTGAAGGATGCCCAGCGCACGCTCAAAACCCAGGGTGAACGGCGCCAAGCGCAAATCCAGGGGCTGGAAGTGAACCTGGCACAACTGGAAGGTTCGCGGGCTGAGCTGGAAAAACAGAACCAGAACCTGGCGCTCAGCCTGGCTGAGCGGGTGACCGAGCTACGTCAGCAATTGCAACTGATCGGTAAGCTTGAGGCGCAACTAAATCAAGCGGAAAAAACACTTGAACGGTTACGCTCTTCTGAAGATTGATGGATCCAATAAAGTCAATCTGTTGGCCCGTCATCCACTCAGATAAAGGTTGCTCGCCATTGCCGGGCGATAATCGAACAGAAATTCGTTAATCGTATTTGTTTACCAAAAGATTGATAAATAACGATTTAATAGAGATTACAGCAACAGATTAGGCATTTTTCATACTGAAGTGCGCAGGGTCCTTCGAAAACACCCCATTGTCTATGGATCCATTATCTGATTGATTAGCGCCTGGCGACGGCGGGAGCCCTCCTGCCCGTAGACGATAACAATTACAAAAAGGGTTCAGTCATGAATGGCTTATCAACGGTGCGGAACTGCCAGGGTTCCCACCGCCTTCTTTGCGTGCGCGTGTGCTTCTGTACTCTCTCGCCTCAGGTCGTCGCCGACTCGCAGGTGACCCCATGAGTATTGATCTCAAGCACCGCGTGGATAACGACCCAATGGGCAGGTTCCAATGCCTGGCCATCGGCATGTGCATTGTGCTGAACATGATCGACGGCTTCGACGTGCTGGTGATGGCGTTTACGGCTGCCTCGGTTTCAGCGGAGTGGGGGCTGGGTGGGGCGCAGATCGGCCTGTTGCTCAGCGCCGGCTTGTTCGGTATGGCCGCCGGGTCGTTATTTATTGCGCCTTGGGCCGACCGTTGCGGCCGCCGCCCATTGATCCTCTTTTGCCTGGCACTGTCGGGTATTGGCATGTTGCTTTCGGCATTGAGCCAGACCCCTGTACAACTGGCGCTGCTGCGCGGCCTGACCGGGTTGGGCATCGGCGGCATCCTTGCCAGCAGTAATGTCATCGCCAGCGAATATGCCAGCAAGCGTTGGCGCGGCCTGGCGGTGAGCCTGCAATCCACCGGTTATGCCCTGGGCGCGACACTTGGCGGCCTGTTGGCGGTGTGGCTGTTGAGTCATTGGGGGTGGCGCTCGGTGTTCCTGTTTGGCGGTATTGCCACCTTGCTGGTAATCCCGCTGGTACTGCTGTGGCTGCCCGAATCGCTGGATTTCTTGTTGGCGCGGCGCCCAGCCAATGCACTGGCGCGCGTCAATCAACTGGCCGTGCGTCTCGGGCAACCGCAGCTGGCAGAGTTGCCGCCGCAACAGCTGAAAGAGGCAGGTGCCGTGACCGGTTTCAGACAGTTGCTGACCCCCAGCATGCGCCGCACCACGTTACTGATCTGGCTGCTGTTTTTCCTGGTGATGTTTGGCTTCTATTTCATCATGAGCTGGACCCCGAAACTGCTGGTCTCCGCAGGCTTGTCGGCACAGCAAGGCATCACCGGGGGCGTGCTGCTGAGCGTTGGCGGCATCCTTGGTGCGGCACTGATCGGTGGTCTGTCCTCGCGCTGGCCGCTTAGCCGGGTGCTGTCATTGTTCATGCTGATCACCGCCGGGCTGCTGGTGGCGTTTGTCGGCAGCGGCTCATCGATCGTTGCCGCCCTGGGGCTGGGCTTGCTGATCGGGTTGTTCTCCAACGGCTGCGTGGCCGGGCTCTACGCCTTGTCGCCAGTGGTCTACGACGCTTCGGTGCGTGCCACCGGGGTTGGCTGGGGTATCGGCATCGGCCGCATCGGCGCGATTCTGTCGCCGACAGTGGCCGGTGTGCTGCTCGACGGTGGTTGGCAACCGCTGCATTTGTATGGGGTTTTCGCCGCCGTGTTTGTCATTGCCGCTGGCTGCCTGTTGCTGCTCAAGCCCACGCCAACACCTGTGCAGCCGGTGATGGCTGGCGCTTAAGCCTGGCCGTCGATGATCGCCTCGGCGACCGTGGTGCAGAACCATTGCAGGGCGGCGGAGTTGTCGCTGTTGGGGTGCCAGTTCAACGAGACGTTGAACTCGGCAACCTGGAACGGCAGCTCGAGCATTTTCAAGCCGCCTTCCTTAACGAAAAGCCGGGCGATCTGCGCCGGCAAAACGGCGAGCAAGTCGGTCCCGGGAATGATCTTCGGCAGCACCGAGAAATGCGGGACCTGCAAGCTGATCCGGCGCTGTATCTGCATGCTGTTCAACACATCTTCGACGCTGCCGTGACCGGTGGTGCGGGTGACGGTGATATGACGCTCTGCAACGAACTGTTCAAGGCTCAACTCACCTTTGATGCGTGGGTGTTCCACGCTCAACAGGCAGACATAACGCTCACGCATCAGCACCTGGCTGCGGGTACCGGGTACCGGCGGGCGGCAAATGGCAGCGTCAATCTTGCCGCCCGCCAGCCATTCACCGACCTGGTCGACCTGCAACGGCAGCACTTCGACTTCGGCATGCGGCGCCTCGCGGTTCAGACGCGCGAGGATCAGTGGCAGAAAGCCCATCTCGCCGAGGTCGGAAAGGGCAATGCGAAACCTGCGCTCGGTGCTACCAGGGTCAAACTGGCGTGTGCTCTGCACCGCACTTTCGATGCGGGTCAGCGAGTCGCGCAGTGTTGCGTACAACTGTTCGGCGACAAAGGTCGGCTGGATACCGTCACGGGTGCGACTGAACAAAGCGTCGTCAAACAGTTCACGCAGGCGCGCGAGGCCGTAGCTGACCGAGGGTTGAGTAACGAACAGGCGCTCGGCGGCGAGCGTCACGCTGCGGGCTTCGTAGAGGGTAACGAAGGTGCGGATCAGGTTCAGGTCGATGTGGCTCATGGGGACTCGAAGTGTGCGTGATGATATAGACCGGTTTTATGTTATGTAGAAATAGTATCAATTTGATCAATTTGGCGGTGGCTGCAAAAGTAACTCAAATTTTAAAAACACGCTGCAAGGGTCTTTATGAAAACTGTTCACCGCGCTTCCTACGACATTCTCCGCCAGCACGGCCTGACCACGATTTTTGGCAACCCAGGTTCTAACGAGCTGCCTTTCTTAAAGGGCTTTCCAGAAGATTTTCGCTATATTCTCGGCCTGCACGAAGGGGCGGTGGTGAGCATGGCCGATGGTTATGCCCTGGCTACCGGTCAACCAACCTTCGTCAACTTGCACGCCGCCGCCGGCACCGGCAATGGCATGGGCGCGCTGACCAATGCCTGGTACTCCCACAGCCCGCTGGTGATCACCGCCGGCCAGCAAGTGCGCTCGATGATTGGTGTGGAGGCGATGCTGGCCAACGTCGATGCCGCGCAATTGCCCAAGCCGCTGGTGAAGTGGAGCCACGAGCCGGCCTCGGCACAAGATGTGCCACGCACACTGAGCCAGGCAATTCATATGGCCAGCCTGCCGCCTCGCGGGCCGGTATACGTGTCGATTCCGTATGACGACTGGGCGTGTGAAGCGCCAGCTGGGGTCGAACACCTGGCCCGACGTCACGTGGCCAGTGCCGGCCTGCCTTCGGCCGCGCAACTGGAACAGCTTTGCGAGCAACTTGCAGCAGCACGCAACCCGGTGCTGGTGCTGGGGCCCGATGTCGATGGCAGCGGGGCTAATCATCTAGCGGTGCAACTTGCCGAGAAGCTGCGCATGCCAGCGTGGATCGCGCCTTCGGCATCGCGTTGTCCGTTTCCGACCCGTCACGCCTGTTTTCGCGGCGTGCTGCCAGCAGCCATTTCGGGTATCAGCCGCTGCCTGGCCGACCACGACCTGATTCTGGTGGTGGGCGCGCCGGTGTTTCGCTACCACCAATACGCACCGGGCGACTATCTGCCTGCCAATTGCCAGTTACTGCATATCACCTGCGATGCGGGGGAGGCGGCGCGCGCACCGATGGGCGATGCCCTGGTCGGCGACATTGCCCAGACCCTTGCAGCGCTGGTCGACAGCGTGCCGTATGTCGATCGACCCATGCCAACGGCTTTGCCCAACGTACAGCCAGTGGTCGAGGAGGGTGGCTTGCTGCGGCCGGAAACGGTGTTTGACCTGATCAACGCGCTGGCCCCCAAAGACGCCATCTACGTCAAGGAATCCACCTCCACCGTCGGTGCATTCTGGCAGCGCGTGGAAATGCGCGAGCCGGGCAGCTACTTCTTTCCGGCTGCCGGCGGCCTTGGCTTTGGCTTGCCGGCGGCGGTCGGCGTGCAACTGGCGACCAGCGCAAGGCGCGTGATCGGCATCATCGGCGACGGTTCGGCGAACTACGGCATCACCGCCTTGTGGACGGCCGCGCAATACAACATCCCGGTGGTCTTCATCATTCTGAAGAACGGCACCTATGGCGCGCTGCGCTGGTTTGCCGATGTGCTCAGCGTCAGCGATGCGCCGGGGCTGGACGTGCCAGGCCTGGATTTTTGCGCCATCGCCCAGGGTTACGGCGTACGGGCTGTGCATGCAGCGACTGCGGCTGAATTTGCCAGTGCGTTCAGTGAGGCGTTGGCAGGCAACCGGCCAGTGCTGATTGAGGTGCCCACCCAAACCATCGAACCCTGAGCCGCAATCGCGTGGCGCAAGCCCGCTCCGACACAACAATAAAAACAGAGGTGGCTATGAACAAGACTTCCGTCAGTGACGTGATCGACGCTGCACCCTTCAATCGCACCCATCTGCTGATTCTGCTGTGGGGCTGTTTCATCATGCTGTTCGATGGTTACGACATGGTGATCTACGGCTCGGTGGTGCCTCGCCTGATGCAGGAGTGGCAACTCAGCCCGCTTGAAGCTGGCACGTTGGGCAGCTGCGCGCTGTTCGGCATGCTCTTTGGCGGCACCTTGCTTGCGCCACTGGCGGATCGCTTCGGTCGACGCAAGCTGATTATTGTCACCACATTGATGGCCAGCCTGGCGGCCTTCATGACTGGGCATGCGAGCACACCGATAGAGCTTGGAGCCTGCCGGTTGGTGACTGGATTGGCATTGGGAGCGCTGGTGCCCAGTGCCGTGAACCTGATCAGCGAATTCGCCCCACAGGGGCGGCGCAGCACCATGATTACCGTGATGTCCAGCTTCTACTCGGTGGGCGCAGTGCTGTCGGCTTTGCTGGCGATTGCGGTAATCCCCCAGTGGGGCTGGCAGGCAGTGTTCTACGTCGCGGTACTTCCGGTTCTGGCGGTGCCGTTCATGCTGCGTTACCTGCCCGAATCTGCAGCGTTTCTGGAGCTCAAGGGGCGCCGCGCCGAGCTGGAGCAATTGCTGGTCAAGGTCGATCCGGGCTTTCGCCCAGGCACAGCGTTGAGCTTGCCCCGTAGCGACAAACAGACTCAGGCCGCTCGTTTACCGCAGTTGTTCAGTAAAGGCCGTGCCCTGGCGACCGTGCTGCTGTGGGTGGCGTTTGCCATGTGCATGCTGATGAGTTACGGGCTCAACACCTGGCTGCCCAAGCTGATGGCGCAGGGTGGTTATCCACTGGGCTCCAGCCTTGCCTTTCTGGTGACGCTGAACATTGGTGCAACCGTGGGTGCGCTGTTCGGTGGCTGGCTCGCTGACCGCCTTGGCGTGCAGCGCACCCTGGCGCTGTTCTTTGTGCTGGCGGCGTTGTCGCTGGCGGCCTTGGGCTTCAAGCCAGATCCGCTGCTGCTCAACCTGCTGTTATTGGTCGCCGGCGCCACCACCATTGGCACTCTGGCGGTGATTCATGCCTATGCCTCGATCGCCTATCCCGCGCATATTCGCTCTACCGGGCTTGGCTGGGCCGCTGGCGTCGGGCGCCTGGGGGCGATTGCCGGCCCGATGCTCGGTGGCAGTCTGCTTTCCCTGGAGCTGCCTTTGCAGCAGAACTTCCTGGCCTTTGCCCTGCCAGGGGTGATTGGCGCGCTAGCCATTGTCTGTATTCAGGTGCGAGCGCCACAGCAGACTGGTGAGCCTGAAGCCATCAGTAAACCCACTGTTTGAATTACCCTGTCCAAGGAGCGCTTCATGTCTGATACCTGCCCTCGTTACAGTGAACTTCACCTGCAGCCAATTGCTGGTCAATGGCGAGCCGGCGCTGCCGGTAAAACCCTGCGCGTGACGAACCCGTTCAATGATGCCGTGTTGCTGGAAATTCCCCAGGCCAACCGTGACGACCTCGATGCTGCGTACCGCGAAGCGGCGCGGGTCCAGCCGCAGTGGGCCGCGCTGGGCCCTGCGGCAAGAGCGGCGGTGTTGCATCAAGTGGTGGCGGTGTTCGACCGGCGCCGCGACGAAATCATCGACTGGATCATTCGCGAGTCCGGCAGCACCCGGCTCAAGGCGCAACTGGAATGGGGCGCGGCGCGGGCGATTGCCCTGGAGTCAGCCTCCTTCCCCTCGCGGGTCCACGGGCGCATCGTCGACTCCAATGTGCCCGGCAAGGAAAGCCGCGTGTATCGCAGCGCGCTGGGTGTAGTGGGGGTCATCAGCCCGTGGAACTTCCCCCTGCACCTGACGCAGCGCTCGATTGCCCCGGCGTTGGCGCTGGGCAATGCCGTGGTGGTCAAGCCTGCCAGTGACACGCCGGTGTGCGGTGGCCTGCTGCTGGCGAAGATTTTTGAAGAAGCCGGGCTGCCCGCGGGTGTGCTCAGCGTGGTGGTCGGTGCGGGCAGCGAGATCGGCGATGCCTTTGTCGAACATGAAATGCCGTCGCTGATCACCTTTACCGGTTCGACCCCGGTAGGGCGTGGCATTGGCCGTATCGCCAGTGGCGGCGAACACCTCAAGCACGTCGCCCTGGAACTGGGCGGCAACAGCCCCTTCGTAGTGTTGGACGATGCCGACCTCGAACAGGCAGTCAACGCCGCGGTGTTTGGCAAGTTCCTGCACCAGGGGCAGATCTGCATGGCGGTCAATCGCATCATTGTCGATAACCGCCTTTACGACGCCTTTGCCGAACGTTTTGTCGAGCGGGTCAAGGGCCTTGCGGTGGGTGATCCGAACTTGCAGGAAACGGTGATTGGCCCGGTGATCAATGCCCGTCAGTTGCAGGGTTTGCAGGAGAAAATCGCTCTGGCCCGTCACGAGGGCGCCGAGCCGCTGTACGAGGGTGGGGTGGACGGCAACCTGCTGGCGCCGCATGTGTATGGCGAAGTCACGATCGACATGGACCTGGCCCGCAATGAAATATTCGGGCCCCTGGTGGGGCTGATACGAGCGCGCGACGAGGCGCATGCCCTGGAGCTGGCCAACGCCAGCGAGTTCGGGCTCTCCAGTGCAGTGTTCAGCCGCAACCTGGAACGCGCGGTGCGCTTTGCCCGACAGGTGCGTGCCGGCATGACACATATCAACGACATCCCGGTCAACGATGAGGCCAACGCGCCGTTTGGCGGTGAGAAAAATTCCGGGCTCGGGCGTTTCAACGGTGATTGGGCAATTGATGAATTCACCCGTGATCACTGGATCAGCGTGCAGCATTCACCGCGTCAGTATCCCTTCTGATGCGCTGAGTCACTGAGTGTCGCCCGGCTTTGCCGGGCCTTTACGCAGCTGTTGATGGACGGGCCCTGAGCGGCCTGTTGGGGGCGGCTGCGCCCATGAAAAGCGGAGAACAATAATAATGAACCACACTCCTTGCACCCTGGCGCGATCCGTCGCCACCGCCTCCTTGGCGTTGGGCTTGAGCTTGCCCGCCTGGGCAGCGGACGGCGGTTTTTTCGAGGATGCCAAGACGGACCTGGTGCTGCGCAATTATTACTTCAATCGGGACTTTCGCGACCCAGGTGCGGCCAAGAGCAAGGTTGAAGAGTGGGCCCAGGGCTTCACCCTCAAATTCAGCTCGGGCTACACCCCGGGCGTTGTCGGTTTCGGCCTGGATGCGATTGCCATGTTTGGCGTGAAGCTGGACAGCAGCCGTGACGTCAGCGGTTCTGAACTGCTGCCCGTGCATGATGACGGACGCGCGGCAGATGACTTCGGGCGCGCCGGGGTGGCAGCCAGAATGCGCGTTTCAGCCACGGAACTCAAAGTCGGTGAGCTGATGCCAGACATTCCCCTGCTGCGTTACGACGATGGTCGCCTGCTGCCGCAGACGTTTCGTGGCGCCATGCTCGACTCGCGAGAAATCGCAGGCCTGAGCCTGCAGGCCGGCCAATACCGCGAGGTGAGCCTGCGCAACTCGTCAGACATGCAGGACCTTTCCGCTTGGGCCGCACCGGGCGTGACGTCCGACGGGTTCAATTACGCCGGTGCCGAGTACCGCTTCAACCAGCAACGCACGCTGATCGGTGCCTGGCATTCGCAGCTTGAAGACATTTATCAGCAAAGCTACTTCAACGTGCTGCACAAGCAACCGGTGGGTGATTGGGTGTTGGGCGCCAACCTTGGTTACTTCATCGACAAGGAAGACGGTCAGGCGCGCATTGGCGACATTCAGAGCCGCACCGGCTATGCCTTGCTGTCGGCGGCGAACGGTGGTCACACGCTGTACCTGGGGTTGCAGAAAGTCAGTGGCGACAGCCAGTGGATGTCAGTGTACGGCAGCAGTGGCCGGACTTTGGGCAACGACATGTTCAACGGTAACTTCAGCAACGCCGACGAGCGTTCCTGGCAGGTGCGCTACGACTACAACTTTGCCGCCATGGGCGTGCCTGGCTTGTTGGCGATGGTGCGCTATGGTCACGGTGACAATGCCACCACCAAAGCGGGCAGCAACGGCAAGGAGTGGGAGCGTGATACCGAACTCGGTTACACCGTTCAGAGTGGCACGCTCAAGAGCCTCAGCATCCGGGTGAACAACGCCACCAACCGGCGCAGTTTCAATAGCGACTTTGACCAGACGCGCTTGATTGTCAGTTATCCGCTGTCGTTCTAAGCCATCCTATCCTCCTGGTTTTGCGCAGTGGGGCCGGCCTTGCCGGCCCCACTGCGTCGTTGTGTCAGCGGCTATTGCTTGCGGTAGTATGACGGTCCATGTGTTCTGGAAGCTGCCTGGATGAGTAAGCCCGGTCAATTGGTACTGGTTGCGTTGCGCAAGATGATCGCCTCAGGCGAGCTGGCCGCCGGTGCGCGGCTGATGGAAATCCCTACCGCCGAATTGTTCGGCGTTTCGCGCATGCCCGTACGCATGGCGTTTCGCACCCTGGAGCAGGAAGGGTTGCTGGTGCGTTTTGGCGGGCGCGGCTTTCAGGTGCGCTCGGTCAGCGCCGATGACATCGCCGGTGCCGTGGAGGTGCGCGGTGTACTCGAAGGCCTGGCCGCACGCCAGACCGCGGAGCGTGGGTTGTCGCCAGAAGCACGGGAAACCCTCCAACGCTGCCTGCATGAAGGCGATAAATTGTTCGATAAAGGCTTTGTCACCGAGGAAGACCTTGAGGCCTATCACGACCTCAACATGCGCTTTCACCAGGTGATTGTCGAAGGTAGCCATAACCCGGCGATTGCTGATGCGCTGGCGCGTAACGACCATCTACCGTTCGCTTCGGTCACTGCGCTGGCGGTGGATCGCCATGACTTGGCGCGAGAATATCGACGCTTCAATTACGCGCACATGCAGCACCATTCGGTGTTCGACGCCTTGGTCAACGGGCAGGGCGCCCGTGCCGAAGCGATCATGCGCGAGCACGCCAATGCCACCTTGCGTTACGCCGAAACCTTCGGTGTGGCAATCACTGACGAGCGCATGAAGGTCATACTACCCTCGCCGTGATCGGGTTCAGATATCGAGGACCAGTAGCGGCGTTTTCGAGCGTGAGCAGCACGGTGTGAACTGGTCGTTGCGCGCTTGTTCCTCTTCGGTAAGGAACAGGTCGCGGTGCTCCGGAACACCGTCCAGCACCCGGGTCAGGCAGGTGCCGCAAATGCCTTGCTCGCATGACATAGCGATTTCTATGCCGTGACGCTCCAGAACCTGCACCACACTTTGCTCGGCAGGTACTTCGAAGACCTGCCCAGTGCTGGCAACCTGAACTGAAAAACTGCCATCGTTGCCGCTATCGACCGCTGCGGCGGCGAAGTACTCACGGTGCAGGCAGTCTTCTTGCCAGCCCAGCGTCCTGGCACTGTCGAGCACGTGTTGCATGAAGCCACCGGGGCCACAGACATACAGATGGACATCAGCTTGCGGGTTAGCCAGCACCTGGGTCGCGTTCAGGGCGGTCTCTGGTTGTTCATCGAAATGCAGGAACAGTCGGTCGGCGAAGGGCGCAGTGCGAATGCGCTCGACAAAGGCGGCGCGTTCGCTGGAGCGGGCGCAGTAATGCAGCTCGAAGTCCGCCCCGGTATGGGCCAGGCGCTCGGCCATGCACAGGATCGGAGTGATGCCGATACCGCCGGCAAACAGCAGGCTGCGTCGGGCACCGTGTGCCAGCGGGAACAGGTTGCGCGGCTCACTGATGCGCAGTTGGGCACCGCGGTGGATCTGTTCATGCAGGCTGCGCGAGCCACCCCGTGAAGCCGGGTCCTTGAGCACGCCGATCAGGTAGCGGTGGCGTTCCTCTGGGTGGTTGCACAGCGAGTATTGACGAATCAGGCCATCGGGCAAATGCACGTCGATATGCGCGCCGGCGCTAAACGTCGGCAATGGGCTGCCATCGACCGCGGCCAGTTCATAACTGCAGATGTCTTGCGCTTCATTGTTACGCGATACCACCACGACATCGATCATGTTCGGTCCTCGGAGTATGGGTGGATTAAGCCGGGGTGACGGTGGTGGCAATCAACTGCGGTTCGGGGGTGCGTTCCTTGGCAATCAAACGCTCGAGCACCTTACGCGACTGGACACCGCCCGCATCGATATTGAGCTTGAGCAGATTGCGCTGCGGGTTGGCCAGCAAGTTCTGTTGCTGACGTTCGAGCATTTCCAGGTCTTCGCTGAAGATCTTGCCCTGGCCCTCGCGGATACTCTCGGTGAGCGCCTGGTCTTGGGCGGCGAAGTTGCGCGCCATGCCCCAGAAGTACCAGATCGAGGTGTCGGTCTCCGGGGTGATGAAGTCGACCACAATGCTTGAAGCCTTGTGCTGCGGCTCGGCGTGATAGCCGCCTTTACCCGCGTGGGCCACGCCGACTTCGATCAACACATGACTTGGCGGGGTGAAGCGGCAGATCTGCCAGCGGTCGACCGGCACATCGTCGGCCAGGCCGTTGCCGCGCAGGGCCATGCGCCAGAACGGTGGGGCCATGATGTTTTCCATGTGACGGGCCGTTACTACTTCGTCGCCGTGGACAGTGGTTACCGGTGGTGCTTCGTCGATCTCTTTCTGGCCGATGCTGGAGGCATGCACGTAGGTTTCGTGGGTCAGGTCCATCAAGTTGTCGATCATCAGGCGGTAGTCGCAGCCGATATGAAACAGTCCCCCACCATAGGCCCACTCGTCGTTGACGGCCCACTCCAGATGCGGAATCAGGTCGGGATCGGCCTGCGCCTGATCGCCAGGCCAAACCCAGATAAAGCCATAGCGTTCGATCACCGCGTAGGGCTTGATGCACGGAAACCCTCTGACCCGTTGCCCAGGCATTTCTACGGTCTTGCCGTCGCCGCCCATCACCAGGCCGTGATAGCCACACACCAGGTTGCCGTTTTCGACATAGCCCAACGACAGTGGCGCACCGCGGTGCGGGCAAAAATCTTCGACTGCCGCCACGCGACCTTCCTGGGCGCGGTAGAACGCAATCTTCTCGCCGCAGATTTGTCGGCCCAGGGGCTTATCGGTGAGTTCGTCAGCGGTGCAGGCGACATACCAGGTGTTTTTGGGGTACATGAGGGCTCTCCGGCTAATGCTTGTTTTTATTTAATGGATCCATTAAATATGCCGGGGATAGCTGCCGTCAATGATGTATAGGATTTTAGCTGGCGATGCTGGGCGATTATCGAACGGGTCTTCGATTTTTAACTTTCAGTGGATCCATTGTTGGCGCCAGGTCATTCCAGACAGGTCAGTCCATTACCTTAAAGTCCAGACGCATGGCACACCGATCAGGCAAACCGTCGGCCGCCTCGGCCGCGAGCTGGCGCTGCAAGAACTCATCGAGCTGCGGCGGGTCAAGTTGCTTGAACCCAAGCCGTACATAGAACGGCGCATTCCAGGGCACTGAAGCGAAGGTGGTCAGGCTGAGCCCGGCAAAACCCTGCTCACGAGCCCAGACTGCCGCCTCGCTAATCAAGCGTCGCCCCAGGCCCTGACCCTGTGCTGACTGCTGCACGGACAACTCAACAATGTGCCAATACGCGCCGCAATCCTGACCACAGAGAAACCCGAGTGGGCGGTCCTGGGTATCCACTGCCAGCCATTCGCGCTGCTGGAGAATGAACGTCAGATGTTGTTCAACGCTGAGGGGCGGGCTGCTGGCGATAAACGCCAAGCCTTTCTGGCTGACAAAAGCGTGTGCTGCAGAGCGTTCGACGTCAGGGAGCAGCGGAGCATCTTCCGGGCGGGCAAGGCGAATGGCAAATGGCATGGTGTGAGGTGTTTGGCGATAGACCAGGGCAGTTTGGTTGATGCTCGGGTGATTCGCAATCGGCTCAGACAGGTGCTCAAAATCCAGCGTAGATTGACTGGCAAAGCCTGCGCAGGTGCCTATCTAGCGGGTTGTACAGCCTCGAAGCTTTTTACTCTCTAGCAACGACAAAAATCATAATTTCGCCTTTGTCAGCCTTTACACAGAATGCGGCCTACACCCACCCACGGCCATCCGCGTGGGAAACCTCAGTAGGGCGCAGCGATGACAAATAATAAAACAGCAATAGACACGCTTGTAGTGGGCGCCGGGCAAGCCGGTGTGGCCATGAGTGAACACTTGAGCCGACTCGGCGTGCCGCACCTGGTGATAGAGCGCAACCGTATCGCTGAAGCCTGGCGCACCGGTCGTTGGGATTCGCTGGTTGCCAATGGCCCGGCCTGGCACGACCGCTTCCCCGGCCTTGAGTTCGACGGCCTGGATCCGGATGCCTTCGCCGCCAAAGATCAGGTGGCCGAGTACTTTGAAGCCTACGCAAAGAAATTCAACGCACCGGTACGTACCGGTGTCGAGGTGACCAAGGTTCAGCGCAACGTCGGTCGCCCGGGCTTCACCATCGAGACCTCAGACGGTGTCATTGAAGCCAACAACGTGGTGGTCGCCACCGGTCCATTTCAGCGCCCGCTGATTCCGGCAATTGCACCGGTTGGCGGCAAGGTCAAGCAAATGCACTCTGCCGAATACCGCAACCCTCAGCAACTGGCCGAAGGCGCTGTGCTGGTGGTCGGCGCTGGTTCCTCCGGTGTGCAGATCGCTGACGAGCTGCAGCGCGTCGGCAAGCAGGTCTACCTTTCGGTGGGTGCTCACGACCGTCCGCCACGGGCGTACCGTAACCGTGACTTCTGCTGGTGGCTGGGCGTGCTTGGCCTGTGGGACGCCGAAGGCGTGCAGCCCGGCAAGGAGCACGTAACCATTGCTGTCAGCGGCGCACGCGGTGGCCATACCGTCGACTTCCGTCGCCTGGCTCAGCAGGGCATGACCCTCGTTGGCCTGACCAAAGCCTTTAACAACGGTATGGTGAGCTTTGAAGCCAACCTGGCCGAGAACATTGCGCGTGGCGATGAAAACTACCTGGCGCTGCTCGATGCCGCCGATGAGTACATCGACCGCAATGGCCTGGACCTGCCGGCAGAGCCGCAAGCGCGGATCATGCTCCCGGACCCGAACTGCATCACTCAGCCCATCCTCGAACTGGACCTGGCCAAGGCTGGCATCACCACGATCATCTGGGCCACGGGTTACTCGGTGGATTACGACTGGTTGCAGGTCAACGCTTTCAAGCCTGACGGCAAACCACAACATCAGCGCGGCGTCTCCAGCGAGCCGGGTATCTACTTTGTCGGCCTGCCTTGGCTGGCCCGTCGCGGCTCGGCCTTTATCTGGGGTGTGTGGCACGACGCCCGGCATATCGCCGAGCACATCATCAAACAACGCGCCTATTTCGAGTACCGGGATGCCTCGCAACGCCAGGCCGCTGCTCCCCAGACCACCTTTCAATCAGCCAGCCTTATGGAAGTCCGTTGATGCCTACTCATACCCGCATCCGCATGTTCAACACCAAAGACACCTACCCGAACCAGACCCTGGACAACGACCTGTGCCAGGCAGTACGTGCCGGCAACACCGTGTATGTGCGCGGCCAGGTGGGCACTGACTTCAACGGTCAGCTGGTAGGCCTGGGTGATCCGCGGGCGCAGGCCGAGCAGGCCATGCGTAATGTCAAGCAATTGCTGGAGGAGGCCGGCAGTGACCTGAGCCACATCGTCAAAACCACCACCTACCTGATTGACCCGCGCTACCGCGAACCGGTGTACCAGGAAGTCGGCAAGTGGCTTAAGGGCGTGTTCCCGATTTCTACCGGCCTGGTGGTCAGTGCCTTGGGCCAGCCGCAGTGGCTGATGGAAATCGACGTGATTGCGGTCATCCCCGAATAAGGAGCGTGCCATGACTTTCTCCATCGTCGGTCGCTGCGCCGAAACCGGCCAACTGGGTATTGCCATCAGTTCATCGAGCATCGCCGTGGGTGCCCGTTGCCCGTGGCTGCGCTCCGGTGTGGGCGCGGTGTCGAGCCAGAACATCACCTTGCCAGCCCTTGGTCCGCAAGTGCTTGATGCGCTGAGTGAAGGGCTGACGCCGAATCAGGCGCTGGATCATGCGCTAACGCGCAATGGTTACAGCCAGTACCGCCAGGTCGCGGTCGTCGATGCCCAGGGGCGTACCGCAGTATTCAGTGGCAACCATACCCTGGGCACGCACAACGCCCTGGCAGGCGAGCAGTGTGTGGCGGCGGGTAACCTGCTGGCCAACAGCGCGGTGATCGAACGCATGGTCGACGCGTTTGAGCGCAGCGAAGGTTGCCTGGCGGTGCGTTTGCTCAGTGCACTGCAAGCCGGGCAGACAGCAGGCGGGGAGGCGGGGGCGGTGCATTCGGCAGCCCTTTCAGTGGTGGGCGAACTGATTTGGCCGATCGTCGATCTGCGTGTGGATTGGGCTGAGGAAAACCCCATCGGCGAGTTGCAAAAACTCTGGAACGCCTATGAGCCGCAACTGCAGGACTACCTGACCCGTGCGCTGAACCCGACCCTGGCACCGAGCTACGGAGTGCCGGGCGATGAGTGAGCTGCGCAGCCGCGCCTTGCTGGCCAAGCTGATTGGTTTTGCCACGGTCAGTCGCGACTCGAACCTGGCACTGATCGAGTTCGTGCGTGACTACCTGCAGGGCCTTGGGGTGAGCTGCGAGCTGATCTACAACGCCGAGCGCAGTAAAGCCAATCTGTTGGCCAGCATCGGCCCGGCGGTGGCGGGCGGTGTGGTGCTGTCGGGGCACACCGACGTGGTGCCGGTGGACGGTCAAGCCTGGACGGTTGAACCGTTTGTGCTCAGTGAACGCGACGGCAAGCTCTACGGGCGCGGCGCGGCAGACATGAAAGGCTACCTGGCCTCGGTACTGGCCGCCGTGCCGGTGTTTCTTGCCAGCCCCCTGCGCCGACCGGTGCACCTGGCCTTTTCGTATGACGAGGAGGTCGGTTGCCTGGGTGTACGCAGGCTGCTTGAAGTGTTGCCACTACGTGTCGAGCAACCGGCCTTGTGCCTGATCGGCGAGCCGACGGAGCTCAAACCGGTGCTCGGGCACAAAGGCAAGCTGGCCATGCGTTGTCATGTGCACGGCGCGCCGTGTCATTCGGCCTACGCCCCTTACGGGGTCAATGCCATCGAACAGGCTGCGCGGCTGATTGGCCGCCTCGGTGAGATTGGCCAGCGTCTGGCCGCACCAGAGCACCATGATGGGCGTTTTGATCCGGCGTATTCCACCGTGCAGGTCGGGGTGATTCAAGGCGGCACCGCTTTGAACATCGTTCCGGCGGATTGCCGCTTTGACTTCGAAGTGCGTGCCTTGCCGGCGTTCGAACCGCAGGCGGTGCTTGATGAGCTGCAAACCTATGCCGAACAGGCGCTGCTCCCGGCGATGCAGGCAATCAAGGCAGATACCTCAATTCGCTTCGAGCCAATTTCCGCCTACCCAAGCCTGGCCACCGCGCCTGAAAGCGCCGCGGCGCAACTGATTGCGCAACTGTGCGGCAGCGACGATTTCAGCACCGTGGCCTTTGGCACCGAAGGCGGTTTGTTTGACCAGGCCGGCATCCCGGCGGTGGTCTGCGGTCCCGGCAGCATGGTGCAAGGGCATAAGCCCGACGAATTCGTCAGCGTCGCGCAAATGGTCGCATGTGACCACTTGATGGATCGCCTCGCGGCCTACCTCTCCACCCCCGGATGCTCCAACACCCGATAACAATAAGGAGTCTGCAGTGACCGATTTCAACCACTGGACAACCCTGGCAAAGCACCAACGACTGATCGATACCGCATTGATCGAGGGTAAGCCCTGCCAGGCGCAGAACGATGCACGGCTTGAGGTAATCAACCCGGCTAACAACGGCGTGCTAGCCCGGGTGGTTGCCTGTGGCCAGGCCGAAGTCGACCTGGCGGTCAGCAGTGCCCGTCGTGCATTCGAACACGGCCCTTGGGCAAAAATGGCCCCGAGCGAGCGCAAGGCGGTGCTGCTGCGCCTGTCGCAGCTGATGCTCGAACACCGTGATGAGCTGGCGCTGCTCGACTCGTTGAGCATGGGCAAACCGGTAATGGATGCCTGGAACATCGATGTACCCGGCGCCGCCCAGGTGTTTGCCTGGTACGGCGAAAGCCTCGACAAGCTGTATGACCAGGTGGCACCGACGGCCAGCAATGTCCTGGCCACCATTAGCCGGGTGCCGTTGGGGGTGATTGGCGCCGTGGTGCCGTGGAACTTTCCGCTGGACATGGCCGCCTGGAAACTGGCCCCAGCCCTGGCCGCCGGTAACAGCGTGGTACTCAAACCGGCTGAGCAGTCGCCGTTCTCAGCACTGCGCCTGGCCGAACTTGCGCTGCAAGCGGGTATCCCGGCAGGCGTGCTCAACGTCGTGCCAGGTCTGGGCGAGGAAGCGGGGCGTGCGCTGGGCTTACATATGGATGTTGATGCGCTGGTGTTCACCGGCTCCACCGAAGTGGGCAAGTACTTCATGCAATACGCGGCACAGTCGAATCTCAAGCAGGTATGGCTGGAGTGTGGCGGCAAGAGCCCGAACCTGGTGTTCGCCGATTGTCAGGACCTTGACCTTGCCGCCGAAAAGGCTGCCTTCGGCATCTTCTTCAACCAGGGTGAAGTCTGTTCGGCCAATTCGCGATTGCTGGTGCAGCGCTCGATTGCCGATGAGTTCGTTCAGCGTCTGATCGACAAGGCCCGCCAGTGGCAACCTGGCAATCCGCTGAACCCGACCAGCCGCGCCGGCGCCATCGTTGATGCGCGTCAAACCCAACGGATCTTGCAGTACATCGAACAGGCCCAGGGCGAGGGCGCGCAGTTGGTCTGCGGCGGCCACCGGCTGAGCGTCGACGGTTCGAACAATTTCATCGAGCCGACGATTTTCACCGGTGTCACTGCCGAGATGGCCCTGGCCCGCGAAGAAGTCTTCGGGCCGGTGCTGGCAGTCAGCGTGTTCGATGACGAAGAGCAGGCTATTGCCTTGGCCAACGATCACATCTACGGCCTGGCGGCATCGGTGTGGACCGACGATTTGAACCGTGCCCACCGTGTGGCCCGGCGCCTGAATGCCGGAACTGTATCGGTCAATACCGTCGATGCCCTGGATGTCACGGTGCCCTTTGGTGGTGGCAAGCAATCGGGCTTTGGCCGGGATTTGTCGCTGCATTCGTTCGACAAGTACACGCAACTCAAGACCACCTGGATTCAGTTGCGCGGCTGAGGGAATCGCCATTGCGGGAGCCGGCCTTACCGGCGATGGGCTGCACAGCAGCCCCACTCTGTTATCGAAAAATACAAAAACAAAACGGAGCAACCAATGAGCAGTAATGCAAGCGTGTCCACCGGCGCTTTGGCGCCACCTGCAAGTAGCAAAAAACTCGGCCTGACCGCGCTGCTGGCGGTGGCCATCGGCCTAGTCGTGTCCCAGGGCGTGATGGTACTGATGCTGCAAGGTGTCGGCATCGCCGGCCCAGGCTTTATCGTACCGCTGGCCCTGGCCTGGTTGTTGGCCTTGAGCTACGCCTGCTCGTTCTCCGAGCTGGCTTTGATGATCCCCCGCGCCGGTAGCCTGAGCAGTTACACGGAAGTGGCCATCGGGCAATTCCCGGCGATCCTGGCGACCTTTTCCGGCTATGTGGTCGTGGCGATGTTTGCGCTCTCGGCGGAGCTGCTGTTGATGGAGTTCATCATCGACAAGGTCTACCCGCACTCAATGCCGCCATTGACCGTGGCTCTGGGCGTGCTGGCGCTGTTCACCGTGCTCAACCTGTTCAACATCGACATCTTTGCCCGCCTGCAGACGATACTGGCGGTGGTCATGGTAGTGGTTTTGCTGGTGATGGGCCTGAGCGCGATGAACAGCGATATCGTCTCGCCCAACCCCGGCTTGTTCGAGGTCGGCAGTTGGAACCCGCTGGGCTTGGGCGTGATTGCCCTGACGGCAATGGCGGTATGGGGCTTTGTCGGCGCCGAGTTCGTCTGCCCGCTGGTGGAGGAAACCCGCCGCCCGCAGCGCAACATTCCCGGCTCGATGATGATTGGCCTGACCGTGATCTTCGTGATCATTGTCCTGTATTGCCTGGGCGCGTTGCTCACCGTGCCGCAGGCGGAGCTGGCCAGCAATGGCCTGCCGCATTACCTGTTCGCCACCACCGTGTTCGGCGAGGCGGGTCAGGTGTTCCTGGTCACCGCAGCGATCACGGCCACGTGCAGTACCCTCAACAGTTCGCTGGCGGCGATCCCGCGCATGCTGCTGGGCATGGCCCGCAACGGCCAGGCCTTTGGCGTGCTTAAACGTGTGGGCAAGCGCAGCGGTGCGCCGTGGGTGGCGGTGCTGTTCGTCTCGGCCATCACCGGCCTGCCGCTGTTGCTGATGCATGACCATCCCGATGCCATCAACCAACTGTTGTTGGCCGCCGCGCTGGCCTGGTTGCTGGCCTACATCATTACCCACATCAACGTAATTGCCTTACGTCGACGCTACCCGCAGGCCGCCCGGCCGTTCCGCACACCGTTCTATCCGTTGCCGCAGCTGTTTGGCATCGCCGGCATGCTCTTTGCGATCTGGCATGTCTCGCCAAGCCCGGAGATGACCTTCGCGATCTTCGCCTATGCCGGCCTGGTGCTGCTGGTGGTGTCGATCATCGCCGTGCTGTGGATCAAGTGCGTCATGCACAAACCGCTATTCCAGCCTGAACCTCTGGCGTCCGTACTGGGCACCTCGACCGATAAAAACCCGCAAGGAGATTCGCAATGACCGCTCAAGTGAAACCCGATCGCAGCACCGGTGATTACCAAGCCCTGGATGCCGCGCACCACATTCACGCGTTTCTCGACCAGAAGGCCCTGAACGAGGAAGGCCCGCGGGTGATCGTGCGCGGTGAAGGCCTGGCGCTCTGGGATAACGACGGCAAGCGCTACCTGGACGGCATGTCGGGCCTGTGGTGCACCAACCTCGGTTATGGGCGCAAAGACTTGGCTGCCGCCGCCAGCAAACAGCTTGAACAGCTGCCGTACTACAACATGTTCTTCCACACCACCCACCCGGCGGTGGTGGAGCTGTCGGAGCTGCTGTTCAGCCTGCTGCCGAGTCACTACAGCCACGCGATCTACACCAACTCAGGCTCCGAGGCCAACGAGGTGCTGATCCGTACCGTGCGCCGCTACTGGCAGATCCTCGGCAAGGCGCAGAAGAAGATCATGATCGGCCGCTGGAACGGTTATCACGGCTCGACCCTGGGCGCCACGGCCTTGGGCGGAATGAAGTTCATGCATGACATGGGCGGGGTAATCCCGGATGTCGCCCACATCGACGAACCTTACTGGTTTGCCCACGAAGGCGACCTGACCCCAGCCGAATTCGGCCTGCGTGCCGCCCGCCAGCTGGAAGAAAAGATTCTCGAACTGGGCGCCGAGAACGTCGCTGCCTTTGTCGCCGAACCGTTCCAGGGCGCAGGCGGCATGATCTTCCCGCCAGAAAGCTACTGGCCGGAAATTCAGCGCATCTGCCGTCAGTACGACGTGCTGCTGTGCGCCGATGAGGTGATTGGCGGCTTTGGCCGAACCGGTGAATGGTTTGCGCACGAGCATTTCGGTTTTGAGCCCGACACCCTGTCGATCGCCAAAGGTCTGACCAGCGGCTACATCCCCATGGGCGGGCTGATTTTGTCCAAGCGCATGGCCCAGGCGCTGGTGGAGCAGGGCGGGGTGTTCGCCCACGGCCTGACCTATTCCGGTCACCCGGTGGCGGCGGCGGTAGCGATTGCCAACCTCAAGGCCCTGCGCGACGAAGGCATCGTCACCCAGGTCAAACAGGAAACCGGGCCCTACCTGCAGCGCTGCCTGCGTGAGGTGTTCGGCAACCACCCGTTGATTGGCGAAGTACAGGGCACTGGCCTGGTGGCGGCGCTGCAATTTGCCGAAGACAAAGCCAGCCGCAAACGCTTTGCCAATGAAAACGACATGGCCTGGCGCTGCCGCACCATCGGCTTTGAAGAAGGCCTGATCATCCGTTCGACCCTGGGCCGGATGATCATGGCGCCGGCCCTGGTCGCAGGCAAAGCCGAGCTCGATGAGCTGGTGGACAAGACCCGTATCGCCGTCGACCGCACTGCGCGCGAATACGGTCTGTTGTAAGCCCCCGTACACCGGCTCGTGCAGGCGAGCCGGCACTCATTGCCATGGTCGATGTTGGCCATATCAGTGCCGCGCAGTTTGTGCCGGGCACCCTGAGCGAGTGCGGGGTGGCCCCGACCTCGTGGGCGGACTCCTGGACTATCAGCGAGTACCCCGGTAAACGTGGCTTAGGCAAGGCCGCCAAGTACACCCTGGAAATCGCTTTGCTCGCCGATGGTGTCAAGCCTGATCAGCTGTACCAGATGTTGGCGACCCCGCAAGGGGTGAGCCGGGCGTTTTGCCAAGCTCGGCCTTTGCCAGTCAGCCGCAGGCGCAGAAGGTGTTCTCCGAGGAGGTTCCTTATGGGCCGGTGCATCGCGATGCGTTGAAGTTATTACCTGAGGCGGTGCAACAGCAGCTGCCGACGGCGCAGGCGAACCTGGCCCAAGCGCAGGCGGTGGATGCCGCGTTCTGGGTCGATCATGGTGAGGAGCTGGAGAAGCGATTCAACGGCTGGGCGGCGCGCTGAGGCTTTTTGCCAAGGTCAGTTCCTACAGGTAGGAGTCGGCCTTGCCGGCGATGGCCCGCAACGCGGTCCCACGCTGTCATTTCAACCACGCCGCAAACTGCTCCTTGCAGTAATCGACAAACAACTGCGCAGGCTTGGTCAGCTGCGCACGCTTCAACCACCCGGCCACCAGCCCTGAGCCAGTGACATCTTCAGCCAGTTCCACACACACCAAGGCTTGGCCATCATAGGTGCTGGTGGTCTGCGGGCGAGTGACCAGCACCGCAAAGCCAAAACCTTGACCGACCATCCCGCGCACCATCTCGATCGACGGCGAGCTGAAGATAATGTTCGGGCTCAGCCCCAACTCCTCGAAGATACTCACGAAGTAAGTCCGGCTGGGCTGCACATCGAGCAGAATCATCGGTTCCAACGCCAAATCCCGCAACGACACCTGCGTCTGTTCAGCAAAACGATGCCCCGCCGGCAAAAGCGCGTAAGGCCGTTGCGGTGCCATCAAAGCTTCGGTTTCGATGGTGCTGTCCAGGTCGTGATCGTAAAAGATCGCCAGATCGAAACGCCCACCCGTCAGGCCCTGCACCAGTTCCTGCTGCTCACCGTCCTGCAGACGGATCTCAACACCAGGAAAGCGCTCATGAAAGCCTTTGATCAAGCGTGGCAGGTAGAGTGGGGCAACAGTCTCGAAGCAGCCGATATCGATCTGCCCGCAGACCACGTCATTGTCGGCCAGGGCGTTCTGTTCGAACTCACGGGCCATGCGCAGCAGTTCCTGGGCCTTGCGATAGAACCGTGCGCCAGCCGGTGTAAGGGATACGCCTTGAGCATGATGACGGATAAACAGCTGCACGCCGAAGCTGTCTTCCAGGCCTTTGATTGCGGTTGAAATTGACGGTTGCGCGATGTACAGCTTGCGCGACGCCTCGGCGACGCTGCCGCACTCGACGGTGGTGACGAAATACTTCAACTGACGCAAGGTATAGGACGCCACAGTGCACCTCTGGCTGATTATTTTGCTACACGATACCCCTTCGCGTGCTGGGTGCTGCAGCGGATTTTGCTGGGCATTGAGCATATTTACGCTACCCAGCCGTTGATCGCCTCGACGGCACCGGGGGCAGGGGGCCTGGCTCGAACCTATACGGTGCGGCTTTCTTCGTGCCGGCTTTGAGAGGTTATTGCCATGAGCCACCCACGTCCTGAAGATGATCCGCTGTGGAAGGATCCGCTGAACAACCCGCAACGTGAGCACGATCCGGTCACTGACCCTAACGTAGACGGCGACCCGCAACGACATGAGCACCCTCAGGACATCGAGCGACTGCCCGATGCCCCGGATCAAGACCAGCGCCTGCCGGAGGCTGATCAACCCACGCCGTTGTCGGACGAGCGCCGTTAGTCAGCCGTCAGCGCCTGCACTTGCCAGCGCACGGCGCTGACGCCTTTTTCCAGGCTGACCCGACTGACCAGGCGTTCCAGTTGGGTTGGCGCCTCGGGGCTGCCCAGCAGTTCGGCACGCACTTCAAGCTTGGCCGGGTTGGCCAGGTCTTCACTGTGCAGCGACTGCAGGCGCAGGCCGCCATTGCTGAAACCGTGGAGCATCAGGCTGCGTACCTGGATCTCGTCTTCGGCACGGCAGATGATGCGCACCTCAAAACGCTGTTCAGCCTCATTGGCGGGCAGCACCTGCTGTTGATTCAGGCGCTGAGCAATATCGCGCAGCAGAATGTTGGCGCACAACACCACACAGCTGCCCAGCGTCGCCTCCAACAGCAGGCCCAGGCTGCACAGCACACCGATAGCGGCGGTGCACCAGAGCGTGGCCGCGGTGTTCAGACCACGCACGTTCAAACCATCGCGCATGATCACGCCACCGCCAAGAAAGCCAATGCCCGAGACCACGTACGCGGCAATGCGTGAGGCATCGGTAGCGACCATGCCCGGCACTGCCTGGGTCATCAATACAAACAGGCAGGCACCGGTGCTGACCAAGGCATTGGTGCGCAGGCCAGTCAGACGCTGACGCAGTTGACGTTCGGCGCCGATCAGGGCGCCCAGTACAAGCGCGACGCTAACGCGCAGGAGAAATACTTTCCAATCCATGACAAACCTCAAATCCACGGCATACGCCGCTACGGCATCGAAGCTTTTCGATGCAGGGATGAACAAATGGATTGCGCAGGGTCACACGCCAAGGCCACGAATGTTGGTGCTGGGCGTGCCGGGAGGGAAAATGATGCGAGGCACCACTGACCGCCAGAGACGGCGAGGCAGTGGCAGAAAGAGTCTGCTGAACTAGCGCGCCGTATGAGCCTGTCGCAATCGACTAGGGCAACTGTCCAATGCAGGACTCCTGTATAGGCATGCAAAAATGCGGGCGGGAAACTAACGTTCAATGGCAGCAAGGTCAAGGTTGTTTTGATGAAAATTGCTTGCGACAGCACCTGGATCGCCACTGTTCCGGATTTGCAACGCTGTAGTGTGTGAACGCCGCTTCCGCCGGCCCGTCATTGTGGCTAAGGTGATGAACGCGGCGCGACGAGGGAGCGGTATGCAGCCACTGATCAACTATTTCAAGATGGTTCTGCACCCAGGGCCGGACACGTTTCGTTTCGCCCTGCGCACCATTGTCGCCTGTTTGCTGACCCTGTACCTGGCCTTCATCTTTGACCTGGACCAACCCAAATGGTCGATCATGGCCGTGTTTATCGTCAGTCAGCCGCTGGGTGGCATGACCCTGCAACGCAGCTTTGCCCAAGTGGTGGGCACCACCATAGGTGCCGCAGTGGCAGTCCTGATCATGGCGCTGTTCCCCCAGGCGCCGTTGCCATTCATTGTTACCCTGGCGCTGTGGCTGGCTCTGTGTACCGCCGGTGGCACTTTGTTGCGCTACACAAGCTCCCATGCCTTCGTGCTCAGTGGCTTCACCGCCGTAGTGGTGGCCATGCTGGCTATCCCCGAACAAGACAATACCTTGATGCTGGCCATCACCCGGGTCACCGAAACCCTGCTGGCGGTGGCCTGCGTGAGCGTGGTCAGTTTACTCAGTGCCAGACCGCAGGCGGTGACCCGCGGTTACTTTGCCAAGGTCGACAACTTGATCAAGCTGATGGCCAGCCATGCCGCCGCAGCCATCCGTGGTGAAGAAACGGCGGCCGCCTTCAGTCAGCGGCAAATGCAGATCCTCGGCGAAATCAGCGCGCTGGAGAGCTTTCGCCGCCACCTGTATTTCGATGCGCCACACCTACGCGGTGCCAACGGCCTGGTGCAACTGCTGGGCAATCAGCTGGTGTTGCTCACCTCCAGGCTCACCGTGCTGCGCAACCAGAAACTGATGATCGCCGAGCGCTGGCAGGGTGCTTATCCAGATTTCATCAACCGCCTGCTCACTGACGAGCTGGCGTTCCTCGATCAGTTGGCACAACAGGGCAGGGCCATGCCAGCCAGTGTCCGTGAGCACTTCAGTGCCTTGCAGCGACGCTTTGATCAGGCCGCGCTGCAGGCGGAACAACTGCAGAGTGACATGCCAGCCACGCTACGTTCGCTGGCGTGGGCCTTGCGCTGGGAGCAGGCGCGGATGTTGGAGCAATTGAGTGAAATGCTCGAACTCAGTGACGCGATTCAGGAGGGTCGGGCAGGGGATTGCCGGTATCGCCAGGCCCGCACCAATCCTTTGCACCTGGACTTTCGTCTGGCTGCGATGAACGCCAGCCGTGCGTTCATCGCCTTGCTCTGCGCGGGCATAATCTGGATCGAGACCGCATGGGACGGTGCCCGTGCCGGGGTGATCATTGTTGGCATCCTGTGCTCACTGATGGCCACCTTCCCACGACCGCTCATGGCTGCGCAAAACTACGTGCGCGGCCTCGGCCTGGCCCTGGTGGTGTCGGCCTTGTATCAGTTCTGGCTGATCCCTCAGGTGGTCGATGTCGAAATGCTGTTCCTGCTCCTGCTGCCGTTGCTGTACGTGGTCGCGGTCGGGCTTTCGACGCCGATGACGGCGGGCATTGGTATGGGCCTGGGGTTGTCCAGTTTTCTGCTGTTTGGCCCGCAGAACATTGGCGCCTGGCAGAACACGGCCATGCAGTGGTTCGAATTTGCTGGTGCCTATGTCTGTGGCGGGGTGCTGTCGTTGCTGGTGTATGCCTGGGTATTCCCGTTCAATCCGCAACTGCGCATCGAGCGGCTGTTTCGCGAGACCCGCGAACAGGTCTATGCACTGCTCAAAGGGCCAACCTCCGATGAGCGCCAATTCGCCTTCGAGAGCCGCATGGTTGACCGCCTGACGTTGATCCTTGGCCTGTTGCCAGCCACTCAGGATGCCCGTTCCAAGGCACTATTTGAGGTCAATCTGGCCTGCATGGCGTTGGGTGTGGCGTTGCGCCAGCTACAGGAGCAAAGCCGCGACAACCCGCTGATCGGGCCGCAGACCCGCGTGCACCTGGAGCAGGTGCTGCGCGATACCGGCCGTTATGTTGCCGGGCGTACGCGGGTGCAACTGGCGGCATTGCTTGACACCTTGCAGGCCCTGGGTGAAGCGCTCGACGCCTTGCACAGCGAGCAGTTCAGCGCCCCCGCCGAGGATCTGCGTTCGCTGTTTCGTATCCGTGTCGCGCTGCTGGTGATCGCCGGCTTCTTGCGCCATTACAGCAGCTACCTTGATCCCGCAACTGAAGGAGCGCCAGCCCTTGCCCATTGATTTCGAGGTGGGCGGCGTCTACTTGCCGCCGATTGCCCAGGCCCTGTTGCTGGCCATGCCGTTGTTGTTTGCACTGTTGTGGCTGCTGCAGCGCCTGGGGGTGATGCAGCGGGTGTGGCACCCGGCGCTGTTCGAAGGGGCGCTGTACACCTGCATTTGTGCCTTGATCATCCTGTTCATGGGGAGCTGAAACCGTGAAAAAAGTTGTCGCCCAGGCCTCGACCCTGGCAATTGTGCTGCTGGCGCTGCTCCTTGGCTGGTATGCCTGGGAGCATTACACCCGTGATCCCTGGACCCGCGATGCACGGGTGCGCGCTGACGTGGTGACACTCTCGGCGGATGTCTCCGGGCGCATCATCGCCTTGCATGTGGACGATAACCAGCATGTGAACAAGGGCGACCTGCTGCTGGAAATCGACCCGGCGCGCTATGCCCTGGCGGTGGAGTACGCGCGACGGGCCGTGGAAGTGTCCAAGGCCAGCGAAGGCCAGGCGCGCGCGCAGATCGTTTCCAGCCAGGCGCTGCTCAAACAACGGCAAAGTGAGGAACAACGGCGGCGCACCCTGAAGCAAGGCTTTGCGATTTCCGGTGAAGAATGGGAGAAGTCCAACACTGATGTCGCCGTCGCCCAGGCCGAGCTGATGCGCGGGCAGTCGGACCTGAGCCTGGCCCTGGCCAATATCCAGCTCGCCGAAGCCGCTTTGACCCAGGCTCAGCTGGACCTTGAACACACGCGCATCTATGCGCCGGTCAGTGGCTATGTGACCAATCTATTGACCCGCCAGGGCGACTACGCCAACAGCGGGATCGGCTTGCTGGCACTGGTTGACAGCGCTTCGTTCCATGTCAGTGGCTACTTTGAAGAAACCAAACTGCCACGGATTCATCCCGGCAGCCGCGTCGATATTGCCTTGATGAGTGGCGAACGCTTCGAGGGTACGGTGCAGAGCATTGCCTACGCCATTACCGATCGCGAAAATGCGCTGGGCAACCGCCTGCTGGCCAACGTCAACCCCAGCTACACCTGGGTCAAACTGGCCCAGCGCATCCCGGTACGTATCCAGATCGACCCCAACTATGCCGGCAAAGACCAGCTGCGTGCCGGCACTACCGCCACTGTTACGGTGCGTGATTGAGGCCGTCAGGTTAGCGTTGCCGGCGTGCTCAGTCGTGCACGATCATTACTTTGGCATGCTGCTCCGGGCGGGCCAACTGAGTAAAGGCATCGGCAACGCCGTCCAGGCCGACCGTGCCAGTGATCATCGCGGCAGCATCGAGGCTGCCATCCGCCAGGGCGTGCAGGGTGTGCACGAACTCTTCAGCCGTATAGCCAAAGGTAAAGTGCACATTGAGCTCCTTGGGCAAGGCCATCAGCGGTTCTATCTGGTCGCTCTGCATGCACATGCCGACTACGATCAGGCGCGAGCGCGGCGGTGCGTGCTGAATCATCTGCTGGATCATGCCTGGTACGCCGACGCATTCGAATACCACACAGGGGCGTGGTTGCCGGCCCAGCCCCAGCAGCGCCAGAGGGCTGCGCATGTCGTAGTCGCTCGGGGCGGCGACCTGAAGCCACGACGCATAGGGCGAGTTTACGGCCGGATCGACCACCTGGTCGGCACCGAACTTTTCTGCCAGGGCGCGCCGCGCCGGGGAAAAGTCCGCGGCAATCACTGGGCCCACGCCTCTGGCCTTGAGCGCAGCAATCACGGCCAGGCCAATTGGCCCGCAGCCGATCACCAACGGCACTTCCTCACCGCTCAGTTGCGCGCGATTGACCGCATGTACGGCCACGGTCAAGGGCTCGGTCAACGCCGCGATAGGCGCTGGCAAGTCCCCTGGCACCGCTACCAGCATCGGTTCGGCAAGCACCATTTGCTCGCCATAGCCACCGGGATAGGGGGTGGAGAAGCCGATATGCTCGAAACGTGTCGGGCTGATCACAAATGGCAAGGCGCAGACCCGCGTGCCAACCTTTAGCTTCTTATCGCAATCGGGGCCGTGATCGAGAATCTCGGCGCAGTACTCGTGGCCCATTACCAAGCCCTGTCTGGGGTCAAAGGCCACCGGGATGTTGGCATTGCGAAAACCGCTGAGCACGTTTTCACAGTGGTGGTACATGTGCAGGTCAGAACCGCAGATGCCACAGGCCAGGGTTTTCACCAGTACCTGGCCGTGGGCCGGTTGAGGTGCCGTGAGCTGTTCAACGACCAGCGTTTGGTTACGCATTACGACTGCTTTCATGGGGCAGGCTCCTAAGAGGCAGGTTCAGCTCAGTTGCCCGGTTTCGCTCAGCCAGGCTTTGGACCGGCGCAGGCCTTCTTCCAGGGCGACCTTGGGCTGGTAGCCGAGCAGGCGTCTGGCCTTGTCGATGGAGATCCCACCCCTGCGGGAAAACATGTACATCACGTCCGGGGTGACTTCGTCGTGGCGGCCGAGCCACTGATTGATCGTATCCGCTCCATGAAGACCACATTCCAAGCGACTAACTGAAACCCGATGCTGCGCTCCCGATTTCTTTCTGGAGTC
>NZ_JBNPJT010000014.1:0-197265 GCF_050312595.1 Pseudomonas sp. UM16 | reverse complement strand
CGTGGAACTGCTCACCCGCATCGCCTAGCTGAGCGCGCCACCCATATTGAGTTTGGTGGGGTTTATGGAGCGCTTACAATCAAATTGGCATTTTCATCATACAGGCTACGGTGCAATACAAAGGCCGCTGAGCCGCTATAGGTTGTGGCGCTGCTACTGTTCCAGGCCACAAAGAGGAACTTGCCTGAACGCCCAGGCACAGCACTGGTCTGGACCGCACCAACTGCCATGATCACTTCACCACTTGGATGTTGAGCACACGAAGCGATGCTCAGTGCAGTGCCGTTCTGCTTAGAAGATTTAATCGAAAGTGCCTCGATCGCCTCATCACTTTTAGCTAACGTGCCCAATGCATCCTGCGCCAATTTTGGCAGTATTACTGCAGCGCCACCACCGGTACCCAGAAAAGCGGCTGCGGTAGCAGCAGCCTTGACAACAAGGGTATCTATAGTGACCTCCGACGACTGGCTACTTTCAAAATCGTGGGTGAATTTTACAGGCACCCATCCACAAGCCTTAAACGCCTGGACATAAGTGTGGAACCAGGCCTCTGCTTCATCGACAGGGTCGTGCTTGCGTGTTGCAGCATCGACTGCAAACATATGCGAGTACTTGCCACATTCACGGTTTTCAAAAGACACATTGCCCGAGTACGCTACAATCTCACCGTCAACGACATCTACACGATCAGCGCCAGTATCGGCAATAACATTGTCATTCATAATATTCAACCCACACGTTTAATTAGTTTGTATTGCAGGAGCCCTTAGTTAAACTCTGCAATGCAAACTAACCAGTCAGGCCGAATCAATCGATACTGAAGAATTTCCCACTCAGCTGCTCACGGCTTCTGTCCATACCAGCGTGGGGTATAAACCCACGCGTCACCATCGGCCCTTGCAAACGCGCAGGTTGTGGAAGAGCCAATCAGCACCATCGTGCGCATATCAACGAGCTCGGGGGTCATCTGTTGCAAGCGAATGGTACGAAGTGTCTGCCCAGGCCTACCAATATCCCTGCCAAGGACTACAGGCGTTTCGGCACTTCGGTGCTGGCGAACGATTTCCAGAGCCCGGCCCAACTGCCAGGGACGTGAGCGCGAGATCGGGTTGTAGAAGGCCAGTGCCAAGTCGGCCTGACAAGCCAGGTCCAGGCGTTTCTCGATTATCGACCAGGGCTTTAGGTTGTCCGATAGTGACAGTACGCAGAAATCATGTCCCAACGGTGCACCTGCCTGCGCGGCAGTTGCCAGGGAGGCCGAAACGCCGGGAAGGATCTCAAGTTCCACCGCATGCCAGAGCGGATCAGTGGATTCGTGCAAGGCTTCCAGCACTGCAGCCGCCATGGCAAATACACCGGGATCGCCAGAAGACACCACCACCACCGAACGCCCTTGCACGGCCAGCTCAAAGGCATGCCGGGCGCGCTGCATTTCTTCGCGGTTATCCGTGCAATACATGACTTGATCCGCTCGGAATGGGCCCGCCATGCGCACGTAGGTTTCGTAGCCGAGAATATCGTTAGCCCGGGCCAGCTCAGCCTTTACCGCAGGGACCATGAACTCGGCAGCGCCAGGCCCCAGGCCGATCACTGCCAGGCGACCGCGAGCGCGACCGATCGACAAGGGATCGATGGGCTGGCTCGACACCAGAATTGCCAAACCTTCATTGACCGCTTGCGGCGGCAGCAACTGTGGCAACATCTGGGTTGCCAGCACAGTGGCATTGTTGGCATCCGGTGAGAAACGTAGCGGCACCGCCAATTCAGCGACCGCTGCATGTAGCGCTGGATCAGCCATCAACGATTCGCTGGCCAATACACAGGCCAACGCAGGCTCCGCGATACGTGCAGCGCGCAACGCATCGCGCACAGCTGTCGCCAGCTCCGGTACGGCAGCCGTCACCGCCACCATCACACAGCGCGGGTAAATAACCAGCTCGTTAGCCGAAACCTCCCGTGCGTCGCAACCAACATGAATCGCCAGTTGCGCCTGCTCACTCTGCGGCAATTGTGCCTGGGCGAGCCAAGGTGCTTCACCGTCGATACGGACCGACTCGCCGGCCAACAGATCGGAGACAAAGCGCTTGCCCAGCTCCAGGTCAGCCAAGGCATAGCCGCCAGGGGGATTGAGCAGACACGTACCAAAGCGCAGTTCACCACTGGTGGTGATTGCTGGCGCGACACCCAATCCCGCAGCAATTTCCCGGGCCATGACATTGACCCCACCCAAGCCGCCGAGCAGCGGTACCACGACGCTGCCATCCTCGGCCACGGCCAGTACCGGAGGCTCGACACCCTTCTCCAGCAGCAGGCTAGCCAGGGTGCGGATAATGATGCCGGCTGCGCACAAGGCGATGATCGGTGTGTCCTGCAGATACAGCTGACGCAAAGTGGCACCGAATTCCTGGTAGCTGCAATCGGCACCTTCAACCCGGCCTTCCAGGCCATGGATCAACGCGTCCGGATACAGCTGCTGGATCTTTCGCGCAGTGACCAGGCTGCCTTTGCCGAGCGTAACAATGGCCGGTGCTTTAAGCGCCATCACCCTTGCCACCTTTCGCCCGGAACAATGATCAGTGAGAAGTACGGCGACGACTGCGGATCAACTTCATCCAGGGCAACAATCTTCTGATTGGCCATGGTCGCGCGTTCCACGTAAAGCGCTCGCTCGGCCAGGCCGAGTTCGGTCAGTACCTCACGAACTTTAGGGAAGTTGCGCCCCAGCTTCATGATCACGGCCGCATCGGCATCGGCCAGACGACGCTTGAGTTCGTCATGGGGCAGCACGCCAGACAGCACTGACAGGCTCTGGTTGCGATAAACCAACGGCGCGCCGAGCACTGAAGCCCCCCCAAGCATCGAGCAGACACCCGGAATCACTTCGGTCTGGTACTGCTTGGCCAGGCGATCGTGCAAATACATGTAGGAGCCATAGAAGAACGGATCACCTTCGCAGATCACCGCCACATCACGACCGGCGTCCAGGTGGGCGGCGACCTCAAGGCTGGCAGCGTCGTAGAAGTCGCTGATGACCTGCTCATAGGACAACGGCGCTGGCAGTGCCTCGGTGGTCACCGGGTACACCAGCGGCAGCAACGTCTGGGCTGACTGTAAGTGGCCTTCGATGATGCCAAAGGCATTGCCGCGCTTGCCCTTGGCAACAAAATACGCCACCACCGGCGATTCGCGCAGCAGGCGCAGAGCCTTGACGGTGATCAGTTCTGGGTCACCGGGGCCGACGCCCAGGCCGAGCAAACGTCCACGAGCCTGCATCATTCGACCTCCGTGGCCAGGGCATTGACCGCTGCCGCCGCCATGGCGCTACCACCCAGACGGCCTTGCATGATCACGAACGGCACACCGCGGCTGTCAGCGGCGAGCATCGCCTTGGATTCGGCAGCGCCGACAAAACCCACTGGGAAGCCGAGGATCAGCGCCGGTTTCGGCGCGCCGGCATCAAGCATTTCCAACAGGTAGAACAACGCGGTGGGGGCATTGCCGATCACCACCACACTGCCTTCCAGGTACGGACGCCACAGCTCCAGCGCCACCGCCGAACGGGTGTTGCCCAGTTCGCGGGCCAGATCCAGCACTTGCTCATCGCGCAGAGTGCAGATCACCTGATTGTTCGCGGGCAAGCGAACACGGGTAATACCCTCGGAGACCATGCGCGCATCGCAGAGAATCGGCGCGCCAGCGGCCAAGGCATCACGCCCGGCCTTGCCCGCGCCTGGCGAAAACTGCAGGCCATCGATCGCATCGACCATGCCACAGGCGTGAACCACCCGCACCGCGAGTTTTTCCAGATCGGCAGGAATACGATCTAGCCGCGCTTCCTCACGAATGATCGCGAAGGAATTGCGATAGATCTCCTGACCATCGCGGATGTAATCAATCATCAAGGGTGCTCCGTGAGCAGGCGTCTAGCAGTGCGCCGGCTTCTTTCAGTGTGAGGTTGCGTGCGCGCAGGCTGCCGAAACCCGGCTGGGCTGCGTCACGCAAGTACAAGTCGTAGTGGCCCGGGCTCTGCGCCAGCAGGGTCGCTGGAGCAACATGGGCCATGGCACAGGAGCGCGGACAGCCGCTCAAGTGCACGCTGGCCGAAGCGCCACTGGCAAGCAGCGTGGCCAACAGACGGGCATCGCCTTTGGTCTCGGCCTGGGCCTTGGCACATCCGGCGGAACCGGTACAGGCAACCAACCGTGCCAGCGGTGATTCTGCCGAGCAGAGCAAACCAAGCTGGGCCAGCCCGCTGCGTACGGCTGCTGCATGCAGGTGCGCGATATTGGGCAACCATAGGCTCTGCCAAGGTGTCATGCGCAGGCTGCCATCGCCGTGCTCGCGGGCCAGCTGTGCGGCGCCGCGTAGCATTGCTGGGTTCAAACGCCCCAGTGGCGCTGCGCCACCGACAGCGCTCAGGCCGGGTTGCAGCTGTGGATAAATACCCAGATAGCTAGTGCCGACCGTTGCCGAACGGTGCCAGTGCAAAAGGGTTGGATCACGCCGGAGGGTCAAACCTAGGCCGGCGACAAAATCATCTGGCGAATGCTCGGCCAGCAACTGGCGCATCCGTGCTTGCTCAGGTGTCGCCAGATCAAGGAAGCGATTGAGCACTGCCAGCACCAATTCACGCCCTTGCGTCAGAGGGATGGCCCCCACGGGTGAGTTGTTTGCCGGACAACCTGCCAAACCAAATGCCCACCACAGCTCACCCTCCAGTTGAACAGGGCTGAGCCATAGGTCATGGGGATGCGCAAGCATCGCCAACGCTTCGCCACCATCCACTTGCACAGCGAACTTGGCCGACAGCTGATGAAAGCGCGGTGTGGTTTCAAGTGCTTGCAGCACTTGCTCTGCCAAGGGGCGAGTATCAACCAGCATCTGCGGATCAACGCCAGCTGCAGGGCTGAGCATCAGGTTGCGAACGTCATCACCGGCAGCATCACGCGGCCCCAAGCCAGCCGCCAGCAAGCGTTCAATCACCCCTGATTGGTCGCTGCCGATGCCTCGGATCTGCAAATTGCCGCGGTTGGTGACCTCGATCTCACCGGTAGCAAAACGTTCGGCGGCGTCGGCCACCGCATCCGCCTGATCAGCCGAAAGCGTACCGCCGGCCAGCTTGATCCGACAGATCCCACCGTCCTTTGCCTGAACGATGCGCAGCAACCCCGGACAGGCCGAGGGACGCAGCGAAACTTGGGGTTGGTGGGCCGATACAGGCTGGTTCAAAAGGTCACCCGGCAATCGTGAAAAGGCACGTCAGTGTAGAAGGCGCGGTATTATGCCTGCTTTGTCCGAAGGCATGAAAAGCCTGCCGGTCGGATTGCGGTGAATTGAGGAAAATCCATGTCGCCCTGGCTGACAGTAGTAGGTATCGGTGAAGACGGCTTCAGTGGCCTGGGCAAGAATGCCCGGCGCGCATTGCTGGGCGCGGCAAAGGTGTTTGGCGGCCAGCGCCAGTTGGATCTGCTGCCGCACTGTATCCGTGGCGAACGCCTGCTGTGGCCCAGCCCCTTCTCCTTGGCACCGGTACTGGCGCTGCGCGGTGATCCGGTATGCGTGCTGGCCAGCGGTGACCCGATGTTCTTCGGTGTGGGTGCCAGCCTTGCCCGGCAGCTCGACGCCGAGGAAATCAGCGTATTGCCGATGCCTTCTTCCTGTGCATTGGCCGCCGCCCGCCTGGGCTGGCCGCTGCAGGAGGTAACGACGCTGTCGGTGGTGGCCCGTCCGTTGGCAGCCCTCAATGCTCATGTGTACAGCGGCGTGCGCTTGTTGGTGCTGAGCAACGATGGCAGCAGCCCGGCAGCTATTGCCGCGCTATTGCGTGAGCGCGGGTTCGGCGCCAGTCGCCTGCAGGTCTTCGAACACCTGGGTGGCGTGGCTGAGCAGTGCCTGCAAGGCACGGCGCAAAATTGGCCGCATGCACGCACCGCAGACCTCAACCTGGTCGCCATCGAATGCCTGGCGAGTGCCGATGCACCACGCCTATCGCCACTGGCAGGCCTGCCGGACTCAGCCTTCCAGCACGATGGCCAATTGACCAAGCGCGACGTTCGGGCCATTACCCTAGCCCGTCTGGCGCCACAACCGGGTGAACTGCTCTGGGATGTCGGTGCTGGCAGCGGCTCGATCGGCATCGAATGGATGCGCGCCCATCCCAGTTGCCGAGCGCTGGCGATTGAGGCCGATGAAGGTCGCCAGCAATTGATTGAACACAACCGCGATGCCCTCGGCGTGCCCGGCCTGCAACTGATCCGTGGCCGCGCCCCGCAAGCCTTGCAAGGCCTCGAGCGCCCCGACGCTATTTTTATCGGCGGAGGCGTGACCCGCGAAGGTGTACTGCAACACTGCTGGAAACAACTGCGCCCAGGCGGTCGTCTGGTGGCCAATGCCGTTACCCTGCAAAGCGAGCTGACGCTGGTCAACTGGCGTGAGCAATATGGTGGCGAACTGACCCGTATCCATATCGCCCAGGCACAGCCGCTGGGCGAATTCGACACCTGGCGCCAAGCCCTGCCGATCACCCTGTTAGACGCGATCAAACCCGCAGATGCGTGACGAGACCCAGGAACAACCGGCCCCGCTGCGCAGCGGCCTGACCACCGGCAGTTGCGCCACCGCCACCAGCCTGGCGGCGGCGCGGCTGTTGCTGACCGGAGCGCATAACGATGCGGTGCAGATCACCTTGCCCAAGGGCAAAGTGGTGCAGATGCGTCTGGAGTTCTGCCGTTTGCATGAAGACGGTGCCGAAGCCGGCACCCTCAAGGATGCGGGTGATGATCCGGATGTCACCCATGGTGCACTGCTTTACAGTCGTGTGCGCTTGCTCGCTGAACCCGGCGTGCGCTTCGTCGCGGGCAACGGTGTAGGTACCGTGACCCGCCCTGGGCTGGTCCTTGCCGTGGGCGAACCAGCGATCAACCCGGTGCCACGACAGATGATGACCGAGCACCTGCAACACCTGGCCAACGAGTGCGCCTACAGTGGCGGCTTCGAAGTCACGGTGAACGTCCAGGACGGTGAAAGCCTGGCGTTGAAAACCATGAACCCGCGCCTGGGAATTCTCGGCGGTCTGTCGATCCTCGGCACCAGCGGCATCGTTCGGCCGTTCTCCTGTTCGGCCTATATCGCCTCGATCCACCAAGGTATCGACGTGGCCAAAACCAACGGTTACCTGCACATCGCCGCCTGCACCGGCAACGCCAGTGAAGACACCATGCGCCGGGTCTACAACCTGCCGGAAATCGCCCTGATCGAAATGGGCGACTTTGTCGGTGCAGTGCTCAAGCACCTGCGCAAAGTGCCAGTGGATAAGCTCAGCCTGTGCGGCGGTTTCGGCAAGATCAGCAAACTCGCAGCCGGACACATGGACCTGCACAGCCGTCACTCCAGCATCGACCTGCCGCAACTGGCCGAGTGGGCTGCCGCCATTGGTGCCGACCGCGACCTGCAAACCGCGATTCGTCAGGCCAATACCAGCCAGCAGGCGTTGGCTATGGCCAGTGCGGCAGGCATTGCTCTGGGTGACGCGGTCTGTGCCCATGCCCTGGCTTTTGCCCGCAGCGTGGTTCCGGCCCAGATACAAGTGGAGGTCTTCGCCATTGATCGCCAGGGTGGCATCGTCGGCCACGCAGGAACCTTTGCATGAAACGCATCTTGCTGCTGGGCGGCATCACCGAAGCCTTGGCCATTGCCCGAACACTGGGCCCCGAGCATGTCTACAGCCTGGCCGGGATTGGCCGGGTGCCCAGTGACTTGAAGTGTCAGGTTAGGGTTGGCGGTTTTGGTGGGGCCGAAGGATTGGCGGCGTATCTGCTCGGCGAAAGCATCGACCTGCTGATCGACGCCACCCACCCTTATGCCACACAGATCAGTGCCAACGCCGCCCGCGCCTCACAGCTCACCGGCGTTCCTTGCTGGGCCCTGCGACGTCCGGCGTGGCAAGCGCAAGCCGCTGATGACTGGCGCGAGGTTGCCGGCTGGGCTGAGCTGATTGAAGCCCTGCGGCCGTTCCGCCGCCCGTTGTTCACCCTGGGCCGCGAACCCTTGGCGCACCTGGATGAAATTCCGGCGCATCAGTTCTGGACGTTACGTGCCCTGGAGGCCTGCCCGGGCAATGAGCGCTGCGAAGTAATTGGCGCCCGCGGGCCCTTTCAGCTCGAAGATGAGCGGGCCCTGTTTGAGCGACGACAGATTGACGTGTTGATCAGCAAGAACAGCGGTAGCGCAGCGACTGAGCCGAAGCTGCAAGTGGCCCGTGAGCGTGGGGTTGCGGTGCTGATTCTGGGCCGCCCGCAACTCCCGGACGTCAGTCGACACTTCTCCACGGTGCAGGCGCTGTTGCATGCGCTTTAGCACAGACTCGTCAGGGCGCAGAGGCTGTACGCAATCGCCATCATTCCCAAAGTGGACATTTGCTCTCAGGGCCTACTGTTTCAGACTCTTCCGATAGCCCATTACCCTCGCGCTGCCTTAAACTAAGCCCTTCTCCCCCCGGAAGAAATTCGCCCATATGGAAATGCAATGGTGGATCTGGCTGGTATTCGGTTTCGGCCTGGTTGTGCTCGAACTGATGCTGCCGACCTTCTTCATCCTCTGGTTCGGCATCGGCGCTGTGCTGGTATCGCTCATCGCTTACCTGGCACCCAGCCTGCAACTCGACATGCAGGTACTGCTCTGGGTGCTGTTCTCGTCGGTTACCACGCTGCTGTGGTTCAAGGTGTTTCGCAAGAAGAAACCAGACACCCGCTGGACCGCTGATGACGTGGTCGGTGAAGTCGGCCTGCTCACCGCTAAGGTCTCTGAATTTCACAAAGGCCGCGTGCGCTTCCAGAAACCGGTCCTTGGCAACGAGGAATGGGTGTGCGTTGCCGATGACGAGATCCCCTCGGGCGAGCGCGTACGCATCACTGCCATCGAAGGCAATACTGCCCGGGTAACCCGGGCCTGATCAGTAAAAGGAAGCTTTGACTCATGACCAGCCTCATCGTCGCCGGTACTATCGCCGCGTTCGTCATCATCACCCTGTTCAAGGGGGTGCGCATCGTGCCCCAGGGTGAGGAATGGATCGTCGAACGCCTGGGGCGCTATCACAGCACCCTCAAACCCGGCCTGAACATCCTCATTCCATACATGGACGTGGTTGCCTACCGTTTGCCGACCAAGGACATCATCCTCGACGTGCAGCAACAGGAAATCATCACCCGTGACAACGCCGTCATCGTTGCTAACGCGCTGTGTTTCGCCAAGGTTGTCGACCCGCAGAAAGCCGCCTACGGGGTGCAGGATTTCACCTACGCGGTTACCAGCCTGACCATGACCTCGCTGCGTGCCATTGTCGGCGCCATGGACCTCGACGAAGCCCTGTCCAGCCGCGAACAGATCAAGGCCCGCCTGCGCGAAGCCATGTCAGAGCAGACCGAAGACTGGGGGGTGACCGTACGCTCGGTCGAGATCCAGGACATCAAGCCATCGGAGAACATGCAGTCGGCCATGGAGCGTCAAGCCGCTGCCGAGCGTGAGCGTAAAGCCGACGTTACCCGCGCCGAAGGCGCCAAGCAGGCCGCCATTCTCGAAGCCGAAGCACGCCTGCAATCGGCCAAGCTCGATGCCGAAGCACAAATCAATCTGGCCGAAGCCTCGGCGCGCTCGATCACCCTGGTTCGCGACGCGGTCGGTAGCGAGATCACCCCGGCGATGTACCTGCTGGGCGAACGCTACATCGGCGCCATGGAAAACCTGGCCGGCAGCGACAACGCCAAGGTCGTGGTGTTACCCGCTGACCTGCAGGAAACCGTGCGCGGTCTGATGGGCCGTAACAAGGCAGTCTGATCCGCAGCGCCAACCCCATAAGCCGGGCCCGTGCGACACTTCATCGCACGCCCGGCTTTTTTACATATACTTTCAACTCTGGCTAAATAGCCACCACTCGAATCCTGACCGGATCTCTCCATGCCTTCACATCGGCTTGCCCATGCCTGGATCGCCTGCTTTGCAGTGCTGTTCAACCTGCTGGCCATGCCGTTGTCTGCTGCCGCACCGAAAAGCCAGACCGAGCAATTACTCTGGGGGGCATTCTGCTCCACCAGCGGTACCAAGCTGATCGCTATCTCCCTGGGCCAGCCGGACGGCACCCAACAGAACGACGATCACTCGACCATGCAGCATTGCTGGTGCTGCTCGGGTGCTGCGCCGCTGCTGGCGTTGCCAGGGCATCGACCGCGCTTGCTGCTGCCAGCCCAGGAGTTTGCACCTGCCCAGGTCCTGCTCAGCGCCACTCAGCCGACCCCGCGCCAACTCTGGCCAGCGCTGAACCCGCGCGCCTCCCCTCTAGCCTGAATTCACTACGCTACCTGTTGCGAACCTGAATCGACTGGAGAATCACCATGTTCAAGAACGCCCTGCTGCTGGCCGCCCTGCTGTTGCCGGCGACTTTTGCCAACGCCCACGAATACACCAAAGGTGACCTGCATATCGCCCATCCGTGGTCGCAGGAACTGCCGCCGAACGCGCCTAACGTCGCCGCCTATTTCGTCGTCCACAACAATGGCTCGAGCGCCGATACGCTGCTCGGTGTCGACAGCCCCATCAGTGACGATGCCCAACTGCACGAGCATGTGCACAAGGACGGCCTGATGAAGATGCAGCAAGTGCAGCGCGTCGAAGTACCCGCAGGGAAAGACCTGGTCTTCGCCCCAGGCGCCTATCATGTGATGCTGATGCAGCCCAAAGACCGCAGCCTGCTGGTGGACGGCAAGCGTTTCCCGCTGACCCTGCACTTTGAGAAAGCCGGTGATGTCACCGTCGAAGTCGCCGTGCAGAAGCAAGCCCCCGAGGGTGCCGCGCACAGTCACTGATCGCTGAACGCAGCTCCCCGTGAGCATCGTCCGCAGCCGCCTCAACCGCCCTGCGCGCCCTGATTCCAGAAGGGTTCGCGGTAGCTGGCTGAGCCTGTTCGCCATGTTAATGATCTTTATCGGCCCACTGGTTTCCCAGTCGATGCCGATGGATCACCGTGCCATGTCGACAGGCATAGGCATGAGCATGGCCATGGACAGCAGCGCTGATTGCCACAGTGGCAGCCACCATGAAAGCAGTCCTTCGCTGCATGTTATCTGGGAGAAGTGCGGTTACTGCAGCCTGTTCTTCCATTGCCCGGCACTGCCTCAGGCCCTGAGCCTGCTCAACACCGAAGCGGCTCCTGTCGGTGCCTCACTGATTGTCCAACCGCGTCAGGGTCATGCTAGGCAAACGGTTTTCCCCGGTGCCCGAACCCGCGCGCCGCCGCCCTTCATCGTCGTCTGAATTCACCGTTGCGTTCTCAGGTCCGGCATTTTGCCGATGACTTGGTGCGCCCTCATGACTGATCGATGTTGGAATCATTATGTCCAGCTGTACTGCTGTCTATCGCCTGTCCCTGCAAGGGACCCTCGCCGTCATCTGCGGCGCCCTGCTCAGCCCAATGGCTCTGGCCGTCAGCCAGAGCGTTAACGAGCATGCTCACGAACAATCCGAGCTGAGCCCGACGGTGATAACCGCCGTCGCCCCCAGCTCACCATTGACCATCGTCACCAACCCCAAAGACCCACGCCAACCGGTGCCGGCCAGTGATGGCGCTGACTACCTGAAAACCATCCCCGGCTTTTCTGCCATCCGCGCCGGTGGCACCAATGGCGATCCGGTACTGCGCGGCATGTTCGGTTCACGGCTGAACATTCTCACCAACGGTGGCGTGATGCTCGGCGCCTGCCCCAACCGTATGGACGCGCCCACCTCCTACATCTCGCCAGAAACCTACGACCGCCTGACTGTGATCAAAGGCCCGCAAAGCGTGATCTGGGGGCCTGGGGCATCGGCCGGGACCATTCTCTTTGACCGTGAGCCAGAGAAATTCGGTGAGCTGGGCAGCCGGGTCAATGCCAGCCTGCTGGGCGGTTCCAACGGGCGTTTCGATAAGGTCATCGACACCGCCGCAGGTAACCGTTTGGGCTACGCCCGCTTCGTCGGCAACCAGTCGCACTCCGACGACTACGAGGATGGCAATGGCGATACCGTGCCATCGCGCTGGGACAAATGGAACGGTGATGTAGCCCTGGGCTGGACCCCCGACGCCGACACCCTGGTGGAACTGACTGCGGGTAAAGGCGATGGCGAAGCCCGTTACGCCGGGCGTGGCATGGACGGCTCACAGTTCAAACGCGAGAGTCTGGGCCTGCGCTTTGAAAAGTCCAACATCGGTGAGGTGTTCGACAAAATCGAAGCTCAGGTCTACTACAACTACGCCGACCATGTGATGGACAACTACAGCCTGCGCACCCCTTCGGGCACAGGCATGATGGGCATGCCCATGGTCAGCAACGTTGACCGGCGGACAATGGGTGGCCGGGTCAAGGGCACTTGGCGCTGGAGCGAACTGCAATTGATCGCGGGTATGGATGCACAGACCAACGAGCATCGCGAGCGTGGAGGTATGGGCATCGATGCCCACAAGGGGATGGCCTGGACCAAAGACGCCGACTTCCACAACTACGGCGTGTTCAGTGAATTGACCTGGTACGCCGCCGATCAGGATCGGGTTATCACCGGTGCACGCCTGGACCGTGCCTCTGCCAAGGATTATCGCGAGGACAGTGCCACCCGCGGCGATACACGCGCCGATACCTTGCCCAGTGGCTTTGTCCGCTACGAGCATGACTTGGTCGAACTCCCGGCCACCACCTACGTTGGCCTTGGCCACGCCGAGCGTTTCCCGGATTACTGGGAGCTGTTCTCGCCTGATTCGGGGCCAGCCGGGTCGGTGAATGCCTTCGACAGCATCAAGCCTGAAAAAACCACCCAGCTGGATTTCGGCATCCAGTACCAGACCGCAGACTTGCAGGCCTGGGCCTCGGGCTACGTAGGGCAGGTTCGCGATTTCATCCTGTTCGACTACAGCACCGACATGATGGGCATGGGTAGCTCCAGCGCGCAGAACATTGATGCGCGGATCATGGGCGGCGAACTGGGGGCCGCTTATAAGTTGACCTCCAACTGGAAAGCGGACGCCACCCTGGCCTACGCTTGGGGCAAGAACAGCAGTGACGGCACAGCGCTTCCACAAATGCCGCCGCTGGAGAGCCGCCTGGGCCTGACCTATAGCCGAGATGTCTGGAGTGCCGGAGCGTTGTGGCGTCTGGTGGCGGCGCAGAACCGCATTGACGAAGACCATGGCAACGTAGTCGGCAAGGACTATGAAAAGAGTGCCGGTTTCGGGGTGTTCTCGCTCAACGGCAGCTACAAGGTCAGCAAGCACCTGAAGCTCAGTGCCGGGGTCGATAACCTGTTCGACAAGGCCTATTCCGAACACCTGAACCTGGCGGGCAATGCCGGTTTCGGCTACCCGGCCAGTGATCCACAGGCAATCGATGAGCCGGGGCGCACGCTCTGGACCAAGGTCGACCTGAGTTTCTGATCCACCATCAGGGCGCGATCATCGATCGCGCCTTACCCTGGCAACACAGGAGTGCTCCATGAGCAAACCGTCGATTTCCTTCTACAACCTGGCTTGGCGTTGGCACTTTTATGCCGGGCTGTTCGTCGCCCCGATCATGATCTTGCTGGCGATCACCGGGATTATCTACTTGTTCAAGCCGCAGCTGGATCCTCTGCTTTACCGCGACTTGATGGTGGTCGAGGCCGGGCACCACACGCAAAGCGCCGACAGCTTGCTGCAGCAGGTTCAACAGGCCTACCCCAAAGGCCAGGTCAGCCAGTACCTGCCAGCCATTGCCAGTGACCGCAGCGCTCAGTTTGTGGTTAACGATTCCGGCCATGAGCTGAATGTATTCATCAACCCCTATGACGGCAGATTGCTCGGCGCACAGGATGCCAAGAGTAACCTGCAAGCCGTCGCCCGCGCCCTGCATGGCGAGCTGATGGTCGGCACTATCGGTGATCGTGTGGTGGAGCTGGCCGCAGGCTGGGGGGTGGTGCTGGTGGTGTCTGGCTTGTACCTGTGGTGGCCACGGGGCAAGCGCAGCGGTGGTGTACTTTGGCCGCGGCTGAATGCTCGTGGACGCCTGCTTTGGCGAGACCTGCACGCGGTTACCGGCTTCTGGGGTTCGGCCCTGCTGCTGCTGATGCTGCTCAGCGGCATGACCTGGACCGGGTTCTGGGGCAAACAGTATGCCGAGGTGTGGAACAGTTTTCCGGCAGCGATGTGGACGGATGTCCCCCAGTCCGACAAGCAGGCCGGCGAACTGAACAACGCCAGCCGGCAGACCGTGCCTTGGGCGATGGAAAACACGCCGATGCCGCAATCGGGTGCCCACGCCGAGCATGCCGGGCATAACATGGGCGCCAGCGCACCCGCAGCCCCACAGGTCAGCCTGCAACAGATCCAGGACCTGGCCACCACCCGCGCAGTCGAACCCGGCTACAGCATCACCCTGCCGACCACGGCCGAAGGCGTATACACCATTGCCGTGTTCGCCGACGATCCGCGCAACGATGCCACCCTGCATGTCGACCAATACACCGGCAAGGTGCTGGTCGATGTACGTTGGCAGGACTACAACAACGTCGCCCGTGCCACCGAGCTTGGCGTGATGCTGCATGAAGGCAAAATGTTCGGCCCACTGAACCAGCTGATCATTCTGCTGATCTGCCTGATGATCCTGCTGGGTTCGGTCAGTGGCTTGGTAATGTGGTGGAAGCGGCGTCCCGAAGGCGGGCTGGGCGTGCCGCCGCTGCGCCATGACCTACCGCGCTGGAAAACTGCGACGGCGATCATGTTGGTACTTGGCGCTGCGTTTCCGCTGGTGGGGGCTTCGATGGTGCTGGTGTGGTTGGCAGACCGAGTGAGTGTGGCACGACTCAGGCCCAAGGTAGAGTTGGGTCTGTAGCCGCTGCAGCAGCGCCACAGAAAACTCCAGCGCCTGCGGTGGTGGGACAAATCCGCTACCATGGGCGCCCGTTTTTCACAGGACTGACAATGAGCACCCTGACTATCAGCGACCTGCACTGGTCGCCGCTTGGCCACGGCCATTGTCATCATCAGTTCCAGCTGCGCGAGGTCAGCCTGCAGGTCAAGGCCGGCGAGTTCGTCGGCCTGATCGGTCCCAATGGTAGCGGCAAGACCAGCTTGCTGCGCTGCGCCTATCGCTTCAACAAACCCGAGCGGGGCCTGGTGCATCTGGATGACCACGATCTGTGGCGACAATCGCCGCGCTGGTGTGCTCAACGTATCGCCGTGGTCCTGCAGGAGTTCCCCGATGCCTTCGGCCTGAACGTCGAAGAAGTGGTCGCCATGGGCCGTACCCCGCACAAGGGCCTGTTCGATGGCGACAACGACGAGGATCGCCGGTTGGTCAAAACGGCGCTGCACGCGGTCGGCCTGGAAGGCTTCGACGACCACAGCTTTGCCAGCCTGTCGGGCGGCGAAAAGCAGCGGGTGATTCTCGCCCGGGCACTGGTTCAACAACCGCAGTTGTTGATCCTCGACGAGCCGACCAACCATCTCGACCCCCGCTATCAGTTGGAGTTGTTGCAGCAAGTGCGCCGCCTGGGCATCGGCACCCTGGCCAGCATTCATGACCTGAACCTGGCGGCGGCGTTCTGTGATCGTTTGTACGTCCTCGACCACGGTCGTATCGTTGCCAGCGGCACACCAAGCGAGGTACTGACCAGCGGCCTGTTGCACGAGGTGTTTGGCGTGCAGGCCCTGATCGACCGCCACCCCCTTGCCGACCATCCACGCCTTACCTGGATAACCCAGCGATGATTCGAACCACCTTACTTGTGCTGCTGAGCCTGTTCGCCAGCAGCAACGTCTTCGCCGAGGCAACCCAGTACCCGCTGACCGTACAGAGTTGCAACCGTCAGGTGACTTTCAACAAGGCCCCCGTGCATGCGCTGAGCCATGACATCAACATGACCCAGATGATGCTTGCCCTTGGCCTGCGTCAGCGCATGGTCGGCTACAGCGGTGTCAGCGGCTGGAAGGCGGTCACCCCGGAACTGCAAAAAGAGCTCGAAGGTCTGCCGGAGCTGGCCAGCAAGTACCCGTCAGTGGAGACCCTGCTCAACGCCAATGTCGACTTCTTCTTCGCCGGTTGGGATTACGGTATGCGCGTCGGTGGCGACCTCACCCCACAGACCCTGGCGCCGCTGGACATCGCCGTCTATGAGTTGACCGAGTCGTGTGCCTTTGTCATGAAGCGCCCAGCCGCCAGCCTCGACGACACCTACACCGACCTGCGCAACCTGGGCAGAATTTTTGATGTGCAGGACCGTGCCGAGCAGTTGATCAGCCACATGCAACAGCGGGTCAATGCCGTTCAACAGCGTTTGCCCGCGCAACGCCCACGGGTGTTCCTGTATGACAGTGGTGCAGACCGGGCCATGACCTCCGGCCGCTTGGGCATGCCGCAGGCGTTGATTGCCGCCGCCGGTGGCCGCAACGTGCTCGACGATATCGAAGCCAGCTGGACCCGGGTGAACTGGGAAAGCGTGGTCGAGCGCAATCCCGAAGTGATTGTCATCGTTGACTACGGGGAAGTCAGCGCTGCGCAGAAACAGGCGTTTCTCGAACAGCACCCGGCCCTGCAGTCAGTGGCGGCGATCCGTAACAAGCGCTTTGTGGTTGTCCCCTACGTGGCCGCCACGCCAAGCCTGGAGAACGTCGACGCCATCGAAACCATCGCTGCGAGCCTGCACGGCACATGAGTCGTTATCGCCTGCTATTACTCGGTCTGATCGGCCTGCTGCTGATGTCCTGCGTGGTGTCGCTGGGCTTTGGCGCCGCGCCGGTGCCGGTTGAGGTGGTCTGGCGCGTGCTGCTGTCCAAGCTTTTCGGCATTGCCCCCGAGACACCCGCCTGGACCACCGGCCAGGAACACATTGTCTGGCTGATCCGCGTGCCGCGCATGCTCCTGGCGGCGCTGGTCGGTGGTGGTCTGGCGATGATCGGCGCCGTGTTGCAGGCAGTCACCCGCAACCCCCTGGCCGACCCGCACCTGCTCGGTGTGACCTCCGGCGCCACCCTCGGTGCAGTATTAGTGGTACTGCATATCGGTGAATTGCTCGGTGTCCTGACCTTGCCGCTGGCTGCCTTTATCGGCGCGTTGTGCAGCATGCTGCTGGTACTGGCAATTGCCAGCCGCCATGGCCGCCTGGACAGTGATCGTCTGCTGTTATGCGGGGTCGCGGTGGCGTTTGTGATGATGGCCATCGCCAACCTGTTGCTGTTTCTTGGCGACCACCGCGCCAGCTCTGCGGTGATGTTCTGGATGCTCGGTGGCCTGGGCCTAGCGCGCTGGGAGTTACTGCCGATTCCAGCCATCAGCGTGTTACTGGGCTTGACCCTGCTGCTAGGCATGGCCCGCGCACTCAACGCACTGATGGCCGGCGAACAGACAGCGGTGACCCTCGGGCTCAACGCCCGTTCAGTGCGTCTGTTGGCGTTCCTGATCTGCTCGCTGCTGACCGGCGTATTGGTGGCGATCAGTGGCTCGATCGGCTTTGTCGGCCTGATGGTGCCGCACATTGCCCGGCGCCTGGTCGGTGCCGAACACACCCGCCTGTTGCCGGTGTGCCTGTTGCTCGGCAGCTTGTTCCTGATCTGGGTCGATGTCGCCGCACGTACACTGATTTCGCCGGAAGACCTGCCCATCGGGATTGCCACGGCAGCGATTGGCGGTCTGTTTTTTATCGGCTTGATGCGCAGGCGTTGATCACCGTCAAGCAGCCTTTGGTCTTGAGACGTATTGTCGCGGTTGCGCCAGGAAGGCGCGTGTTAGCCTAACGCGCACAAGAGAACTGCTCTGAACGGAATGCCTAGCCTATGACCGCGAACCTGTCCCCGCAACACCCCTCGCCTGACCAACATGAACACCTCGAACGCAGCCTGTCCAACCGCCATATCCAGTTGATCGCCATCGGTGGCGCCATCGGCACCGGGCTGTTCATGGGCTCGGGCAAGACCATCAGCCTGGCCGGCCCATCGATCATCTTCGTCTACATGATCATCGGCTTCATGCTGTTCTTCGTCATGCGCGCCATGGGTGAACTGCTGCTGTCGAACCTGGAGTACAAGTCGTTCATCGACTTCTCCGCCGACCTGCTCGGCCCCTGGGCGGGGTATTTTACCGGCTGGACGTACTGGTTCTGCTGGATCATCACCGGCATCGCCGACGTGATTGCGATATCCGCCTATTCACAATTCTGGTTTCCCGACTTACCGCAATGGGCACCCGCACTGGCCTGTGTCGGCCTGCTGTTGTCACTGAACCTGATCACGGTGAAGATGTTCGGCGAAATCGAATTCTGGTTCGCGATGATCAAGATCGTCGCCATTCTCGCCCTGGTAGGCACCGGCTTGTACATGGTCTTGGTCGGCTTCGAGTCACCGAGCGGGCGCAGTGCCGATCTGGCCAACCTCTGGAGCGATGGCGGGATGTTCCCGCATGGCTTGATGGGCTTCTTCGCCGGTTTTCAGATCGCCGTGTTTGCCTTCGTTGGTATCGAGCTGGTGGGCACCACCGCCGCTGAAGCGAAGAACCCCGAGCGCACCCTGCCACGAGCGATCAACTCGATTCCGGTGCGGATCATCGTGTTCTACGTGCTGGCCCTGATCACCATCATGGTGGTGACACCGTGGCGCGATGTGGTGCCGGGCAAGAGCCCGTTCGTTGAACTGTTCGTGCTGGCTGGCCTGCCAGCAGCAGCGAGTATCATCAATTTCGTGGTCCTGACCTCGGCGGCGTCCTCGGCCAACAGCGGCGTGTTCTCCACCAGCCGCATGCTCTTCGGCCTGGCCCAACAAGGCGACGCACCGCGTAGTTTCGAACACCTCTCCAGCCGCAAGGTGCCGGCTAACGGCCTGTACTTCTCCTGCACCTGCCTGTTGCTCGGTGCCGCACTGATGTACGTGATTCCCGATCTGATCGAAGCCTTCACTCTGGTGACCACGGTGTCGGCGATCTTGTTCATGTTCGTCTGGACCCTGATCCTGCTGTCGTACCTGCGCTATCGCAAACATCGCGCAGCCCTGCATCAGGCTTCAAAGTACAAGATGCCCGGCGGACGCTTCATGTCAGTGGTGTGCCTGGTGTTCTTCGCCTTCATCCTGGTGCTGTTGAGCCTGGAAAGCGATACCCGTCAGGCACTGATTGTCACGCCGCTGTGGTTCCTGCTGCTGGCGGTGACCTACCAGTTCGTGCGTAGCAAGCGAAAGCCGCGTACTGAGGTGCGCAGTACTTCGGGCAACTGATACGAGCCCAATACAAAGGGCCGCATCTGCGGCCCTTTTTCCCGACGTTTAGCCTAGTTCCAAACCATCTAGCACAGCCTCAGCCAAGGCCAACCCTTTTTCTAGCGAGTTTTCCGTGGCCATCAGCAAACTGCGCAGCGGTTCCTCCGCTTTTTCCAGCGCCAGGGCGTTAGTCTCATAGGCGGCTTTCAGTGCCGCCACCGCGCAAACCAACGCATCCGCGCCATCGACACCGGCATGCACCGAGAACATAGCGGCATGAGCCTGGTGACAAGTACCGAAATGCGCGCTGGCAGTTACGGGGCGGGGTTTATGGATGTTGAGCAATTCCGGGCTCATGGATACACCTCACGACGCACTGCTTGGCGCATTTGCAATGCAGGGGTTTCGACGTCGATCAGCGTGAACGGTGGATCAGGAACGATCTTCTTGAGCATGGTGCTACTCCTTGCAACTCTTCTGAAGTGTTTCTCCGAGCCCATACGCCAGGATGGGTGGACGGAGCCGTGCGGGTTGGCGTGCCGGACAGAAGAACCGGTGAGCCCGAAGGCTCCCACACACGACTCCGCCCATAATGGGTGCAGCCTTGCAGAACACAGCGCTGGATACGCTAGTGCTCTTTCTTCTGTACTCGAGACGCCAATCCCGACCCGCAGAATCTACTGCGGTGCGGCACGGTACTCAAGTCTCAAGGGTGTGTCAAAATGTTCAGCCTGCCGGATGCGCACCAGCGCGGCGCAACCGGCTGCACCGTTCTACGGGTTAAGCTCCAGGCCGGTGCAGCAATTTCTTCTGCGTCCCCTCAACACCCGTGCCAGAGCCCTTGGCGGTTCCGGCACAGCCCTTGCTAAAGCTCTCTTGCGAAATCGCCATCTGCCTTACCCGCACATTCGAACTCAACGGAGAGAGCACTATGAAGCGTCGCAGTCTGATCAAGGCCTTCACCCTCAGCGCGTCCATCGCGGCAATGGGCCTGAGCTGGAGCATCCAGGCCGCCGAGACCATCAAGGTCGGCATCCTGCATTCGCTGTCCGGGACCATGGCGATTTCCGAGACATCGCTCAAGGACATGGCCTTGATGACCATCGAACAGATCAACGCCAAGGGCGGCGTCAACGGCAAGTTGCTGGAGCCGGTGGTAGTCGATCCGGCGTCGAACTGGCCGCTGTTCGCCGAGAAGGGCCGCCAGCTGCTGACCCAGGACAAGGTCGCAGTGGTGTTCGGTTGCTGGACCTCGGTATCGCGTAAATCGGTGCTGCCGGTGTTCGAGGAGCTCAATGGCCTGCTGTTCTACCCGGTGCAGTATGAGGGCGAAGAGATGTCGCCCAACGTCTTCTACACTGGCGCCGCGCCCAACCAACAGGCGATCCCGGCAGTGGAATACCTGATGAGCGAAGAAGGCGGCGCAGCCAAGCGCTACTTCCTGCTGGGCACCGACTATGTCTACCCACGCACCACCAACAAGATTCTGCGCGCCTTCCTCCACAGCAAGGGCGTGGCCGACAAGGACATCGAAGAGGTCTATACCCCGTTTGGCCACAGCGACTACCAAACCATCGTCGCCAACATCAAGAAGTTCTCTGCCGGCGGCAAAACGGCAGTAATCTCCACGGTCAACGGCGACTCCAATGTGCCGTTCTACAAGGAATTGGCCAACCAGGGCCTGAAAGCTACCGACGTACCGGTGGTGGCCTTCTCGGTGGGTGAGGAAGAGCTACGCGGGATCGACACCAAGCCGCTGGTGGGTCACCTGGCGGCCTGGAACTATTTCGAGTCGGTCGACAATCCGGTCAACAGCCAGTTCGTCGCGGACTGGAAAGCCTACGCCAAGGCAAAAAACCTGCCAGGCGCCGACAAGGCGGTGACCAACGACCCGATGGAAGCCACCTATGTTGGCATCCACATGTGGGCCCAGGCGGTGGAGAAAGCCAAGTCCACTGACGTCGACAAAGTCCGCGCAGCGCTGGCCGGGCAAACCTTCAAAGCGCCATCGGGCTACACCCTGACCATGGACAAGACCAACCATCACCTTCACAAGCCGGTGATGATCGGCGAAATCCAGGATGACGGGCAGTTCAGCGTGGTCTGGGAGACCGAGCAGCCACTGCGGGCACAGCCTTGGAGCCCGTTCATTCCGGGTAATGACAAGCGCCCGGATTATGCGGTGAAGGGTGACTGATAGCCCCAGGCTCCCACAGGTACTGCATGCCGCAAACCTTGTGGGAGCCGGTCTTGCCGGCGATGAGGCCGGAGCAGACGACACACCTCTCAAAACCGCGACGGATCCCGCCATGCCCAAGGCTCTTCACTGCCTCCTCCTCGGCCTGCTCCTGCTGCTGCCCCTAGGCGCCCAGGCTAGCGACGCCGACTACTTCATCGCCGCCAAGGCCAACGAGCAGGCACGCCTGCTACAGGATTGGGCCGCGCAACCGGACCCAGCCCGTCTGGACCTGCTGACCTCCCTGCAGCAGGGTCGCTTGAGCCCCACCGACAGCCGCAAACTGCGCCTGAACAACCGCCTGCGCGGCCTTGTGGAGAACGCCCTGGCCAGCCATCAACTGCTCAGCAACGACGCCAAGCTGCGCCTGGCCGCAGCCCAGCAACTGCAAAAATCTGCCCAACCCGCGCAGGTCGCCTTCCTTGACCGGCGCTTCGCCAGCGAAACCGATGCCGCCGTGCATGCCGCGCTCGGCCTGGCCCTGGCCAACCTGCAACTGGTTGCCAGTGACCCGGCGGTGCGTCTGGCTGCCGTGCGCCTGCTCGGTGAAACCGGCGACCCCATGGCCCTCACCCGTCTCGAGGCGCTGCTCGCGCCGGGTGTAGAGAGCAATGCCAACGTGCGTACCGCCGCCGAAACCAGCCTGGCCCAGGTCAAGCGCAAGCTGCTGTTCGGTGAACTGCTCGGCCAGGCGTTCAGTGGTCTGTCGCTGGGTTCGATCCTGTTATTGGCGGCCTTGGGCCTGGCGATAACCTTCGGCCTGCTCGGGGTGATCAACATGGCCCACGGCGAGATGTTGATGCTCGGTGCCTACGCCACTTACGTGGTGCAGGTGCTGATCCAGCGCTACGCACCAGGTGCCATCGAGTTTTACCCGTTAATTGCCCTGCCGGTAGCCTTCGCCGTCAGTGCCGGTGTTGGCATGCTCTTGGAGCGTACGGTGATCCGTCACTTGTATGGCCGACCGCTGGAAACCCTGCTGGCAACCTGGGGCATCAGTCTGATCCTGATCCAGGCCATTCGCCTGCTGTTTGGTGCGCAGAACGTCGAAGTAGCCAATCCGGCCTGGCTCTCCGGCGGCATTCAGGTGCTGCCCAACCTGGTGCTGCCCTACAGCCGCCTGGTGATCATCGCTTTCGCCCTGTTTGTGGTGTTGCTGACCTGGCTGCTGCTAAACCGCACACGCCTCGGCCTGAACGTGCGGGCAGTGACCCAGAACCGCAACATGGCCGCCTGCTGCGGCGTGCCCACAGGACGTGTCGACATGCTCGCCTTTGGCCTTGGTTCAGGCATCGCCGGCCTCGGTGGCGTAGCCCTGAGCCAGATCGGCAACGTCGGTCCTGACCTGGGCCAGAGCTACATCATCGATTCGTTCCTGGTGGTGGTGCTCGGCGGCGTCGGGCAACTGGCGGGCAGCCTCTGGGCCGCATTTGGCCTGGGTATCGCCAACAAGTTGCTGGAGCCGCAGATCGGTGCGGTGCTCGGCAAGATCCTCATCCTTGCGCTGATCATTCTGTTCATCCAGAAACGTCCGCAAGGCCTCTTCGCACTCAAGGGACGGGTAATCGACTGATGAATCAGCCTCTGCTTGTTACCGCCAGCCAGAAGGTCGGCCCGCGCTGGACCCTGGTCACAGGTGCTGTTGTCCTGCTGGTGCTGTTGGCCCTGCCGTTGTTGTCGCTGTTGCCCAACGGCCATGACCTGCAGGTCTCGGCCTACACCTTGACCCTGGTCGGCAAAATCCTCTGCTACGCCATCGTTGCCTTGGCGCTGGACCTGGTCTGGGGCTATGCCGGCTTGCTGTCGTTGGGGCACGGTCTGTTCTTCGCCCTCGGCGGCTACGCCATGGGCATGTACCTGATGCGCGAAGCAGCGGGCGATGGCTTGCCAGCGTTCATGGCCTTCCTGTCCTGGAGCGAACTGCCCTGGTACTGGGCCGGCACCCAGCATTTTGCCTGGGCCTTGTGCCTGGTGGTGCTGGCACCTGGGTTGTTAGCGCTGGTGTTCGGTTTTTTCGCCTTTCGCTCGCGGATCAAGGGCGTGTACTTCTCGATCATGACCCAGGCCCTGACCTTCGCCGGCATGCTGCTGTTCTTTCGCAACGAGACCGGTTTTGGCGGCAACAATGGCTTCACCAACTTTCGCAGCATCCTCGGCTTTTCGATCACCTCACAAAGTACCCGCGCGGTACTGTTTCTGCTGACCGTGGCACTGCTGGTTGTCAGTCTGTACCTGGGCTGGCGCCTGGCCCGGAGCAAGTTCGGCCGGGTGCTGACCGCGCTGCGCGATGCTGAAAACCGACTGATGTTCTGTGGCTACGACCCACGCGGCTTCAAGCTGTTTGTCTGGGTGCTCAGCGCTGTGCTCTGCGGCCTGGCGGGTGCGTTGTACGTACCGCAGGTAGGCATCATCAATCCCAGTGAAATGTCGCCAACCAACTCCATCGAGGCCGCTGTTTGGGTGGCCCTGGGCGGACGAGGCACGCTGATCGGTCCGTTGCTCGGCGCCGGTCTGGTCAATGGCATGAAGAGCTGGTTCACCGTCGCGTTCCCCGAGTACTGGCTGTTTTGCCTGGGCGCGCTGTTCATTCTGGTCACCTTGTACCTGCCCAAGGGCGTCGTCGGGTTGTTGAAGAAAAGAGGTGAACAATGAGAGCCATCCCCCTGCCACCTGCCCATCCAGAGTTCATGCTCGAACCAATCCTCGACGCTGGCAGTGGTCGTGACGCCATCGGCCTTGGCCAAGCGCGCGGCGAAGGCCTGGATGTCCGTCACGGCACGATCCTGACCCTGGAAGACATCAGCGTCAGCTTCGATGGCTTCAAGGCCCTCAACGCCTTGAACCTGTACATCGGCGTAGGTGAGCTACGTTGCATCATCGGTCCCAATGGCGCGGGCAAAACCACACTGATGGATGTGATCACCGGCAAAACCCGGCCCACCACTGGCAAAGCCTGGTTCGGCGACACCCTGGACCTGACCCGTATGAGCGAAGTGCAGATCGCTCAGGCAGGTATCGGGCGCAAGTTCCAGAAGCCCACCGTGTTCGAGGCCCTTAGCGTTTTCGAGAACCTGGAGCTGGCGCAAAAGGCCGACAAATCGGTGCGGGCTAGCCTGGTTGCACGTTTGAGCGGTGAACAGAAAGACCGCATCGACGAAGTGCTGCAGACCATCCGCCTGAGCAGCTCAGCCCAGCGCCCGGCAGGGTTGCTGTCGCACGGCCAGAAGCAATTTCTGGAGATCGGCATGCTGTTGATGCAAGACCCGCAATTGCTGCTGCTCGACGAGCCGGTGGCGGGCATGACCGACGCCGAAACCGAGTTCACCGCCGAACTGTTCAAGGGCCTGGCCGGCAAGCATTCGCTGATGGTGGTCGAGCATGACATGGGCTTTGTCGGCAGCATTGCCGACCATGTCACCGTGCTGCATCAAGGCAGTGTATTGGCTGAGGGTTCGCTCGAGCAGGTGCAGGCTGATGATCGGGTGATCGAGGTTTATCTGGGGCGCTGACGCGCAAGCTGCAAGCTGCAAGCTACAAAGTACAGAGAGGACTTCCAGTGCTGCAAATCAATCAATTGCACCAATACTACGGCGGCAGCCACATTCTGCGCGGCCTATCCTTTGAAGCCAAGGTCGGCGAAGTAACCTGCCTGCTCGGCCGCAACGGCGTCGGCAAAACCACTCTGCTGCGCTGCCTGATGGGCCTGTTGCCCACGCGCGAAGGCAGCGTGCACTGGGAAGGCCAGGCCATCACTGCGCTCAAACCGCACCAACGGGTCCAGGCCGGTATCGCCTACGTGCCCCAGGGCCGGGAAATTTTCCCGCGTCTGAGTGTTGAAGAAAACCTGCTGATGGGCCTCTCGCGCTTCAGCGCTGGGCAGGCCAAAAGCGTCCCACCGTTCATCTACGAGCTGTTCCCGGTCCTGCTGCAAATGAAACAGCGTCGCGGTGGCGACCTCTCCGGCGGTCAACAACAGCAACTGGCCATCGGCCGAGCCCTGGCCAGCCAACCACGCCTGCTGATCCTCGACGAACCCACCGAAGGCATTCAGCCCTCGGTGATCAAGGAAATCGGTGCGGTCATCAGCAAACTTGCCGCACGGGGCGACATGGCGATCTTGTTGGTCGAGCAGTTCTACGACTTTGCCGCCGAGCTGGCCGATCAGTACCTGGTAATGTCCCGAGGCGAGATTGTTCAGGCCGGACGCGGTGAAAACATGGAAGCCGAAGGTGTGCGCGGGCTGGTAACCATTTAACCTGAGCGACACTTCGTAGACGTTCGAGAAACTGCCATGACCTACCTGATTCGTGATGCCGTATCTGCCGATCTGCCGGGCATTCGCGACATCTACAACGATGCCGTGCTCAACACCACGGCGATCTGGAATGAACAACCGGTCGACCTGGCTAATCGCCAGGCCTGGTTTGACGCCCGCCAGGCGCAGCACTATCCGATTCTGGTGGCGGTGGACGCTGCTGATACAGCAGAAGTGCTCGGCTATGCTTCATTCGGTGACTGGCGCCCTTTCGAAGGCTTTCGCCATACCGTCGAACATTCGGTGTATATCCGCAGTGACCAACGCGGTAAAGGCCTGGGGCCGCTGCTCATGCAGCCGCTGATCGAACGCGCCCGCCACTGTCACAAACACGTCATGGTCGCGGCCATCGAAGGCGGCAACAGCGCCTCGATTCGCTTGCACGAACGCCTGGGTTTCACCCTCAACGGGCACATGCCGCAAGTGGGGGTGAAATTCGGTCGCTGGCTCGACCTGACGTTCATGCAGTTGATCCTCAACCCTGGTGCGACCCCACGGTCACTGGAGTGAAGCCTTTATGAATCCTGGGTACCTCAACCGCGTCACCCACGAAAGCCTCGCCCATTACCGCGACGGCCTGGTGGCGTTGCTACTGGATGCTGTGCGCCAGGGGGCTTCGGTTGGTTTTCTGGAAGATATCGATGCCCAACAGGCCAACAGCTACTTCGATGAAGTCAAACAGCGCCTGGCCAGTGGCGAGCTGTTGCTGTGGGTGGTGAGCAAGGATCAGGAGGTACTGGGCAGCGTGCAATTGGGGCTGTGCCAAAAGCCTAATGGCCTGAACCGGGCTGAAGTACAGAAGCTGCTGGTGCACAGTGAAGCGCGACGACGAGGCCTGGGTCAGCAGTTGATGCAAGTACTGGAACTGACCGCGCAGCAGAAACAGCGCGGCCTGTTGTACCTGGATACCGAAGCAGGTTCCGCGGCCGAGGCGTTCTATCAGTCGCTGGGGTACGCCAAGGCTGGGGAGATTCCGCAATATGCCTGCGGGCCGGATGGCACCTACCGGGCGACGGCGTTGTACTACAAATTGATTTAAGGTCCGCGAGGCAAATCGGCCTAATTGATTCGCAGGTACCGCCTTGCCCGATGCGGGGCAAGACGGTACCTGAGGCTTCAAGACTTGTTCATTGCCAACCCCACGTCATCAATGATCGCCTTGGCGAACCCGCTGAGGTAATAGGCTGCCAAAATCGTATCTTCGTCTCTATCCGTGACACCGATCAAGATCAGTTTATGCACACACCCGAGCAGCGTTGAGGCTTCTTCCAGCGCGTAGTCGCAGGGCACGCCCGGTGAAATTCGAAACAGGCCCATGGGTGGATGCTGACTTTGAATGAAGCTCGCAATGCCTACCGTCTCGTCAGTCTTGGCTGATGAATTGGTACTCATGTCATCGCTCCTCTGTCCATGCCTTGCAGCCTGCTCAGCGCATGCTCGACCAAGGCTCTAGCCATTTCAGCCGAATACAGCACATTCACCAGCATGCCCTGGCCGGGTTCATTGGCGTGGACGCGGCAGAATTCGTCGGTGGTTTCGTGTATGCCACGCAGCAGTTCACTGGCGTAGGCCAGGGAGTCTGGGGGGATCAGATCGCTATGGATGGAGAAGTAGGGGGTGGTGATGAGGGGACGAGGTGGATCTGGAACGATCTTTTTCATGACGTAACTCCTATATCTATCAGGAGCTACCTCCGTATCCCTCTCACAGGATAAGGGTGGCAGCCGTACGCGGGGTGAGAGACCGGTAGACATAGGAAACCCGGCCAGACCGAGGTCTGCCCGCGCACAGCTGCCATAACTAGCTGCATCTATTATCTACACGGGCTCTCACACCCGGTCGCCAATGTAGCGACCCGAGGAAACTAGCCCTGTAGCGCCTTTCTAACAACAGAGAAAAGGCGGCAGCGTGCGTAGGATAGTTCCGAAAGTGACTAACACTGAAATTTTCCGAGTGTTTTCAGTTTTAGTCAGTCTTGCTTGGGCGGCCCTCTACGCTATGAGCAATCGAAAAAATCATCTACTGACAAAAATGCTAGGTAGCGCTTCGATTCACCCCTGCACAAAACGCCTCAAACGCTGCTGGAGCATGCTGTTCTCACGGCGCAACTGCTGAACCTCTTCCAACAACTCCAGCGCCAGCGCCACCCCTTCCCACTCCAGTTCCAGCTCGCGCTGCAGCTTCGCTGCACGCTTGGCCAGTACTGGCGCCTGATCGTCAAACAGCCATTCTTCCGGGGTTCGCCCGGAAGGTTCAACAATGCCGTGTTCGACAATTTCGATCACGTAGGCCGCCGGGAGATCGGCTTCCCGACAAAGGGTCTGCATGTCCAGTTGAACGACCAGGGTGCTCATAGTCAGCTACTCCATTGTGTCCTCGGATTGAACGCCGCCTTTTCTGCCAACTTGCTCCACAACTCACGGGTTGTGTCGTCGCTCTGGCTGGGCATCACCACTTTCAGTTGCGCATACAGATCACCACGCTGGCCCTGCTTGTTGGCCAGGCCCATGCCCTTGACCCTCAGGCGTTGGCCGCTCTGGCTGTCTGGACGGATGGTCAGGTTGATCTTGCCAGTCAGGGTCGGCACGGCGACCTTGGTGCCCAACGCTGCCTCCCACGGTGCCAGCGGCACGGTGATGATCAGGTCATGACCTTCGACATCGAACAGCGGATGCGGTGCCATGCGAATGGTCAGGAACAGATCACCGTTGGCGCCCCCGCCAATACCCGAGGCGCCCTGGCCTTTCAGGCGAATCTTCTCACCATCGGTAACGCCGGCCGGGATCTTCACGTTCAGCGTCTTGGTGGTAAAACCGGTTCGCTGGCCATGGGCGTTGTGCTGCGGGACCTGGAAGCTGATCTGCTTCGACTCGGCGGACAAGGTTTCCTCAAGGAAAATCGCCAGTTCCATTTCCACGTCCTGCCCTCGCCGACCGGCGCTGCGTTGCTGGCCGCGGCCAAAAGGATTGCCGTTGCCGTTACCGTTGCGCGCACCAAAGATCGAGCTGAAGAAGTCGGAGAAATCACCGCCTTCAAAACCACCGGAACTGCGGCTTTCCCAGCCTGGCGGGCCCTGGAACGGCCGGCCGTGCTGGCCGTACTTGCGCAGCTCATCGTATTCAGCGCGTTTTTCCGGGCTGCTCAAGGCCTCGTAGGCCTCGTTGGCCTCCTTGAATTTTTCTTCCGCGTCACGCTCTTTGCTAACGTCGGGGTGATATTTGCGCGCGAGCTTGCGGTAGGCGGTCTTGATCGCCTTGTCGTCCGCCGTCGGCTCTACGCCAAGTATCTTGTAATAGTCTTTGAAGTCCATCTAAGGAATCACCATCAAGTTGTTCGATGCTGCTGAAGATTGGGGTCAAGCATAGCCTTTCAAGTCGCCCTTGGGTTTGCTGTAAAGCAGATAATCGGTCTTGATTCTGCTGACAGCTGGCATAAACTGCGCGGCCGTTTTTCCCCCGGACAGTACATCCCATGAGTGACGCATCCCCGGCCCGTGCCTGCGGCATCGACTTTGGCACCTCCAACTCCACCGTCGGCTGGCATCGCCCCGGCGTTGAGTCGTTGATCGCCCTGGAAGACGGCAAGATCACCCTGCCGTCGGTGGTGTTCTTCAACATCGAGGAGCGCCGCCCGGTCTACGGCCGGCTGGCCCTGCACGAATACCTCGAAGGTTATGAAGGCCGGCTGATGCGCTCGCTCAAGAGCCTGCTGGGCTCCAAGCTGATCAAGCACGACACCAGCGTGCTTGGCACCGCGCTGCCGTTCAAGGACTTGCTGGGCATGTTCATCGGTGAGCTTAAAAAGCGTGCCGAAGCCAACGCCGGCCGCCCGTTCGACGAAGTGGTACTGGGTCGCCCGGTGCATTTCGTCGATGACGACCAGGCTGCCGACCAGGAAGCCGAAGACACATTGGCTGAAGTGGCAAAGAAAATCGGTTTCAAGGAAGTCTCCTTCCAGTACGAGCCGATTGCCGCCGCCTTCGACTACGAGTCGAACATCCAGGGTGAAGAACTGGTGCTGATCGTCGACATCGGTGGTGGTACCTCGGACTTCTCCCTGGTACGCCTGGCCCCTGAGCGGCACATGCTCGATGACCGCCATGACGATATCCTCGCCACCGGCGGCGTGCACATCGGCGGTACCGACTTCGACAAGCAGTTGAGCCTGCAGGGCGTGATGCCGCTGTTCGGCTACGGCAGCCGGATGAAAAGCGGTGCCTTCATGCCCACCAGTCACCACATGAACCTGGCCACCTGGCACACGATCAACTCGGTGTACTCGCAAAAATCCCAGCTGGCCCTGAGCAGCATGCGCTACGACATCGAAGACACCGACGGCATCGACCGCCTGTTCAAACTGATCGAACAGCGCGCGGGTCACTGGTTGGCCATGGAAGTGGAAGAAACCAAGATCGAACTGACTCACAACGACCGCCGCCTGGTCGACCTCAAGCGGGTCGAGTCGGGGCTGAACGTCGAGCTGACCCGGGCGTTGTTCGAAGAGTCGATCGACAACCTGCTGGAACGTGTGCGGGGCAGTGTCAGCGAGCTGTTGATCAAAGCCGGCGTGGGTGTGGCCCAGGTCGATACGGTGTTCTTCACCGGTGGTTCGAGCGGTATCCCGGCCCTGCGCCAGAGCGTGGCGGCGATGCTGCCAAATGCGCGCCATGTTGAAGGCAATATCTTCGGCAGCATTGGTAGCGGTTTGGCGATCGAGGCGCGCAAGCGATACGGTTGAGGATATTGGGCCGCTATGCGGCCCTTTCGCCGGCAAGGCCGGCGAAACGCTTCACACCAGCTCAGCCTGCCGCAGTTCACTCTTCAGGTAGGCATAGTAGATCGGCCCCGCCACCACTCCCGGCAACCCGAACGCCGCCTCGCAGACCAGCATCGCCAGCAGCAATTCCCACGACTTGGCACTGATCTGCCCACCAACAATCCGCGCGTTGAGGAAGTACTCGACCTTGTGGATAACAATCAGATAGCCCAGCGCCGCCATAGCCACCCAAATCGACAGCGACAAGCCAACGATAGTGATCAGCGTATTGGACATCAGGTTGCCGATCACCGGCAGCAGACCAAGCAGGAAGGTCAGCACGATCAGGGTCTTGGTCAGCGGCAGGTGCACGTCGAACAGCGGCAATACCACGGCCAGGAAAATTCCGGTAAAGAAGGTGTTGAGCAGGGAAATCTTGATCTGCGCAAAGACGATATTGCGAAACGCCTGAACCAGTAGCGCCAGCCGATTGAACAGCGCCGCCGCCAAAGGCTTGCGCCGAGAAATATCCGGAATCCGCTGCAAGGCAACAATGGCCCCGAGGATCATCCCGATCAGCAGGGTAACGAACATGTGCGCCGCGCCCTTGCCCACCAGTTGCAACTCGCCCAGATGGGTCTTGAGCCATTCGCCGATGGCGACTTTGAACTCCGCCGCACTGGCAGGCAAGTAGGCATCGATAAAGGGCGGCAGCTGGCCGCGGGCTTGATCGACCAGCAGCATGAACTTGTCCAACGAAGCGCCAGGATTCTCGGCTTCGTGCAACAGAAAGCTGATTGCGCCGGCAAACAGCAAGGTCAAGGTGCTGACCACCAGCGTGCCGAGCAACGCCACCGCCACCCAACGCGCGCGCTCCCCGGCGATCAGGTGCTGCAGTTTTGGGGTGAGCATGTTGACCAGTTCGAATACCAGCAGACCGGCCAACAGGCTCGGCAACAGCTTGAGCGGCAACGCCAGCAACAGACCGGCGAAGACAATAATCCAACTGGCCATTTTGATCTGGCGCGGGGTAAAGGTCATACAACCTCAGGGGCAACTGCGGGGGGAAACGCGCAGTCTGCCAGCCTTCACTGGGCAGGCATAGTGGCAGAGCGGGCCTGGCGTCGATATTGCTCCGGCGTGCAGTGGGCATGGCGCTGGAACATGGCAATGAACGCCGAGGGGCTGCTGTAGCCCAGGTCGAAGGCAATCTGCTGGATTGGCAGGTTTTGCTCTAGCGCATCGATAGCGCGCAGAAAACGTAGACGCAGGCGCCACTCTCCAAAGCTGATGCCCAGCTCACGCAAGAACTGACGCGCGAGCGTACGTTCACTGACATGCACAGTCGCCGCCCATTCAGCCAGCGGCCGGTTGTCACCGGGTTCGGCGTGCAACGCTTGCAGTACACCCTCCAGGCCGCCGCTGCGGGCATAGGGCAGAAAGCAGCGCTGGGTCGGCGCTTGGCGCAGTTGGTCGACCAGGACCTGAGCCAGCCGATGATCGGCGGGGTCTTCAGGGATCTTCACGTCGCGCCGGGCAAAGTCGCCAAGAATGGCCTTGAGGATCTCACTGATCACCAGGGTACAGGGCTGCGCCGGCAATGCCTGGCACAAGGCACGGTCCAGATACACCGAGCGGTAGACGATGGCCTGGGGGTTGTAGCAGCTGTGTTCCGTGTCCGGCGGCACCCATACCGCATAGTGCGGGGGCGAGACAAAGCGCTGGCCGTCGATCTCCAGGTGCATGATGCCGTGGGCCGTATAGTTGAGCTGACCCCAGGTGTGACGATGCGCAGCGCTGTGGGTATCGGCGCCAAACTCGTCGTAGCGAAAGTACACTGGCGACGGCAAAGCAGCGAATTGCGGGATATTGAGGTATTTGCGCGACATGCTGTCTGGATCGATGGGTAGGTTGTCTGGATGCAAGTATAACTAACAGGACAGACAAGCGGATAATAGCGCCCTGTATCCTCAAGAGTTGCTGCTTCATGAATTATGCGTTTCCCCTGCTGGCCATTCTGATCTGGGCCGGCAACACCGTGATCACCAAAATGTCGGCCGGTGCGATCTTTCCCGCCGAGATCGGCTTCTATCGCTGGTTGCTGGCCGGGCTGTTGTTCACCCCATTCCTGCTGCGGCCGATGCTGCGCAATTGGCCGCAGATCCGCCCTAACCTGGGCAAGATCTTCGTGCTTGGCGTTCTGGGCATGGCGGTCTACCAGAGCCTGGCCTACTTCGCGGCGGCGATCACCAGTGCCACCAACATGGGCATCATCCTCTCGCTGATGCCATTGATGTCGCTGGCATTGGCCATCATCAGCCTTGGCCAGCGCCTGACTTACGGCGCATTGATCGGTGCAGTGGTGTCGTTTGTCGGCGTACTGCTGGTGGTTTCAGCCGGCAACCTCGCCGCGCTGCTGCAACATGGCGTCAATGGCGGCGATGCAATGATGCTGATCGCTACCCTGGCCTATGCGCTGTACAGCACCTTGTTGAAGAAATGGCAGCTGCGCTTGCCGCCCCTGGTTCTGCTCTACTTGCAGGTACTGGTAGCTATCATCGTGCTGTTTCCGCTGTTTCTGTTCTCGGAGAAGACCGGCCTTGGCATGGGCAACATCGGTTTGGTGCTGTATGCCTGCGTGCTGGCTTCGATGGTTGCGCCGCTGGTGTGGATGCAGGCCGTCAGCCGCCTCGGCCCCAGCCGCACGACGTTGTTCTTCAACCTATTGCCGGCCGTCACCGCAGTGATTGCTGCCCTGGTGCTGGATGAGCAATTAGCCATGTACCACCTGTTCGGAGGCCTGCTGACCCTGGCCGGGGTGATCCTTGCCGAGCGTTGGAAAACTCCGATGCGCCGCGTCAGCGCTACAGTCCCGCAGCCTTGAGCCGCTCGGCATGCTCGGTAAACAGACGCACCGGGTCGGCGCCCTTGCCCACCGCACCGAGTGACTGATTGACGATATCCAGATGGTCGAGCGGATAGTCATCGCCGATCACCTGGCCCAGATGCGAGCTGTAGCGCCCGACCATGCCATCACAGTGCCCCGCCTCACGGACGAAGGTTCGCGCAAACAGCCGACAGAAGCGATTACTGCCATCCAGGCGGTTCAGGCCAGTGTCGGTCAACCCCGGTTGCAACGTGCCTGACCAGGAGTAGTAACGTACGCCGTTGACCTCGGCAGGCCCCTCACCACCCCAAGTGCTCGGCAAGCCCTGTGGATAAGCCTGATTGAACAGGGCAACCCCGGCGCAGGTCAGGGAGTGGTGCGAGGCGTGCACATCAATCGGCAAGCTTGGCCCGCGCCAGCCGGTCTCCAGCCACCCCATCAGTACGCCAAGCGCATGCAATACCGCCTTGAGCAAGCGCCCACGGGCAGAATCGGCCGGGTATTTCTCGTGAAGGTAATCGGCCAGCTCAGAGCCATGATTGGGACCGGCAATGGAGGTCACCGAAGCCACCCATTCCGGCCGTTTGGCTGCCGCATAGCGCGCCGTCAGTGCGCCCTGACTATGGCCGAGCAAATTGACCTTGTCGGCACCGGTGCGCTGGCGGATGTCTTCGATGATCTGCAGCAACTGCTCGCCGCGCACCTCACAGGAGTTGAGCGGCGACACCTGGATGGCAAAGACCTTGGCCCCACCGCGGCGCAACGCCGAGACAATGCCAAACCAATAGGGATACAACAGCAGGCGGACGAAGCCGAGCATGCCTGGCACCAGCACCAGTGGATAACGCGTGGCAAGCCCTTGGGCCATGGCTGCAATCCCCATTCCGTGGTCAATCACCCAACACTACAGGCACTGCAATAACAACCGCAATCGAACTCCCGGCGTTACTTGCGGTTCCAACCTTGTAGACCCTCAGCAAGGAGCTGGACCATGTACAAACAGACCCTGGCAATCCTCCTGACCACCACCGCCCTGGCCGCCTGCGGTAGCCGCCCGGAGAACCCGGTGGACTATGTCACCTACCGTGACGAACCCTTGGTCAAACAGGTAGAAGATGGCATGACCATGCAACGGGTGATCGCCATCGGTGGCAGTCCGTCGACGGTCATCGACCTGCCCCACGGCGGCACCTGCAACAACTACATCCTCAACCGCGATGGTCACCAACAGCCCTACTACGTGCGCTTTGACGCCACTGGCCATGTCGATGCCAAGGGCTTCAAGAGCTGTGAACAACGTCAGCAAGATGACAAGGCCGTCGAGCAAGCCGAATCCAAGGTGTAAACCCGATAGCTACAGCAAATCCCCGTTTTCAGCCTGGAGATGATGATGAGCACCGTCGAACTTACCGATGTCAAAACCCTGCGCGAGCGAGCCCGTCAGCATGTCGAGCAAGGCGCCGTGACCGAGGGCTACAATGCCGACCGGGAAAAAATCCTGCGTCTGCTCAACGAGTCGCTGGCCACCGAATGGGTGTGCGCCCTGCGCTACAAACGCCACTACTACATGGCCAGCGGGATCAAAGCCAGCGTTGCCGCCGAGGAGTTCCTCGAGCATGCCACCCAAGAGCTGGAGCATGCCGACAAGTTGGCCGAACGCATCGTGCAGTTGGGTGGCGAACCGGATCTGAACCCCGACAACCTGAGCAAGAACTCCCACGCTCAGTACGTCGCGGGCAAGAACCTCAAGGAAATGGTGCTCGAAGACCTGGTGGCCGAACGGATCGCCATCGACAGCTATCGCGAGATCATTCAATACATCGGTGAATCAGACCCAACCACCCGACGCATTTTCGAAGATATCCTGGCTCAGGAAGAAGAGCACGCGGACGATATGGCGGATCTGCTCAAGGGTCTTTGAGCCTCTTCGTGGGGCAAGCCCCGCACAGGTCCAAATAGCTTGTTGTGGGTGCGGATTCACCGGGACGTCGGACCGGTGAATCCCCACCCACATAACTTTTAGCCCGCCTTCACCGCCCGCGGTGCTTTCCCCGACTTCATCTGCTCTAGCAATGGCGTGCATTGGTTGGGCACATCACCGCCCGGTGCGACCAATGCCAGCAGCCCCGCCGCCGGGCCGATCACCACCCCTAGCGGCAACCATTCCGGCGCCGCGCAGGGCCAGCGGCACCGCCTGCACACCCGCACTGGGCTTGGCAAACGGACCGCGTACGTACAATGGCGAGCGCAGCGATAACAGGCGCACCCCCTTGGACTCAGGATTGATCTTCAAGTCCAGCTGTTCGCTGGCGAAGTTGGCCGTGCCATTGATGTAGATAATCGCGTTCTCGGTATCGAAGACAAACAAACGGGTGGTCGCCAAGCCATCTTTGATACCGAAATCGGCGGCGGCACAGTTGATCTTCACTTCCTTGTCACCGAACAGTTGACCCACAACATAGTTGCCGACATTAAGCCCGGCGATCTCCATCAAGCCGCGGCTGATGGCGCCATCGTTGATCAACATCTTCAGATTGCCATTGGAGGTGGCCAGCAATGCCGCCACCGAATTACCCCGACCGCTGAGGTCGGCGTCACCGTTGAGTTGACCAAAGCTGGTCTTCATGGGCTCGAAGGTCGGGAACAGTTGCTTGAGCTTGAACCCGCGCGCGCTGAGTTGGGCGCGACCTTGCAAGGGCACCGCTCGCCCGTCCAGACGAACCTGGGCATCCAGCGTGCCACCCGCCACGCCAAAGCGCAGGGGTTCCAGACGCAGGACACCATCGTCCAGAACAAAGTGACTGGAGAGATCGGTGAACGGCAATTCCTCGCTGTGGACGATGCGCTTGCCACTGAAGGTCACGTCGGCATCCATGGTCCGCCAGCGTTCGGTGCGAAATTCCTCGACCGGCAGCACCTTGCCCGCCGGCTGCTTGCTGGCCCCGCCACGCGCCTTTTGCTCGGCGTTGGAGTCGGCACCGATCAGCGGCGCAAGGTCTTTGAACAGCAGCTGATTGGACACCAGCTTGCCACTGAGCTTGGGCCGCGGCTGACTGGAGACAAAACTCAGGTCGCCATGGATATCGCTGTCGCCGATCTTGCCGTTGAAGCCTTGGTAGCGGAACACCGCACCGCCTGGCTCGTGCAGCCTGGCCAACAGATGACCGTCGGTGGAATACGCCGGAGAGTCAGGCAGGGTCACGCCGGTCAATGGATAGAGGTTGCCCAGGCTCGCACCCGATAAACGCAGGCGCAGATCCAGTGCGCCTAAATTGCGCGGATCTGTCAACGTACCGGCCAGAGCGATGCGGGTGTCGGCGATCTGCAGGTCGGCCTGCAGCGGGAACGGCTGCGAGGCATCTTGCAGCGCCAGCAGGCCACCGATCTTGCCATTACCAGAGAGCGGCTGGCCCTTGTAGCGGCCTTTGACCTTGAGACCAAAGGCGTAATCCTGAGCAGCCCCAGACTTCTGCACGGTGGCTTTGCCGACAATGTCGCTGAACGGAATCGGCTTGCCTAACGGGTCGATCACCACATCGATGCTGGATTTCAGCGTCTGGTCGTCAACGCTCACCCGGCCCTGGTCGAATCCGATAGCACCGATATCCAGCACCCATGTCGACGGCTCGGCCTGCTCGTCCTTGGGCCCGAAATCAAACGTCCAGTTGGCCCGGCCATCGGCCAGGCGTTTGAGTTTGGCGCTCGGTTGGTTGAGATCGATGCGCGGGATGACGATCTGCTGGAACAGCAGCGGCAATGGCGCCAGGCGAAACTCGACGCGTTTGAGGCTCACCATTTGCGGCTCTTTGAGCCAGTCCGGGTTGCCCAGAGCCAGGTCCTCGGCGATGAAGTGCGGCCACGGCAGCCAGGCTCGCCAACCGCCCTGCTCTGGCTCCCGTTGCCAGCGCACGTCAAGGTTACCGTTGATGGCAAAAGGGCGATGCAGCGCTTCAGAGACCTTGGCATTGAGGGTCGGTTTGATCCGGTTCCAATCGAACGTCGCGATGACGATTACCAGGAGTGTCAGCACCAGCAGCAGGCTGGTAAGGGTCCAGATGAGGATTCTGGCGGGACGCGTCATTGCAAAATTCTCCTGACGCCCAGACAGCACAACTGGGCGAATTGATGGCACTTAATCATCGGACTGATGAAAACCTGAGGGGTTTAATTGATGAGGGAATTTCGTTGGTTTTTCCCGTTCCCCCATTAACCAGCGCCAGGTCAAACCCTTGCAGCAGCGGCCGAAAACGGCCGGTAGTCAACTTGAAAGCATTGATTTAGAGCCTTAGCCGCAAAGCATCAATTCCATCGATTGTCACCATTATCCTTATGAACTTCTATCTCTCGCCCCCAAGCGTAGCATTGGCCCCGTACCCACTTTCCAGCCCCATCAAGGAGCACCAAACCATGAAACGCCAATTGCTGCTGAGTCTGTCCCTGTCCCTCCTGGCTGCCAATGCCTTCGCCGTTCCCGCCAGCGAACAAAGTCTGACCGCCGAATCCCGCTCCAGTACCACAGTGATCTCGCAACCGCTGAACACCCTGGCCGAAGGTGGCTCGGATCGCTTGCTGGAACGCAATCGTGTCGCCGAAGGTGGCTCTGACCGCCTGCTGGAGCGCAACCGCGTCGCCGAAGGTGGCTCTGACCGCCTGCTGGAACGCAACCGCGTCGCAGAAGGTGGTTCTGACCGTCTGAAAGAGCGCTATCAAGTTGCCGAAGGGGGTTCTGACCGTCTGATCGAAAAGAACCAACGGGCGAGCTGAAGCCTATGCCAGACAACAAGAGATACCAGCGCTGTAGCAGCTCCCCTCCCAGCCCGGTCCATTGACCGGGCTTTGTTTTTCCGCGCGCAGGCTATTAGAGTGCAGGGCTGTTTCACTGCCAGCCGATACTCGCCATGCTGCCGCGCGCCGAACAAAAGCAACAAACCCGCCAAGCCCTGCTGGATGCCGCCCGCCACCTGATGGAAAGTGGCCGAGGCTTCGGCAGCATCAGCCTGCGTGAAGTGAGCAAAAGCGCCGGTATCGTGCCGACCGGCTTCTACCGCCACTTTTCCGATATGGACCAACTTGGCCTGGCCCTGGTCAATGAAGTCGGTGAAACCTTTCGCCAGACCATTCGCCTGGTGCGCCAGAACGAATTCGAACTTGGCGGCATTACCAACGCCTCGGTGCGGATCTTCCTCGATGTGGTGGCGGCCAATCGTCCGCAGTTCCTGTTCCTTGCACGCGAACAATATGGCGGCTCACAACCGGTACGCCAGGCGATTGCCACCCTGCGCCAGGGCATCAGCTCGGACCTTGCCACTGACCTTGCGCGCATGCCGCGTTGGCAGCACCTGGACAGCGACGCGCTGTCGGTCATTGCTGACCTCGTGGTGAAAACCGTGTTTGCGACCTTGCCAGAGCTGATCGATGAACCGGCTGATGGCGGTGCAGAGCCACTGAGCGCCCAGGACAAAATCATCCAGCAACTGCGCTTCATCTTTGTCGGCGCCAAACATTGGCAAGGGCTCAGCACCCTCTAGGGCTGAGCCATTTCCTGCTACCATGCGCGCAAACGCCTTGATTGCGACGATTTTTCTCCATGCCCGACCTTCGTACTGCCCAGCCCGAACTGCCCGCCCTGCTCGAACAGGCCCAGGCGCATTTTACCCAGCGCATAGTGCCGCTCTGGCAAGGCCCTGGCTGGAATGCAGAGATGGCCCTGCCTTACGAAGCGCTCGACCCGCAGCAGCAACCTCTGCCGGTGCAACGCTACCGGGCCATGGCTTGCGCTCGACAGTTGTACCTGTTTAGCAGCCGCATCGAGCAACCCGGGGCTCGTGAGCGCGCTGCAGCGCTGTTTCGTTCGTTGCAACGGCACTTTCACGATGCCGAACATGGCGGTTGGTTCTACAGCATCGATGCCCAGGGCAAACCACTGGATCGACGCAAAGACCTCTACACCCACGCCTTCATCACCTTTGCCTGCGCCCATTACTGGGGACAGGTTCGTGAGCAATTGGTCGAGTCCACCCTCAATGCCGCACTGAGCGTGGTCGCCGAACAATTCGCACGTGATGACGGCTTGTATGAAGCCAGCCTCGCTGAAGACTGGTCGGATCTGGCCAGCGGCCCCTTGCAGAACCCGCTGATGCATTTGGCTGAAGCCTTCCTCGCCACCCTCTCAGTACGCGACGACGCCGCTGTTGAAGACGCCTTGGTAAACCTGGCGACCGCCATGCAAACGCACTTCATCGACCCTGAACATGGGGTGATGCTGGAAAAGCCGCGAGGTGCTGTGGATAACTGGTTCGAGCCGGGCCATCAGTTCGAATGGTTCTACTTGCTGGAGTCTTCGCCGCTGCTGCGCGGTAGCGACCTGCATGCTTCGCTCAGCCGCGCGTTTGCCTACGCCGAACAACACGGCGTGAAACACACCGCAGTGCTGGCCACACTCAGCGCCGACGGCCAGATCCTTGATGCCACTCAGCGTATCTGGGCCCAGGCCGAGTACCTGCGCGCGCTGGCCTTGCGCTCGGACAATGCTGAGAAGGTCCTGGTCCAGCTCCAGGCGCTGCAGCAGCGCTTCCTGCATGCCGGAGGCTGGTATGAGTGCCGCGACGCCAGCGGCGCAGTCAGCCGCAGCGATATGCCGTCGACTACGCCCTACCATTTGGCGACCTGCCTACAAGGATTGCAAAAGCAGGTCTGACGCTATCGCCGGCAAGGCCCTCAAGCCTTGCCGGAACGATCGATCGAAAAACCGGCCCAGGCCTGACTCACCGGCATCAACTCAAGGCTGTTGATGTTGATATGCGCCGGCTGGTTCATGATCCAGAAGATGGTTTCAGCAATATCCTGCGGCTGAATCGCCTCGGCGCCGGCATAGGTTGCGTCATAGCGCGCCTGGTCGCCACCGAAACGCACCAGGGAAAACTCGCTTTCGCACAACCCCGGCTCAATGTTGCTGACACGTACACCCGTGCCTTGCAGGTCACAGCGCAAGCTCAAGGAGAACTGCCCAACAAACGCCTTGGTACCGCCGTACACATGGCTGCCCGGGTACGGATAGTTACCCGCCACTGAGCCGACGTTGAGAATGGTCGCGCCGCGGCCATGGGCGATCAGCCGGGGCAACAGCAGGCGGGTGCTGTACATCAGGCCTTTGATGTTGGTGTCGACCATGGTGTCCCAATCATCCAGATCGCACTGGGGCGCCGGGTCGGCACCCAGGGCCAACCCAGCGTTGTTGATCAGCCCGCGCAGTTTGGCGAATGCGGGTGGCAGCGTGGCAATCGCCGCTTCCATCGCCTTGCGATCACGTACGTCGAGGACCAGGCCATGTACTTCGGTCGTCTTCGACAGCTCTTCGCACAGCGCATCCAGGCGCTCCTGACGGCGACCGGTCAGCACCAGCGACCAGCCGGCTTCGGCGAACCGACGGGCACAGGCTTCGCCAAAGCCCGAGGTCGCACCAGTGATGAAAACGGTAGAGGTCATGCCTAACTCCTTGCAAGTCGAGATCACGGCTGAGCAGCATGCCCGCCGACAACGCCGCCAGCAAGCATAGCCGCACTGTACAAAAAACAATCAAATCCGCCAACACCTTGATTCATATGGCCTGCAGCAAACGTTACGCACCTTATCCACAGGCTCTTGCACACACTCTGGGGGCAACTCCACCCCCTGTAGGTCGGGCCCTCGGCTCGGATCGGCAAGTATTTTCCTTGACCGTCAGCCGGTAATTTGACCTCAACGCCCGCAAGCTTCCCGTTGAGGGATTTCCGATGGTGGCCCAACGCCTGTGAGTACGGCACTTTGCGCGTTCTTTCCAATGCTTGCCCACAGACTTATCCACAGGCTTCAGCGCGTGTTTTCAGGTCGGTTGCGCCACTTACAAAAGACTTGACATCGGCCGCTGAAAATCTTTGCAGAACACTTGGTCAAAAAATAACCATAACGCCGAAAGCCTTGAAAACAAAGGCCTACAGCAAGGTGCTACCAAGTTACCCACAGCCGCTTCCACACCAATGGTGGACAACTCAAACCCTCGAAAAAACAGCTGTTTGCAGCGACTTTGTGTCGCGCCTGAAAGGAAGTGCGCGTAAGGTTTTCCACAAAGTTGTGGAAAAAAAACGCCCTGCAATGCAGGGCGCTTTTAAGCCTGTGAATCAGTGTCCGCCAAGATAGGCGTTACGCACCTCCTCGTTGACCAACAGTTCTTGCCCAGTACCAGTTAGACGGATCTGTCCGTTGACCATCACGTAGGCACGGTCCGACAGCTTCAACGCATGGTTGGCGTTCTGCTCCACCAGGAAGATGGTCATGCCGGTCTTGGCCAGTTCACGCAAGGTAGAGAAGATCTGCTTGACCACGATCGGCGCCAGCCCCAGCGATGGTTCATCGAGCAGCAATAGCTTGGGCCGGCTCATCAATGCCCGGGCGATGGCAAGCATTTGCTGCTCACCGCCGGACATGGTCATGGCCCGCTGGTTGCGTCGCTCCTTGAGCCGTGGAAACAACTCGAACATGCGCTGCATGTCTTCGCCGGCGTGCTTGTCGCCGATAGGGATGGTGCCCATCATCAGGTTCTCTTCCACCGACATGTCCGGGAATACCCGACGCCCTTCCGGCGACTGGGCAATGCCGTTGGAGGCGATGTAATGGGAAGATTTATGGGTGATGTCCGTGCCGCGATAGACAATCTGCCCATTGGCCGCCCGCGGCTGACCAAAGATCGACATCAGCAGGGTCGATTTGCCGGCACCGTTGGAGCCGATCAAGCTCACCGTCTCACCTTCGTCGATATGCATCGAGACTTTCTTCAGCGCCTGGATCGGCCCGTAGAACACGTCCAGGTCCTTGAGTTCGAGAATGGGTGCAGTCATACCAGCTCCTCTTCGTCAGCACCCAGGTAGGCGGCGATCACCGTCGGGTTATTGCGGATGTCCTGTGGCGCGCCTTCGGCAATCACGTTGCCGTGATCGAGGACGACAATATGGTCGGAAATGCTCATGACCATACCCATGTCGTGCTCAATCAGCACAACCGTCAGGTCGTGTTCGTCGCGTAGCACCCGAATCATCTTGCTCAGGGCTTCGGTTTCTTGCGGGTTGAGGCCCGCTGCCGGTTCGTCCAGACAGATTATTTGCGGCCGTGTACACATCGCCCGGGCAATCTCCAGGCGCCGCTGCTGACCGTACGACAGCTCTCCAGCCAGGCGGTTGGCGCAATCGACCAGGTCGACCACTTCCAGCCAATAGAACGCATGATCGAGGGCATCGCTTTCAGCCTTTCGGTAGCCCTTGGTGTTGAGCACGCCAGCCAGCAAGTTGCGGTTGACCCACATGTGCTGGGCCACCAGCAGGTTCTCCACCACCGACATTTCCTTGAACAGGCGAATGTTCTGGAAGGTGCGCGCCAACCCGGCACGGTTGACCAGGTGAGTACCGCCAAACATCTTGTAGTGCAGGCGGCTGATAAAACGCTTGGGCGAAACGAAGTCACCCAACTGGAAGCGCTCGCCAAGCAACTGGATCACGTTGGTACGGGTACCGCGCAGGTTCAGTTCGATCTTGCCGCCACTGGCCTTGTAGAAGCCGGTCAAGCAGTTGAACACGGTGGTCTTGCCTGCACCGTTGGGGCCGATCAGGGCGAAGATCTGGTTGCGCTTGACCTTGAGGCTGACATCGCTGAGCGCCTTGATGCCACCAAAATGCATCATCAGGTGTTCGACCGAAAGAATCACGTCATTGCTCATGGCGCCACTCCTTTACGCGGGACTACACCGGTACGGCTGATACGAATCAGGCCGCGCGGTCTCCAGATCATCATCAACACCATGAGCACACCAAACAGCAGCACCCGGTACTCGGAGAAGCTGCGCAACAGCTCCGGCGCCACGGTCAGGACGAATGCCGCAATCACCACGCCAACCGTCGAGCCCATGCCGCCGAGTACCACGATGGCGAGAATCAGTGCCGACTCGAAGAAGGTGAATGACGACGGATTGACGAAGCCCTGATAGCTGGCGAAAAACACCCCGGCAAGGCCGGCAGTGGAGGCCCCCAGGGTGAATGCCGAGAGTTTGACCAGAACATGGTTCAAGCCCATTGAGCGGCAAGCGATTTCGTCTTCGCGCAGCGCTTCCCAGGCCCGGCCGACGGGCATACGGGTCAGCCGGTGCTTGATGTACAGCACCGCCAGCACCACCAGAAACAGCACGATGTAGATGAACAGGAACTTCACGTTAGGGTTGTAGGCAATGCCAAAGAACTCGTGGAACGGTATCCCCCCATCCTTGGCCCGGCGCCCGAACTCCAACCCCATGAAGGTCGGAGATGGCACCGGCATACCATTCGGGCCACCGGTAAACGACAGCCAGTTGTTCAGTATCAAGCGAATGATTTCGCCGAAGCCCAGGGTCACGATGGCCAGGTAGTCGCCGTGCATCCTCAACACAGGGAAGCCCAATATGCACCCGGCTAATGCGGCGGCGATTGCGGCCAGTGGCAACACGGTCCAGAAACCCAGGCCCAGGTACTGGTAGCCCAAGGCAAGGCCGTAGGCACCGATAGCGTAGAAAGCCACATAACCCAGGTCGAGCAAGCCGGCCAGGCCCACCACGATGTTCAGGCCAAGCCCCAGCAGGACATAGATCAGGCCGAGGATAACCACCGTCAGCAGGTACTTGTTGGCAAAGAACGGGAAGACAATGGCGATCACAATCAATGCCGGAATGATCCAGCGCAGCCGCGACTTGTAGTCCGGCGCCAGCACATGCACGCCGGAACCGCTGCCCTCAAAACCTTGCAGGATCGACTGGCCCTTGGGGGTCTGCAGGAACAGGCTGAGCAGGAAGCGCCCGGCCATGACGCCAGCCACCAGCCAGGCGACGCGGGTCGGTTCCATATTGAAGCTGTAGCCGTCGAGCACCACGCCGACGATGGGCCCGAAAACAATCAGGGAAATCAGCCCGGCGAGAATCGCATCGATCAGGCTGCGCTTTAGATCGAATGAAGCGGTTTTGGCAGCAGACATACTTACACCTTCGCCACGAGAGGGCGACCCAGCAGGCCTTGGGGACGGAAGATCAGAATCAGCACCAGCAGGGAGAAACTGAACACGTCTTTGTAGTCGGAGTTGATCAACCCGGAGAACAACGACTCGGAGATACCGAGGATGATCCCGCCGAGCATCGCGCCTGGCAGCGAACCGATGCCACCCAGTACCGCTGCGGTGAAGGCCTTGATACCGATGATGAAGCCGGCATAGAAGTCGAAGGTGCCGTAGTTCATGGTGATCAGCACACCCGCCAGCGCGGCCATCACCGCACCAATGACGAATACGTAGGAGATCACTCGGTCAGTGTTGATCCCCAGGATCGAGGCCATCTTGCGGTCCTGCTGGGTAGCACGGCACATGCGCCCCAACTTGGTGAACTTGATGATGTAGGTCAGCGCGGCCATACCGACGAACGCGGCAATCAGGATGAAGATCTTGGTGTAAGTCAGCTGAACGAAACCGCTACCCACTTCCAGGCGCCAGGCACCTTCGAGCAGCGTCGGTACGCCTTGCTGGCGTGCACCCTGGCTGATCTGCGCGTAGTTCTGCAGGATCAGCGAAATACCGATGGCACTGATCAAGGGCGCCAGGCGGGTGGAGTTGCGCAGGGGTTTATAGGCGATGCGCTCGATGGTCCAGCCATAAACGCCTGTCACCACGACCGTGAAGATCAGCGTCCCGAGCATCAACAACGGGAAGGATTCGATACCGAAGTACGCCAGCAATGCCAGGCTGATCGCCGCCAGGTAAGCGGAAATCATATACACCTCGCCGTGCGCGAAGTTGATCATGCCGATAATGCCATAGACCATTGTGTAGCCGATGGCGATCAGACCATAGACAGACCCCAGGGTCAGTCCATTGATCAGTTGCTGCAAAAAAATACCATCCATAACGCAATCTCACGTATTTGAGATTGCACAAGCGCCGACTACGGTGAGCCCCGGATGAAGCGGCCCTCGCAGCGCAGGGTTGTGCATATCTACGAGAAAAGACAGGTACGGCGCAAAACCGGGTAGCGACCCGGGCAAGCGCCCGGGTCGGATACCGTTGTTATTTTTGTTTTTCCAGCTGGTGGTATTTGCCGTCTTTGTCCCACTGGTAGACCACGTAGTCGGAAACAGTCAGGTCGCCTTTGGCGTCCCACTTCTTCTCGCCCATCACGGTTTTCACCGGGTTGGCCTTGAGCCACTTGGCAGCGTCTTCGCCCTTGTTCGACTTGGCGCCATTGAAGGCTGCAGCCAAGGCTTGAACCGACGCGTAGGCGTACAGGGTGTAGCCTTCAGGCTCGGTCCCCGCTTTGCGGAAGGCATCCACCACTGCCTTGCTCTCTGGCAGCAGGCGTGGGTCGGCGCCGAAGGTCATGTACACGCCATCGACGTACTGCGCGCCACCGGCAGTGGTGACCAGTTCGTCGGTAACGATGCCGTCGTCGGACATGAACTTGACGTCTTTCAAGCCCTGCTCACGCATCTGCCGAACCAGTGGACCGGCTTCCGGATGCAGGCCACCGAAGTAAACGACGTCGGCACCGGCGGCGCGGATCTTGGTGACCACGGCGCTGAAATCCTTCTCGCCGCGGGTCAGGCCTTCGTACAGCACCGGGGTTACGCCACGCTTGGCCAGTTGCGCTTTGGTGGCATCCGCCAGGCCCTGGCCGTAGGTGTCCTTATCGTGCAGGACCACCACTTTCTTGCCTTTGAGCACGTCAACGATGTAGTCGCCAGCTACGATGCCTTGCTGGTCGTCACGCCCGCACATGCGGAACATGCCGGTGAGGCCGCGCTCGGTAACCTGTGGGTTGGTCGAACCCGGGGTGATCGCGATGATCCCGGCTTCGTCATACACCTCGGAAGCGGGAATGGTGTTGGACGAGCAGAAGTGCCCAACCACGCCAGCCACCTTGTCCTGGTCAACCAGACGGTTGGCGACGGCGACGGCCTGCTTCGGTTCACAGGCGTCATCGCCTTTGACCAGAACAATTTTCTCGCCATTGACCCCACCCGCGGCGTTGACAGCATCTGCCGCCGCTTGGGCACCTTTCATGTACTGCTCACCAAACGCTGCGTTGGCACCGGTCATCGGGCCTGCTACACCGATCTTGATGTCGGCCTGAACATACGAAGAAACACCCAGCGCCGTAGCTACGGCAAGGGCCAAAAAGCCTTTCTTGTAAAACGTCTGCGACATGAGGTGGTGCTCCTTGGAGTTTTTTTGGTTGGCACTACAACTTTCAGCAATTGCTCTGAGCAAGGGCCGTGCCATTGGTTTTTTATTCTGGAAAAACTCATGAAGAACTTACCGCAGCCCTGATCGCGTCCCTTTTTTACTGGCTGTGCAACCGTCTGCCGCAAGGCAAGCGCCACCGCACGCAAGGCAAAAGAGCAACCATCAAGTGCCATCATTGCAACCCCAGTAAGTGTTTACGTGCAACCAGCCTGTAACAGCATGCGTAACCGAACTGCACATCCTTGGTGCGTGACTGCTACAGCGGGCACCCTTACAGGCTAGTCGCTGATTGCAAAAGCGCCGCTCGCGCATGGCTGCTACGGATGTACCCGAAGCCCAGCCGCCCACCTGCGGAAAAAGGCTGGCACAATGACCTGGTCTGTGTGTCATTGCTGCTGGCAGTTGATGGCGCGCGCCCTTTACGGAGCCCCTTATGAGCGAGAGCGCCTTCGCCGATCGCATCGTGCAGAACCTGCTCGACACGGATTTCTACAAGCTGAGCATGATGCAGGCGGTACTGCACAACTACCCCAACGTCGAGGTTGAATGGGAGTTCCGCTGCCGCAATGGCGAAGACCTGCGCCCCTATCTGGCGCAGATACGCGAGCAGATCGAGAAACTCTGTGAACTGAGCCTGGCTAATGGTCAATTGGACTTTCTGGAACAAATCAGCTTCATCAAGCCGGACTTCCTGCGTTTTCTCGGCTTGTTCCGCTTCAACTTGCGTTACTTGCAACTGGGCATCGAGAACGATCAGTTTTACCTGCGTCTACGTGGCCCGTGGCTACATGTCATCCTCTTCGAGGTGCCGCTGCTGGCGATCATCAGCGAAGTGCGCAACCGCCATCGCTACCCCCAGGTCAAGCTCAGCGAAGCCCGCGACCAGCTCTACCGCAAGTTCGACTGGCTCAGGGCACATGCCAGCAGCGAGGAACTGGCTGAGTTGCAAGTGGCAGACTTTGGCACCCGCCGACGCTTCTCCTACAAGGTTCAGGAAGAAGTCGTGCGGGTGCTTAAGGAAGACTTTCCGGCACGCTTCGTCGGCACCAGCAACGTCCACCTGGCACGAAAACTGGATATCAAGCCCTTAGGGACTATGGCCCATGAGTGGATCATGGCCCACCAACAATTGGGCCCACGGCTGATCGACAGCCAGATTGCCGCCCTCGACTGTTGGGTCCGTGAATACCGTGGCCTGCTCGGTATCGCTCTGACCGACTGCATCACCATGGATGCCTTCCTCGGCGATTTTGACCTGTTCTTCGCCAAACTGTTCGACGGTCTGCGCCATGACTCGGGGGATCCGGTGCTCTGGGCGGAAAAGGCCATCGCCCACTACCGCAAGCTGGGAATCGACCCGATGACCAAGACCCTGGTGTTCTCCGACGGCCTGAACCTGACCAAGTCCCTGGAGATTTTCCGTGCCCTGCGTGGGCGGATCAACGTCAGCTTCGGTATTGGCACCAACCTCACCTGTGACATTCCCGGGGTGGCGCCGATGAGCATCGTGCTTAAAATGACCGACTGCAACGGCCAGCCTGTCGCCAAGATTTCCGACGAGGCCGCCAAGACTCAATGTCGCGACGAAAACTTCGTTGCCTACCTGCGCCACGTCTTCAAAGTGCCCAAGGAGTAATTCATGCAAGCCGTCCAGCGAGAGATTGCGCAAGCGCTCAAGGTCCAGCCGCCGTTCGCCGACCGCGCCGCGCTAGATGCCGAAGTGACCCGGCGCGTGGCGTTCATCAAGCAGTGCCTGAACAACGCGCGTCTGAAAACCCTGGTGCTGGGCATCAGTGGTGGTGTCGATTCGCTGACCGCAGCACTGCTGGCGCAACGGGCGATCAACGAGCTGCGCAGCGAGACCGGTAACCCGGACTATCGCTTCATCGCCGTTCGCTTGCCTTACCACGTGCAGCATGACGAGCATGACGCCCAGGCTTGTCTGGAGGTGATCAAGCCGGATGAACTGCACACGGTGAACATTGCGCCTGCCGTCCAGGCGTTGAGCAAAGAGGTGCAAGCACTGGAGAACGGCCAGCCGGCCATGGTCGACTTCGTGACCGGCAACACCAAGGCGCGCATGCGCATGGTCGCGCAGTACACCATCGCCGGTGCTCGTCAGGGCCTGGTAATCGGCACAGACCATGCTGCCGAAGCGGTGATGGGCTTCTTCACCAAATTCGGTGATGGTTCCTGCGACCTGGCACCCTTGAGCGGGCTGGTGAAAAACCAGGTACGCGACATCGCGCGCAGCTTTGGCGCCCCAGAGTCCCTGGTAGAGAAAGTACCGACCGCCGACCTCGAAGACCTCGCGCCAGGCAAACCGGACGAAGCGTCGCATGGCGTGACCTACGCGCAGATCGATGCCTTCCTGCACGGCGAGCCGGTCAGTGAGGAGGCGTTTGCAATTATCAAGGGGACGTACGAGAAGACCCAACACAAGCGCGAGATGCCGTTCGCACCGTAAGGCATCTAATTCTGTGGGAGCGGAGGAATCCGCTCTCACAGGTTCAAACCATTACTTCAGCGTAACAGTGCCTTTCATCATCGAGATGTGGCCTGGGAACGAGCAGAAGAAGCCATATTTTTCGTTGGCGTCGAGCTTGGATACATCAAAGGTCACCGAATCGCTTTCCTTGGCGCCGATCACTTTGGTGTGAGCGATAACACGAGTATCGCCTTCTTTCAGGTACTGCTTGTCGATACCAGCGCTCAGGCCGTCGGTGGCAATCGGCTGCATGTCAGCCTCTTTACTGATTACCAGGTTGTGGCCCATCACGTTCTTCGGCAACGAGCCGGAGTGCGTCAGTTCAACAGTAAAAGTCTTGCAGCTCTTGTCGATTTCGATGGCCTTGGTGTTGAAAGACATCTGATCGGTGGAGTCGACCGTGACCTTACACTCAGCGGCAAATACCTGAGTGCTGGCGAGGGTCAGCAAGGATACGGCTACAACTTTGGCAAACATCGTGAATCTCCTTGGCAGGGTTTTATCAGTTTGCAGACTGCCTGAAAGCGTGAGGCGAACCCATGATATGGATCAAGTGCTGGCCAAGCGCCATAGGCGGTAAATTCGGTCTATGGATTGTATACATGAAATCTAAGTGCCCATCATGCACCTTTGCGGGAGGATGAGACAACCTCTCACTAAGGAGTCAATGAACATGACTTTCGCAAACTTCATGAACAGCCTATTGGCCGCCTATGCCTGCGGCGCTGCAGGGGCGTCCTGCGAATTTGCTCGAACAGAGTAGCTGCATTAGCCAAACGACAGACTTGGAAGCGACCGGCCAGCGCCTTACTCTGTGCGCGCTTGTAACCGGAGAAAAGCAATGCCTGTACGTTCCGTTTGTGTGTTCTGTGGCGCCAGCACCGGCGTCAACCCGGCCTATCGTGAAGCCGCAATCGCCCTCGGCCAAACGATTGCCCAACGCGGCCTGACCTTGGTGTATGGCGGCGGCGCGGTTGGCCTGATGGGCATCGTTGCTGACGCCGCCATGGCGGCCGGCGGCGAAGTGATCGGGATTATCCCCGAAGCGCTGAAAAACGCCGAGGTCGGCCATACCGGTCTGACGCGCCTGGAAGTCGTCGATGGCATGCATGCGCGCAAAGCACGCATGGCTGAACTGAGTGACGCGTTCGTAGCCTTGCCCGGTGGCCTGGGCACCCTGGAAGAACTGTTCGAAGTCTGGACCTGGGGCCAACTGGGCTACCACGCCAAGCCATTGGGCCTGCTCGACGTCAATGGTTTCTACAGCAAGCTGGGCAGTTTCCTCGATCACGTGGTGGAAGAAGGCTTCGTCCGCCCACAGCACCGCGCCATGTTGCAATTGGCCGATTCACCCAGCGAGCTGTTGGATGCCATGGACAGCTTCCAAGCCCCCGTCGTACCTAAATGGGTCGACAAGAAACCGGATTAAAACTGCCCCTCCTCCACCGGCATGACCGTGACCTGCACCTGCGGGTCATGGTTGCCCCCGCCGAGGATCACCCCGCGCAAGGGCGACACATCGGAAAAATCCCGGCCCCAGGCCAGAGTGATGTGCTCCAACCCAGGCCGCAGGTTGTTGGTCGGGTCGAAATCAACCCATCCCTGCGTTGGACAGAACACCGAAACCCAGGCATGGGACGCATCAGCACCGACCAACCGGGGTTGCCCTGGCGGCGGCCGAGTCAACAGATAGCCACTGACGTAGCGCGCTGCCAGGCCTCGCGAGCGCAGGCAAGCGAGCATGAGGTGGGCGAAGTCCTGACAGACACCGCGACGGCGCTCCAGCACCTGCACCAACGGCGTAGCAACCTGGGTCGCCTCGGCATCGAAGGTGAACTCGGTATAGATCTTTTCCATTAATGCCTGGGCGCCAGTCAGTAACGGTTGCCCAGGGGCAAAGCACGACGCACTGAACGCTACGAAGCGCTGCTTGAGACGCACATAGGGCGACTCGAATCGGTAGCGACAGGCCTGCAGATGTTCATCCGATCGCGGTTGAGCGGCATAGCTCAGCGCATCACGCACCTGCTCCCAGGCGGGAGAGGCACTCAACTGCGGCTCGGCACGCGGCAAGACTTCAATCTGCAAGCGCGCCACCACCCGCAACTGATCATGCTGACGTTCAAAGGCCAGCCGCGTAAGCGGGTTACCGAAGACATCCCATTCATCACGTCGCTGGGTCGGCATCGGGCTGACCTGTAAGACCTGCGCCGTGCAACGTTGCCAAGCACAGGGCCGCGGCCATAGATGCGCCAGTTGTTGGGCCAGCGAGACCGGGCTGTCATAACGGTAATGGGTGTCGTGAATGACCTGGTAATGAGCGCTCATCAGACCGACACCGTTTGCTGGCTGACATCGTCGACATGGGCGAAATGACGCAAGGCCAGGCGCTCGGAAATCTCACCGCTGGCCACGGCGATGTCGTGTAACAGATCGGCCAGGCCAAGCAGCACCGCGTGAATGCTGGCACTGCCGAACAGCGAATCCTCGAGGCTGCGCAAATCAAAATGCTTGAGTTGTTCGGCCAGCAACGCCAGACCAGGATCCACGCTGCCAGCGAACTCGGCGCACAAACGTCGATAGGCGCGCACCAGCAATTTGAGCTGGAACAGCACCGCATGAGGGTTCTGCTCATCGAGCAGCAAGAGGTCGAGCACCGGAATCAACTGGGCCACCGCCAGGTAGCGTGAGCGATAGGTAATACTGCTGTTACCCAACTCCAGCAGCCACTCCAGCCCGGCCTGATCGAACACCGCAGGCCCCCGCAGAAAGGCCGCCAAGCTGCTGCACAGAGACTGCAGACGCTCGATGCGCCGGCCGATCATCAAGAAGCGCCAGCCCTCGTCGCGGGTCATGTCATCCAAGGCAAACCCGGACAGCGCCGCCATGGACATCACCAGGCGGTTGAGAAAATCCACCTGTTCACCAAAGTCTGCAGCGTCATCATCAAGGCTGCGCGATTCGCGCTGTAACTCCACCAGCGCCTGCCAGTTTTCGCGCGAAAGCTTGCCGCGTACTTGCGAAGCCGCCCACTGCAAACGCTGCAAATTGGCATTGAGGCTGAAAGCCCAGTCGCTGTCGGCCAGAGCTGTACGCAAGCGCTCGGGCAATGTGCCCTCCTCTGGCAGTAACGCCAGTTCATCGGCCAGACTCACCGCGGCCTGCAGTGCCAAGGGGTCATCGCCGTCCAGATACCGGGTGAGAATGATCCGCAGCAAGCGAGCGCTGGCGTCGCAGCGTTCGCAATAGCGCCCGTACCAGAACAGGTTCTCCACCACGCGCGAAGGCAGGAATGGGTCCTGGCGAACCAGGTCTGCCACCCGCAAATCACGCTGACTGCGCCACGGCTCACCGACCGCTGCCGCTTCACCCAGCACCCACGTGTCTTTGCTGGCACCGCCGCGCTGCATTGACACCACCTCAGCGTCGGCAAGGGCCGCGACCCGCGTCAAGCCACCAGGCAACACGCGGTACCCTTGCGCCGACGCCACTGCATACACGCGCATGCCGATAGCCCGAGACTGCAACTGGCCCGTGTCCTGCTGCCAGACCGGCGCCTGGGACAGCTGCGCCAGCTCCTGGGCAACATAGGCATAGGGACGCGCCTGAATCCGCTCGGCCAAGGCTTGGCGCTGAGCACTGTCCAGGTCACGGCCGAACACCGGCCTGAAGCTCTGGGAAGGAAACGCCGACTTGACCAGTAACTGCGGTAATTGCTCCAGCGCCCGCGCCATCACTGCAGGTTCCCCGCACCACCAGGTGGCAATCGATGGCAGGCTGAGCGCTTCGCCAAACAGACGCTGATTGATCGCAGGTAAAAAGCCGAGCAATCCGGGCGACTCCAGCACGCCGCTGCCCAAGGCATTAGCCACCAACACCCGACCCTGGCGCACTGCATCGAGCAGTCCCGGCACACCCAGAGCGGAATCGGTGCGCAGCTCCAGCGGGTCGCAGAAGTCATCATCCAGGCGGCGCATGATCGCGTGAACACGGCGCAGGCCGCTGAGCGTCTTGAGGTACACCGTGGCATCGCGCACGGTCAGGTCACTGCCCTCTACCAACGGATACCCCAGCTGACGCGCCAGATACAAATGTTCGAAATAGCTTTCGTTGAACCGCCCCGGTGTCAGCAGGACCACCAAGGGTGGCTCTGTATCGTTGGGTGCCAGGCGGATCAGGGTTTGCTGCAAAGTCCGGAAAAAACCCGCCAGATGCTGCACCTGCAGATCCCGGTACAACTCCGGCAAGGCCCGTGAAACGATGGTGCGGTTCTCCAGCGCATAGCCGGCCCCGGACGGTGCCTGGGTGCGGTCGGCGGTCACCCACCAACGTCCGTCCGGCGCCCGCGCCAGATCAACCGCATACACATGCAGAAACGTCCCGTCGGGCGGGCATATACCTTGGCACGGCCAAAGGAAATTGTTATGCCCGTAAACCAGTTCAGCCGGCAGCATGCCGTCGCTGATCAGGCGTTGTGGCCCGTAGATGTCTGCCAGTACGGCATTGAGCAACCGAGCGCGCTGGGCGACGCCTGCAGCCAGCTGCTGCCATTCGCCAGCAGGCAACACATGCGGCAAAAGATCGAGTTCCCAGGGGCGATCAGCGCCCTTGGGGTCGGCATAAATGTTGTAGGTGACGCCGTTTTCCTGCAACTGCCGGGTCAACGAAGCCTGGCGCTGTGCCAACTGCGCCGGACCGCTGCGTTGCAGATAGTCGCACACCGGCTGCCAATGGCCACGAACCTTGCCTTGGGCTGCGAGCATTTCGTGGTAAGCACCCGCTTGCAGCGGGTAGGCATCAAACAAGTCAGGCATGGCAGTGCTCGAAGGCCACAGGTCAATGTCAGAGTAGCGCTCAGTGACGGCGCAGATCCAGAGTAAAGGGCATTTGTGGATCGATCTGGAGCATCGGCACCGGCAACTTGCCGGGACTGTGCCCAAGGCGGAAAAAACGTGCCTGGCGCCGGCTCTGGGCTTCGTTGGCATTAACCGGTTGGCTGTCGTAATTGCGCCCGCCAGGATGGGCTACGTGGTACTGACACCCGCCCAACGAGCGCCCCATCCAGGTGTCGAGCACATCGAAGACCAGCGGCGCATGCACCGGGATGGTCGGCTGCAGGCAGTTGGCCGGTTGCCAGGCGCGATAACGCACGCCCGCAACGAATTCACCGACTCGCCCGGTAGCCTGCAACGGCACGGCGACACCGTTACACGTCAGCCGATAGCGCTCGGCGCTCATGCCAGTGACCTTGACCTGCAGGCGTTCCAGCGACGAATCGACATAGCGCACGTTGCCACCTGCACCGCCCTCCTCACCCAGCACATGCCAGGGCTCCAGGGCCTGGCGGAACTCAAGTTCGATGCCATTGACCGCGTAGTCGCCCACCTTGGGAAAACGGAACTCAAAATGCGCGGCGAACCATTCGGCACGCAAGGGGTAACCGGCGGCATTGAGCTCGACCAGCACATCGGCAAAATCCTGCTCAATGAAATGCGCCAGCATGAAGCGATCGTGCAACTCAGTACCCCAACGGACCAAGCGGGTCGGTGCATAGGGCTCACGCCAGAAACGCGCCACCAATGCCCGCAGCAACAGCTGCTGGAGCAGGCTCATGCGCGCATGCGGCGGCATCTCGAAAGCCCGCAACTCCAGCAGGCCCAAGCGCCCGGCCGGGCCATCCGGCGAATACAGCTTGTCGATGCAGAATTCGGCGCGATGGGTGTTGCCGGTCACATCAATCAGCAAGTTGCGCAGCAGTCGGTCCACCTGCCACGGTGCGCAGGACTCACCAGGCTCGGGCATCTGCGCGAAGGCAATTTCCAGTTCGTACAGCGCGTCGTTGCGCGCCTCATCCACCCGTGGCGCCTGAGACGTCGGACCGATGAACAGGCCAGAAAACAGATAGGACAACGACGGATGGTTGTGCCAATAACTGATCAGGCTGCGCAACAGGTCTGGCCGACGCAGAAACGGTGAGTCCTGCGGTGTTGCACCGCCAAGCACCAGGTGATTGCCGCCCCCCGTGCCGGTGTGGCGACCGTCGATCATGAATTTTTCACTGATCAATCGCGTCTGCCGGGCCTGTTCGTAAAGAAATTCGGTGCGTTCGACCAGCTCATCCCAACTGGCTGACGGCTGCACGTTGACCTCGATCACGCCTGGGTCCGGGGTCACCTTGAAGTTAACCAGCCGCGGGTCAGCGGGCGGTTCGTAGCCTTCGAGGATCACCGGGCAATTGAGTTCAGACGCGCTTGCCTCAATCACTGCCACCAGCTCAAGGTAGTCTTCCAGTCGCGAGAGTGGCGGCATGAACACGTACAGGCGCCCGTCCCTGGGTTCGGCACATAACGCCGTACGGGTCAGCCAGTCGGCTGAGGCATCGGCCTTCGGCGCCGGCAGCTCCTGTTCATCCACTTCATGAGCCACACTGGCCGCGGCCAATACGTCACGGCCGGGCAAGTCACCGAGTAGCTGATTAGGATCAGTCGGATGTACATAGGGATACTCTGCCGCACTGACCCAAGGCTGCGCCGCCAGCGGCAGGCGATAACCCAACGCTGAATCACCGGGCACCAGCCGGCAATGTTCATCGCGCAGGTACCAACGCCCGCTCTGCCAGCGTTGCTCATCGGCACTGCGCGCCAGCGGCAGGACCTGACCGATGACCTGATCGAGGCCCTGGCCAAACACCTTGCGCAGCCGTACGCGCTCCATCTCATCATCCAGCCGCGCATCCTCGACGCTGACATTGGACGGCAACCCACCTTCGCGCCATAGGTAGTACAGCGCATCTTCGTAGGCTGGGAATACGTAACGGCCGGGCAACTTCAGCCGTTCGGCAACGCTGGCGAGAAAGCGCCCGGCCAACTGACTGTCGGCACCATAGTCTTCCTGCTCTCGGGCAATCAGTGCTGGATTGCGCCACACTGGCTCGCCGTCACGGCGCCAAAAGCAGTTCAACGACCAACGCGGCAGTTGCTCACCCGGGTACCACTTGCCCTGCCCAAAGTGCACCAGCCCCTTGGGTGCATAGTGCTGATACAGACGCTGGAACAACTCACTGGCCAGGCGACGCTTGTTCGGCCCCAGCGCCGTGGTGTTCCATTCAGCGCCGTCGGGGTCATCAAGGGCAACGAAGGTCGGCTCACCGCCCATGGTCAGGCGCACATCCGCCGCTTTTAGATCCGTGTCGACCTGACGCCCAAGGGTGACGATCGCCTGCCACTGCTCATCGCTATAAGGCAGCGTTACCCGCGGTGACTCCCACAACCGCTCGACACGCATGTCATGGGTGAAAGTACAGTCACAGGGTTCGACCAGCCCGCTGATAGGCGCCGCAGAGGTTGGGTCAGGGCTACAGGCCAATGGGATATGGCCTTCACCGGCAAATAGCCCGGACGTCGCATCCAGGCCGATCCAGCCCGCGCCGGGCAGGTAGACCTCGCACCAGGCGTGCAGGTCGGTGAAGTCTTCATCGGCACCAGAGGGCCCATCAAGGGCTTTGATATCGGCACTCAGTTGAATCAAATACCCGGAAACAAAGCGCGCCGCCAGGCCAAGATGACGCAGCAGTTGCACCAACAGCCAGGCCGAGTCGCGGCAGGAGCCCGAGCCAAGCTCCAGGGTCTGCTGCGGTGTTTGTACACCGGGTTCGAGCCGGATCAGGTAGCTAATGTCCAGACTCAGGCGCTGATTGAGGGCAACCAGAAAATCGACGCTGGGCTGAGGGCTGCGATCAATGCTCTGCAGGTAATCGGCGAACGCGGGGGTCAGCGGCAATTGCTCCAGGTAGGGCATCAGCTCGTGGCGTTCGTCCTTGGCATAGTTGAAGGGAATCTGCTCAGCGTAGGGCTCAAGAAAGAAGTCGAAGGGGTTGAACACCGCCATTTCGACAACCAGGTCGACTTCTATCCGTAGCTGGTCGGTTTTCTCCGGGAACACCAGGCGAGCCAGGTAATTGCCCTGGGGGTCTTGCTGCCAGTTGATGAAATGCCCGTCCGGCTGCACGTTCAACGCATAGGAGAGAATCCGTGTACGACTGTGGGGCGCCGGACGCAGACGGACGATCTGTGGCCCCAACTCGACAGCGCGGTCGTAACGGTACTCGGTGACATGGTGCAAGGCGACATGGATCGACACGGCGGGCCTCCTGCGAGCCTGGACGGTAGCAGAGCCGCGCAAGACCTGTGCCAGGTGACCAGTTCCACGATTGCTCCGCGCAACCTGCTCAGGTGCGCCAGAAACGCACCGCAACGAAGCTGCCGTGCAAGCCTTGCACAGATTTGAGGCTTTGCCAGCAGCGACGAGTGGGTCGTTGGCCCCCCATTGAGGGTAGCGACGCAAAACCACGGTGGTCAGTAGGCTATCGCTATGGCGCGACATACGGATTACCGGCGAACGGAGTGGCAATGAACAACAACAAAAAACCAAAGGCAAGCCCTGAGCGACAGGCTATCGGTATGCCTCGCGTATTGCGCGCCCAGCAACCCGACCGAGAAGCGCGGGCATTTTTGCGCCTGGTCAACTTCTCCACCCGCTTGCGCCCTGCAGAAACCTATTCTCTGCCCAGACTGCGTCAGGGGTGGCGCTTGACCGCGCTTGCGCTCGGACGCAACCCAGCAGTGGGCTCAGTAACGGAGCAACTGATCGACGGTCCCGGTGGGGCCATCACCCTGCGCGTGTTCAAACCTGGCCATACTGAGCCGCTGCGGCCTGCGTTTATGTGGTTTTTCGGCGGCGGGTTCATCATCGGCGATCTGGACACCGCTGATGGCATCTGCCGCAGCATTGCGCTGGCCGCCAACTGCATCGTCATTGCCGTGCGCTATCGCCTGGCGCCGGAGCACGATCTGTCAGCAGGCCGTGCCGATGCCCTCGCTGCGTTCGAATGGGTGGCTAAACAGGGAGCTCAGCTGGGTATCGATACCACTCGTCTGGCCATTGGCGGTGATTCGGCAGGCGGCAATCTCTGCGCTGCCATCGCCCAGGAAAACGTGCGCCGCCGCGGGTCGGCACTGAGCCTGCAAGTGCTGGTGTACCCGGCCACTGAGCTGGTGGACAAGTTCCCCTCCTACGCGGAGAACGCGCACAGCAGTGCCCTGCTGACTGATCAAGCCGTTCAGTGGATTGAGCAGACCCTCGCCCCCTCGCTCAGCACACTGGACCTGCTTGACCCTTGGTATTCGCCACGCCGTAACCCCGACCTGCACGGCCTGGCGCCAGCGGTTATCGTCAGTGCCGGTTTCGATCCGATCCGCGACGACGGCCTGGACTATGCCGCGCGTCTGCGTGCAGCCCAGGTGCCGGTGGAACTGCTGCACTACCGAGGTCAGTTCCACGGCTTCATCAATTTCGACTCGGTCAATAGCGCCAGCCGTGACGCGCTGCAGCGCATCGCCGATGCACTGAGCAATGCGTTCGCCCAGCAGTCGCCGGCCGACCGCACGATCGAGATCGCCGACAGAATGCCCCGCAAACACTCGCGACTACGCGCCAGCGCTGGTGAACTGGCCAGCTCGACCCTGACCGCGTGGGTTGTTACCGAACGCTGGGGCAGCGCCTTGCTACGCCTGTTGTCGCCCAAGGCGGCCGACACCTGTGGGCTGTTGATCAAACCTTTGTTCGTGCCCACCGCTCTGAACCGCCGCAAAGCGATTTCCGGTCTTGATCAATTGGCCGCACGCCAAACCTATCCGATAGAAAAAAACTGCTCTGTTAACCGTTGAGTGAGGACCACGTCATGGCATTACCTGATCCGTTAAAACTGTATCGCGAGGCCATCACTCGGTTCGAGGACGGCATCAATGCCCTGGCTGCCCGCAACAACGACTCGAAACAGCTGGGTCTTGTGATCGACCAGTATTCCAAGGTCTCGCTCGGCCTCCAGCACCTGTCGCAAACGTCGCTGGAGCGTTTGCACAGAAGTCTGGACCTGCCCAGCCGTTCCGAAATCGCGGCGCTCGCTGCGTCGTTACAGCGAGTAGAGGACAAACTTGATCAGTTACTGCCGCCCCCCAGCAGTACGCCGATTGCAACACGCCCGCCCCGTACTCGACGTCCGCTGGCTGAAGTTTCCCCTGCGCCGCTCAAACCGGCATCCAAACGTAAAAGCAAGGAAGGAAATCTCGATGCCTCGGCCGCATGAAAACCCGGTAGCCGACGCGTCGTTGGCCAATAGACTGCGCTCGGAGGTCAGCATGATGATCCAGCGTAGCCGCAAGGGTCTTGAGTACCTGAGCACACCCCCGCCAGCCGTTGGTTTGACCCCCAGGACGCTTCTGCACCGACGCGGTACGGTAAGCCTGTACCACTATCACGCAACATCAGATGAGATTTACCGCGTGCCGCTGTTGTTCGTGATGGCGACGACCAACAAGGCTGCCATTTTCGATCTGGCGAAGGGGCAGAGCCTGATCGAGTTTCTGCTCGCGCGCGGTTACGACGTGTATGTCATTGACTGGAATGCGCCAACTCGGGAGGAGTCACACCTGAAGTTCGAGCATTATGTGCTCGACTTCATTCCCGACTGTATTCGCCGCGTACAGCAGGATTCAGGCGTGGATGACGTCACGCTGGTTGGCTACTGCATGGGGGGCGTGCTCGCAACCCTGTACGCCGCCCTACATCCGGACGGTCCCCTGAAAAACCTGGTGTGCTTCACCACGCCCATCGACTGGACGAAAATGCCGTTGGCCAGCCAACGTCATTTCCAGGCTGAGCGCTTGATCAATGCGACAGGCATTGTCCCGCCCCAGACCATCGTCAAGGCAATTGAACTGCATCGACCAGCAGGCCGTATTGCCAGCCAGGTCCGGCTTTGGGACAACATGTGGAACGACGACTACGTTAAAGGTCACCGCATGATGGCTCGCTTCAGTGACGAAACCCTGCCGCTTCCAGGCGAATACTTTCGACAGATCAATCAGGACCTGGGAAAAAAGAACGCGCTGTTTGAAGGGGGGTTGCGCATCGCTGGCCAAGAGGTCGACTTGAAGAACATCAAGGTCTCGTTGCTGCATGTCATCGCACAGTACGATTCGCTCGTGCCGCCAGACTGCGCACAGCCTTTGGTGGCGGGAGTGGGTTCGCACGACAAGGCAGAGCTGGTGCTGCCCGGTGGCCATATCAGCCTGGTGGCGGGACCGGCGGCGGTCAAGCGGATGTGGCCCAAGCTTGATCAATGGCTAGGGGAAAGGTCCCTCTAGCCCAACCAAAATGTAACGTGCAAAAAAATACCCCTCACAGAGGGGTATTTATGGGCTGATTACCTGAAACGCTCCGATGGAGAAAACCGCTCAATCAGCGTGGAATCACCGGCTGGCGGGCAGGCTTCTTCTTGCCCTTGCCCCCCTTGGCAGCTTCCTTGCGTTCTTTCGCTGCCTGCTGATTGCGGGCAAACGCCGCAGCCTTGGCCTGCTCACGCTTGTCCCACGGATTGGTGCCGTCACTACCGCGTGGTGGCAAGCCCGTATGCTGGGTAAGGATCTTCTGCTCTTTGGCCACCTTGTGGCTACCCGCTGGCGTCGAGTTCTTGCGACGCGCGCTCTGGTAGCTGTCAGTTGCAGGCTGGTGCAGCGGGATCAGCTGGTGCTTGCCCGGACCGATCAGGTCCGCGCGACCCATGCGCTCCAGCGCTTCACGCAACATCGGCCAGCCCTTCGGATCGTGATAGCGCAGGAAAGCCTTGTGCAGGCGGCGTTGCTGCTCGCTCTTGACGATGGTGACCGGGTCGCTCTTATAAGTGACCTTGCGCAGCGGGTTCTTGCCCGAGTGGTACATGGCTGTGGCCGAGGCCATTGGCGACGGGTAGAACGCCTGCACCTGATCAGCACGGAAACCGTTGCCCTTGAGCCACAGGGCCAGGTTCATCATGTCTTCATCGGTGGTACCCGGGTGCGCCGCGATGAAGTACGGGATCAGGTACTGCTCTTTGCCCGCCTCTTTCGAGTACTTCTCGAACATGCGCTTGAAGCGGTCATAGCTACCGATACCCGGCTTCATCATCTGATTCAGCGGGCCTTCCTCAGTGTGCTCCGGAGCAATCTTCAGGTAGCCGCCGACGTGGTGGGTGACCAGCTCCTTGACGTACTCCGGCGACTCCACCGCCAGGTCATAGCGCAGGCCCGAGGCAATGAGGATCTTCTTCACCCCCGGCAGCTCACGAGCACTGCGGTACAGCTTGATCAGCGCCGAGTGGTCAGTGTTCAGGTTCGGGCAGATCCCCGGGAACACGCACGATGGCTTGCGGCACGCCGATTCGATCTCGGGGCTCTTGCAGGCAATACGATACATGTTCGCGGTCGGGCCGCCGAGGTCGGAGATAACCCCGGTAAAACCTGGCACCTTGTCGCGAATTTCTTCGATTTCACGAATGATCGACTCGTGCGAACGGTTCTGGATGATCCGCCCCTCGTGCTCGGTAATCGAGCAGAAGGTGCAGCCACCAAAGCAGCCACGCATGATGTTCACCGAGAAACGGATCATGTCGTAGGCCGGGATTTTTTCCTTGCCGTACGTCGGGTGCGGAATACGCGCATAGGGCATGCCGAACACGTAGTCCATTTCTTCAGTGGTCATCGGAATGGGCGGTGGGTTGAACCACACGTCCACCTCGGCGTGCCGCTGCACCAGAGCACGGGCGTTGCCCGGGTTGGTCTCCAGGTGCAGCACACGGTTGGCGTGGGCGTAGAGCACCGGGTCGTTACGGACCTTCTCGAACGATGGCAGGCGAATCACCGTCTTGTCGCGGGTCATGCGCGGGCTGGCCAAGATCTGCACAACCTTGGCTTCGTTCGGGTCTTCAACCGGGCCCTTCTCCTGCTCGATTGCGCAGGCCTGGGTGTCTTGGGTGTTGACGTACGGGTTGATGATCTTGTCGACCTTGCCCGGACGGTCGATACGCGTGGAGTCGACTTCGTACCAGCCTTGCGGGGTGTCCCGACGAATGAAGGCAGTACCGCGAATATCGGTGATGTTTTCGATCTTCTCACCAAACGCCAGGCGCTGGGCCACTTCGACGATAGCCCGCTCGGCGTTGCCGTACAGGAGGATATCGGCGCAGGCGTCGATCAGGATCGAGTGACGAACCTTGTCCTGCCAGTAGTCGTAATGGGCGATACGGCGCAGCGAAGCCTCAATGCCACCGAGAACGATCGGCACATGCTTGTAGGCTTCTTTGCAACGCTGGCTGTAGACCAGGCTGGCCCGATCCGGACGCTTGCCGGCCAGACCACCTGGGGTATAGGCATCGTCGGAACGAATTTTCTTGTCGGCGGTGTAACGGTTGATCATCGAGTCCATGTTGCCGGCAGCGACACCGAAGAACAGGTTCGGCTCGCCGAGCTTCATGAAGTCGTCTTTGGACTGCCAGTTCGGCTGGGCAATGATACCGACGCGAAAGCCTTGGGCTTCCAGCAGACGGCCGATGATCGCCATGCCGAACGACGGATGGTCGACATAGGCGTCGCCGGTCACGATGATGATGTCGCAGGAATCCCAGCCGAGCTGATCCATCTCCTCCCTGCTCATCGGCAGGAACGGTGCTGGTCCGAAACATTCGGCCCAGTACTTGGGATAGTCGAAAAGTGGTTTGGCTGCTTGCATGTCAGTGACCGGTGGCTAATCGATGAAAAATCGCGGGCGCGGAATATAGCACAAAATTTGACCAATTCCGACGTTAAAGGTCGGAATAGGCGGATTTGGCTTTATTCGTCGTCGTCGAAGTTGTAACTACCCGGCGCGAGGTTTTCGAAGCGTGTGTACTTACCGATGAAGGCCAGGCGGATAAAGCCGATCGGGCCGTTCCGCTGCTTGCCGATGATGATTTCGGCGATGCCTTTGTGCTCGGTTTCCGGGTGATAGACCTCATCCCGGTACACGAACATGATCACGTCGGCGTCCTGCTCGATCGCACCCGACTCACGCAAGTCGGAGTTCACCGGACGCTTGTTCGGCCGCTGTTCGAGGGAGCGGTTGAGCTGTGACAACGCCACTACCGGGCAGTTGAACTCTTTGGCCAGGGCCTTGAGCGATCGGGAGATCTCGGAGATTTCGTTGGTACGGTTGTCACCACTGGAACCCGGGATCTGCATCAACTGCAGGTAGTCGATCATGATCAGACCGACTTCGCCGTGCTCACGCACGAGGCGACGGGTCCGTGCACGCATTTCCGACGGGCTGATGCCAGCGGTATCGTCGATGAACAGCTTACGATCGTTGAGCAGGTTGACCGCCGAGGTCAGGCGCGGCCAATCGTCGTCTTCGAGCTGACCGGAACGTACCTTGGTCTGGTCGATGCGGCCCAGGGACGAAAGCATACGCATGATCAGCGATTCACCTGGCATCTCCAGGGAGTACACCAATACGGCCTTGTCGCTGCGCAACACGGCGTTCTCCACCAGGTTCATGGCGAAGGTGGTCTTACCCATGGACGGACGCCCGGCAACGATGATCAAGTCGGCGGGCTGCAAGCCACTGGTCTTCTCGTCGAGGTCGGTGTAACCAGTGGACAGGCCGGTGATCGCACTGTCGGTATTGAACAGCGTGTCGATACGGTCGATGGCCTTGGTCAGCAGGTCGTTGACGCCCACCGGGCCGCCGGTTTTCGGTCGCGCTTCGGCGATCTGGAAGATCTGTCGCTCGGCTTCATCGAGGATTTCGGCAGCGTTACGTCCCTGGGGATTAAAGGCGCTGTCAGCAATCTCGTTGCTGATGCTGATCAACTGCCGCAGGGTCGCCCGTTCGCGGATGATCCCCGCATAGGCCTTGATGTTGGCCACCGACGGGGTGTTCTTGGCCAGCTCACCGAGGTAGCCAAGACCACCGATTTGGGAACTGAGACCTTCCTTGTCCAGCTGCTCGTGCAGGGTCACCACGTCGAACGGGGCGTTCTGGTCAGCGAGCTTGTGGATTGCACGGAAGATCAGGCGGTGGTCATGTCGGTAGAAGTCGCCGTCGGAGACTTGATCAAGCACTCGCTCCCAGGCGTTGTTGTCCAGCATCAGGCCACCGAGCACGGCCTGTTCGGCCTCGATGGAATGCGGCGGCACCTTCAGCGCGGAGGTTTGCAGATCATATTGCTCGGGGGCGGTTATCTCGTTCATGGCCACGCAGGAATCAGGGTGATGAAAAAGACAAAGGGCACGACCTGCAAAGCAGGATCGTGCCCGATGTTAACCGGCTGACACTCAAGGTGCCAGCCGATTGGTACAGCTTAGGCTGCGACAACAACCACGCGAACGGTGGCTTCAACGTCGCTGTGCAGGTGCACGGCAACGTCGTATTCGCCGACGTTACGGATGGTGCCGTTCGGCAGACGAACTTCAGCTTTGGCCACTTCAACGCCGGAGGCGGTCAGGGCGTCAGCGATGTCGTGGGTGCCGATCGAACCGAACAGCTTGCCTTCGTCACCGGCGGTGGCAGTGATGGTCACTTCCAGCTCGGCCAGTTGGGCAGCGCGGGTTTCAGCCGAAGCTTTTTTCTCTGCAGCCAGTTTTTCCAGCTCAGCACGACGCTCTTCGAACGCAGCCAGGTTGGCAGCGGTAGCAGCGGTGGCCTTGCCGAATGGCAGCAGGTAGTTACGGCCGTAACCAGCCTTAACATTTACCTTATCGCCCAGGTTGCCCAGGTTAGCGATTTTTTCCAGAAGGATCAGTTGCATGTGAAAATCCTCTTACTTTTAACCTTCACCGTTCGCAGAATCGTTATCGGCACCTTTCGGGGGTACCTTGCGACCGCGAAAATCAATCAGGCTGTCGACAATGGCCAAAACCACGAGCAACGGATAAGTCAGCTGCATGAACAGCAGCAGCGTCACGTACATCCCGACCAACCAGAACTTGCCCAGTCGTCCTTGTGCCACCAGCCCATGCATCAGGGCGAGCCCTGCAAACATCAGCGGTATGCTGCACAGTGGCGTCAACATCGCCAGTTCAGGACCGAAGTTCGGCCCCACCAGCATGAGCACCACCAACACCAGCGTTGGCACCAAGGGGAGCCTGACCGCTTGAAACTCGCGACCAAAACCACCCGGGTTATACAGTAACGCCTGCCAGTACCGTCCCAACATCAGGGCCAGTACACTGACGGCTTGCAACAATGCCGCTATGAGGCCGTTGAGCACCGGTGCAATCAGGCTTCCCAGGCGGGCCCGTTCCTCTACCGATAACTGCTGGTAGAGACCGTCGAGCATCTGCGGCAGGGCTTTTTCAAGCGCTCCAGCCAGAGCTTCAATCGGTTCGCGGAACACCGAACCCAGGATGACGCCATACACCAGGCCCATGGCGATGCTGAACAACAGCACCCGGCTCCAGGACTGTCCGGCACGCAGTAGCGCAGCCAGCCCCAGCGTTCCCAGCAACACCATCAAGGTGCGCGGCTCGCCGAAGAACCACCAGGCCAACGCCGGCAATAATGCCCAGGCGAGGACTCCGGAGGCGTCCTTGAAACCACGCCGCAGGAACACCAGGCTCCCGGCGGCGGCACTCAACCAGAACAACAGCGGCAATGCCGCACAACCCACCACCACCAGGGTGGCTTGCACGCGACCGCGCATGATGAAATCAGCTAAGGCGCGCATGCACTTTATCCTTTGCTACTTGTCGACGACCCGGTCTCAGCGGCCGTGGCTGTCGGTGTAGGGCAGCAGGGCCAGGAAGCGGGCGCGCTTGATAGCGGTAGCCAGCTGACGCTGATAACGGGCTTTGGTACCGGTGATACGGCTTGGAACGATTTTGCCGGTTTCGGATACGTAAGCTTTCAGGGTGTTGAGATCTTTGTAATCGATCTCTTTCACGTCTTCAGCAGTGAAGCGGCAGAATTTACGACGACGGAAGAAACGTGCCATGTAATAGGCTCCTCAAAAGGTCCGTGGATTACTCGTCAGCGTTATCGCTGTTGTCGCTGTCATTGCTGTCGTCGCCATCGGCGCTGTCAGCATGCTCAGGACGGTCGCGACGCTCACGGCGCTCACTGCGGTTTTCTTCAGCCTTGAGCATCTCGGATTGGCCGGTAACGGCTTCGTCGCGACGGATGACCAGGTTACGGATCACGGCATCGTTGTAGCGGAAGTTGTCTTCCAGCTCGGCCAGGGCCTTGCCAGTGCACTCAACGTTCAGCATCACGTAGTGAGCCTTGTGAACATTGTTGATTGCGTAGGCCAGTTGACGACGGCCCCAATCTTCCAGACGGTGGATCTTGCCGCCGTCTTCTTCGATCAGCTTGGTGTAACGCTCAACCATGCCGCCGACTTGCTCGCTCTGGTCAGGGTGGACCAGAAAGATGATTTCGTAATGACGCATGAATGCTCCTTACGGGTTGTAGTCTGCCACCAGAGTGGTCAGACAAGGAGTGAATGACACTGTATGTCTTGCCTTGACTGGGGGCGCGTGAGCGCCTGCCAACATGGCAAGGGGCGCAATTGTAGAGAAGCGCTCGGGGACAAGCAAGGGAATTGGTGAATATTTGAGCAGCCCACGGAGGGGACCAGGAACACCTGTGGGAGCGAATTCATCCGCTCCCACAGGCGCAGGGGTCAGGCTTTGGCTTTAGTCTGGCGCTGACGAACGGCCTCGAACAGGCACACGCCAGTAGCCACAGACACGTTCAGACTGCTGACGCTACCGGCCATCGGCAGCTTGACCAGAAAATCACAGTGCTCGCGAGTCAAGCGGCGCATACCTTTGCCTTCGGCCCCCATGATCAGAATGGTTGGCCCGGTCAGGTCTTGCTGATACAGCTCCTGCTCAGCCTCACCGGCGGTGCCGACAACCCACAAGCCACGCTGCTGAAGCTTCTCCAGTGTGCGTGCAAGGTTGGTCACAGCCACCAACGGGATCACTTCGGCAGCGCCGCAAGCCACTTTACGTACCGCAGGCGTCAGGGTTGCCGACTTGTCCTTGGGCACGACCACCGCCAGCGCACCTGCCGCATCGGCAGTGCGTAGGCAGGCGCCGAGGTTGTGCGGGTCAGTGACACCGTCGAGCACCAGGATCAACGGCGCGCCTTCAGTGCGATCAAGCAGCTCTTCGAGCATAGCCTCGCCCCACACCTGGCTTGGGCTGACCTCAGCCACAACGCCCTGGTGGACACCCTCAACCCAGGCGTCCATCTCGCGACGCTCAGCCTGGCCCACAGCAACACGACTCTGCGCAGCCAGTTCAAGCAAGACCTGCAACCGCGGCTCACTGCGCCCTTCGGACAACCAGATCTGCTTGACCCGCTTCGGGTGGTGACGCAACAGGGCTTCTACGGCATGAACGCCGTAGATTTTTTCCAACTGACTCATGACTTGGCCTTGGGTTTACGTGATCCAGAGCCTGCTTTTGGCGGCCCTTTGCGATGCTTGCTCGGTTTCTCCGACGACTTGCCAGCAGCCTTGGAAGACGGCTTGCCACCGGCGCTCTTGGCATCGGACATCAGCGCCTTCTTCATTTCCCGACTTTTACGTACTTCGGCGTTTTTCGCCGCAGCGTGCGAAGGGAAATAAGCTTCAGCGGTTTCGTTCTTCTTGCTGCGGCGCGCGGGCTCAGCGGCCTTGGTCGTTTCGGCCTTGTCGAGCACCGGGACCGGCTTGCCATCCTGCGGACGTACGCCCTCGGAACGCTGCTTGCGACCGATCGGCGCCTTCAGGGTGTTCTCGGCCATCTCGAAGTCGATCTTGCGCTGTTCGAGATCAACGCGCATGACCCGTACTTCCACCGTGTCGCCGAGGCGGAAGCTGCGACCGGTACGCTCACCGGCCAGGCGGTGGTGCACAGGATCGAAATGATAGTAATCGCCCGGCAAGGCGCTGACATGCACCATGCCCTCGACGTAGATATCGGTCAGCTCGACGAACAGGCCAAAGCCGGTCACCGCGGTGATCACACCCGGGAAACTCTCGCCGACTCGGTCTTTCATGTACTCGCACTTGAGCCAGTTGACCACATCGCGGGTGGCCTCGTCAGCGCGTCGTTCGCTCATCGAGCACTGCTCGCCGAGCTGCTCCAGGGTCGCCTCGTCGTACGGATAGATCCGCGCCTTGGGAATGCTCATCGCCCCTGCGCGCTTGACGTGCGGGGTTTCCTGGCGCGAACGGATCACGCTACGGATGGCCCGGTGGGTCAACAGGTCCGGATAACGGCGAATCGGCGAGGTGAAGTGAGTGTACGCCTCGTAATTCAGACCGAAGTGGCCGTTGTTCTCGGCGCTGTACACCGCCTGGCTCAGAGAACGCAGCATCACCGTCTGGATCAGGTGGAAGTCCGGCCGGTCGGCGATCTGCGACAACAGCGCCTGATAGTCCTTCGGCGACGGGCCATCTTTACCTTTGTGCAGTGACAAGCCCAGCTCGCCAAGGAAGGCGCGCAGTTTTTCCAGGCGCTCCGGTGGCGGGCCATCATGCACACGGTACAGCGCAGGAATTTCGTGCTTCTTGAGGAACTCGGCAGTGGCAACGTTGGCCGCCAGCATGCACTCCTCAATCAGCTTGTGAGCATCGTTGCGCACAGTCGGGCGGATTTCCGCGATCTTGCGCTCGGAGCCGAAGATGATCCGGGTTTCCTGGGTTTCGAAATCGATCGCGCCACGGGTGTGACGGGCGGCCAGCAGCACTTTGTACAGTGCATAAAGCTGCTTGAGGTCCGGCACCACTTCGCTGTACTGCTCGCGCAGGGCTTTGCCTTCGCGGGTACGGGCGTGCTCGAGCATGCTGCTGACTTTGTTGTAGGTCAGACGCGCGTGCGAATGGATCACCGCTTCGTAGAACTGGTAATCAACCATCTGCCCGGACTTGTTGATGGTCATTTCACAGACCATCGCCAAGCGGTCGACGTGCGGGTTCAGCGAGCACAGGCCGTTGGAGAGTTCTTCCGGCAGCATCGGCACGACGCGCTCGGGGAAGTACACCGAGTTGCCACGCACCTGGGCTTCGGCATCCAGGGCAGAGCCCAGACGCACATAGCTGGAAACGTCGGCGATTGCCACGTACAGGCGCCAGCCCCCGGAGAACAGGCGCAGCTTGCCCAGGCTCTCGCAATAGACCGCATCGTCGAAGTCGCGTGCATCTTCGCCGTCGATGGTCACGAACGGCAGATGACGCAAGTCGATACGGTGCTCTTTGTCTTTCTCTTCGACTTCCGACTTGAGCTTGCGCGCTTCCTTGACCACCGCTTCCGGCCAGACGTGCGGAATGTCGTAGCTGCGCAAGGCAACGTCGATTTCCATGCCCGGGGCCATGTAGTTACCGATCACTTCGGTGACATCGCCCTGGGGCTGGAAGCGCGGGGTCGGCCAGTGAGTAATCTTCACTTCGACGAACTGACCGATCTTCGCGCCACCGTTACGACCCGGGGTGATCAGCACTTCCTGCTGTACCTTGGGATTGTCGGGGGTGACGAAGCCGATACCGCCTTCTTCGAAATAGCGGCCGACGATGCTTTCGTGGGCACGCGAAATCACTTCGACCACTACGCCTTCGCGGCGGCCACGCCGGTCAAGGCCGGAGACGCGGGCCAGGGCACGGTCGCCATCGAACACCAGACGCATCTGCGCTGGGCTCAGGAACAGGTCGTCGCTGCCGTCATCCGGGATCAGGAAGCCGAAACCGTCGCGGTGGCCGGCGATGCGGCCGAGGATCAGGTCGAGCTTGTCTACCGGGGCATAAGTGCCGCGCCGGGTATAGATCAGCTGACCGTCACGCTCCATTGCCCGCAGACGGCGGCGCAGGGCTTCGATCTGGTCTTCGGTGGTCAGGCCGAACTCTTCGACCAACTGCTCACGGGCAGCCGGCGAGCCGCGCTCGTCCAAGCGCTGCAGGATCAGCTCACGGCTAGGAATAGGGTTTTCGTATTTTTCCGCTTCACGAGCGGCCTCGGGATCGAGGGTCTGCCAATCGGCCATTAGGAGGGGTTCACCTTGTCTATATAAGGGTTAGTTTGGCATAGGCGTATTGAAACCGGAAATTTCAGGCTTGGACAGCCCTCTCAGAGCCCCCTGGATGCTGCCAAAACCATCATAAGGAACAACGACTTGAAATTTTTAAGATTTTTTCTGAACGGGGCTTTACAGCCTTTGGAGGCATCCGTATAGTGCGCACCACAACGACGGCCACCGTCGTTATAGTTGAGAAGCAACGTGATGTGAAGCATCATGTGACCTCAGCGAAATGCCCAGATGGTGAAATTGGTAGACACGCCAGCTTCAGGTGCTGGTGACCTTACGGTCGTGGAAGTTCGAGTCTTCTTCTGGGCACCAATTCAGATCAAACCCGCGAAAGCGGGTTTTTTCGTTTCTACCCCTCCTCATTTCTTACCCCCTCGCGAACTAACCGATAGCCAGCTCATGAATTTCCCTTCACAAGGGCATTTGAGAAGCAATATCGCTTATCATTGTTTCCAGATATGTAGCCGCAAGCGAGGAAACACCCGCATGATGTTCCGCAATAACCCCCTGTTGCGCGGCCTGGCCGTTTCTGTTTTTGCCCTGGTGCTGGGCGCTCCCACCGCCATGGCCGCCGACCCGGTATCGCTGACCCTGTACAACGGTCAGCACAAGGAAATCGGCGACGCCATCGCCAAGGCCTATGAGACCAAGACTGGCGTCCACATCAATATCCGCAAGGGTAGCAGCAACCAGCTGGCCAGCCAGATCATTGAAGAGGGCGAGCGCTCGCCAGCCGATGTCATTTACACCGAAGAGTCACCACCTCTGAACAACCTGGGTGAACTCGGCCTGCTGGCGAAGATCGACGACTCCACTCTGCAGATGCTGCCCAAGGAATTTGTCGCCGGTAATGGCACCTGGATGGGCGTGACTGCACGCACCCGCGTTGTCGCCTTCAATCCCAAGGTCATCGACGAGAAAGAGCTGCCACCTTCGGTCATGGACTTTGCCAGCCCGGAATGGGAAGGCAAGATCGGCTTTGTGCCGACCAGCGGCGCCTTCCAGGAACAGGCCGTGGCCATCCTCAAATTGCACGGTCGTGACGCCGCCGAAGAATGGCTGACCGGCCTCAAGGCCTTCGGCAAGACTTACACCAACAATATGGTTGCCCTCAAAGCCGTAGAGAACGGGGAAGTAGCGGCCGTACTGGTCAACAACTACTACTGGTATGCGCTGAAAAAAGAACGCGGCCAGCTGGACTCGAAACTTTACTACCTGGCTGATGGTGACGTCGGTGGCCTGATGACCATTTCCGGTGCTGCAGCGGTCAAGGCCAGCAAACATCCCAAGGAAGCCCAGGCGCTGCTGGCCTGGATGGCCAGCGAAGAAGGCCAGCGCGTGATTACTCAGACCACCGCCGAATATCCGCTGCACAAAGGCATGGTCTCAGACCAGGGCCTGAAGCCGTTCGAAGACCTGCGTCCGCCGAAAATTACCCCGGCCGACCTGGGTAACGCCGAAGAAGCCCTGGAACTCGAACGCGAAGTTGGCCTGCTGTAATGAGCGCAGCCCTGCCCGCGATCAAACCGACCAGTCGCTATATTCCCAAGCGCAAGCGCCCCTCCATCTGGGTCGTGCTGCCGGTTCTGCTGCTGGTTGCCCTGAGCCTGCTGCCACTGCTCTACGTCGCCCTGAAAACGTGGGAAGCTGGCTGGCGCGAAGCCTTACACCTGCTCTGGCGCCCATTTGTCTGGGGCCTGATGCGCAATACGTTGCTGCTGATGGCAGGAGTCACCCTGGCCTGCATGGCCCTCGGCGTGGCACTGGCCTGGTTGCTTGAGCGTAGTGACCTGCCCGGGCGACGCGTGTGGGGTGTGATCCTCTGCCTGCCATTTGCTGTACCAGCCTTTGTCAGCGGCTTTACCTGGGTATCTCTGAGCCCGCGCTTCGAAGGCCTGGCCGGCGCCATCCTGGTGATGAGCCTGTCCAAGTACCCGCTTGTGTTCCTGCCAGTGGCCGCGACCCTGCGCAATCTCGACACCTCACTTGAAGAGTCGGCGCGCACCCTGGGGCAAAATCGCTGGGGGGTGTTCTTCAAGATCACGCTGCCGCTGCTGTGGCCATCGATTCTCGGCGGCAGCCTGTTGATTGCCCTGCACATGCTGGTCGAGTTCGGCGCCCTGTCGATCCTCGGTCTGCAGACCTTCACCACGGCGATCTACCAGCAATTCGAACTGGAATTCAGCAACGCCAATGCCGCCATGCTCTCCGCCGTGCTGCTGTTCATGTGCCTGTTGCTGCTGTGGTTTGAGCTGCGCGTGCGCGGTAACGCCCGCCACGTGCGGATTGGCCAAGGTGTGGCGCGGCGCGGTGCGCCGATTCGCCTGCGAGCATGGATGCCGGCGGGCCAGCTGTTTTGCCTGACGCTAGCAGTGTTGGGCAGCGGGATTCCTTTGGGCATGCTCGGCTACTGGCTGAGCGTCGGTTCATCTGCAGCCTTCCCGGTTGCCGACATCAGCCGGGCCTTATTCTCGTCGCTGTCACTGTCGCTGGGTGGTGCAGGTCTGAGCCTGCTGCTGGCGCTGCCGGTGAGCTTTCTGGTGGTGCGCTACAAAGGTCGCCTGGGGATCTGGGCCGAGCGCCTGCCTTATTTGCTGCACGCCCTACCCGGCCTGGTGATTGCCCTGACCCTGGTGTATTTCGCCCTGCACTACGTGCCTGCGCTGTACCAGACCACCGGGCTGTTGCTGCTGGCCTATGCGCTGCTGTTTTTGCCACTGGCCCAGGCCCCGGTGCGCACAGCCCTGCACAAGGCGGCACCGCAACTTGAAGAAGCGGCTCGGACACTCGGGGCCAGCCAGTTCAGTGCCTTCTGCCGGGTGACCCTGCCGATCATCTTCCCTGCCCTGGCGGCGGCGTTTGCTCTAGTGTTTCTGGATGCCATGAAAGAACTGACGGCAACCTTGCTGCTCAGTCCGACAGGCATGACTACGCTGGCTACCGAGGTGTGGGCGCATACCGCAAACGTTGAGTTTGCTGCTGCCGCCCCGTATGCCGCTTTGCTGATTCTGGTGTCTGGGCTGCCGGTGTATCTGCTGACAACACGGATGTACCTGAACCGCGCCTGAGCAGTGTCACCAGCCCCCACAGGCTCGAGGCGCACGAAATCAGGCGCGGAACTGCCCCAGACTAGCCTTGAGCTGCCCCGCCAGATCATCCAGCACCTTGCTGCTGGCGGTGGTTTGCATTACCACCTCAGCAGCCCGCTCGGCCTGGGCATGGATGGTCTGCACCCGCCCACGCACCGCCTGCGCACCTTGCGCCTGCTGCTCGGCCGCACGAGTAGCCAAGCCAATTGCCGCGTGCACCTGCTCAACCGAGGCCTGCACCGATTGCTGCAAGCGCGCACTGTCACGCAGCACCAGCAACCCTTCGCTGGCCTGACGCCCAGCCTGGCTGATCGCTGCGACCGCCTCTTTCGCACCCTGCTGCAACGCACCAATATGCGCCTGGATATCGCCCGTAGAGCTCTGGGTCTTGCTGGCAAGGGCCCGTACTTCATCCGCCACCACGGCAAAGCCGCGCCCGGTCTCGCCCGCCCGCGCCGCCTCAATGGCAGCATTGAGCGCAAGCAAGTTGGTCTGCTCGGCGATACCGTGAATCACGGTCAGCACCACCTCAATCTGTTCACTTTGCTGCGCCAGGCGTTCGATCACTTTCGAGCCGGTCTGCACCTGCCCAGCCAGCTCTTCAATAAGTTTGGCCACCTGAGTCGAGGTGCGGGTGTTTTCATCCGTGGCCTGGCGGATATCCACCACCTGTTGCAGCGCCGACTGCATGGCCTCGCTCTCGGCCTGGGCTTCATCGGCCATGGCCGACAAGTCGCGCAAACTCGCCGCTACTTCGTCACGCTGCAGTTCGGCAGCCGCATCGGCCCCCGCATTGCGCTGAGCCATGGCGCCAATCTCGATACCCGTACGCTGAGCCACCTCGCCCGCCTCACGCACGATCGGCTGCAGCTTGTCGACAAACTGGTTAACCGCTGCTGCCATGTCGCCAATCTCGTCGCGACTGTCGATGCTGACCCGCTTGGTCAGATCACCCTCGCCGGCGGCCAGATCGTTCAGCGCAGCAATCAACAGGCGTAGCTTGTTGACGACCCGCCGCCCCAGCACCACCGCCACCACCAGGAGGACGCCAAGACCGACCAAGGCCAGACCGACGCCGATGTTCCAGCGCAGGGTTGTCGCGGCATTCTGAACGCTCTGTGAGGTATTAGCCTGCATGCCAGCGGCACTCGCCTGCGCAGCCTCCAGGCGCGCGCGCAAGGCCTTATTGCTATCGGCCGCCGCCCCTACCAGGCTGTCGCCGACCAATTGATCCCCACTGGCGATCAGCGCCGAGAAACGCTTGTCGAGCGCCACCAATTCGGCATCCACCGCGGCGGTGGATACACCCATCAGCACCTTGCCGATTTCTACACCATTGGGGCTGATCGAGGCTTCGACGAAGTACACCGACGGGTCATTGCGCGCAGCATCCAGAACCTTGTCCAGCGCCCTCTCACCCTGCCCTCTCTCCAGCAAGGCCTGATTGATCGGGTTCTGACGATTCAAGTAGCGGGTCAGGTGTTGGCCCTGGGCATCGTCATACACCACGAACAACACATTGGGGTTGCGCTGGGCGCGTCGGGAGAACTCGGACAACGTCGGCACATCATTGTCCCACATGGCTCTAGGGGCAACCGAGGCCAGCAGTTCAGCCATGTCATTGGCCGAGTCCTTGAGGTTCTTCTCCAAGGTTGCGCGCAACTGGGCCTGTTCGCCTTGCAGGCGGGTCGAGAGCCCGGCAGTCAGACGCTGGCGGGTACTGGCGGACAGGCTATCGAGCCCGGCACTGACTTCCTGCCCGGCCTGCTCAAGCTCAGCGGCCAATTTCTGGCTGTCGACACCCAAGCGCTTGTCCAGGTCGGACTCAAGTGTGGTGACCGTGCTCCGGGTCAGCGCAACCGCAACCAGCACCTGCACCAAAAGAGCGATACCAAGGGCAACAAAGACAGGCCGCAATAGGCGGCTTCGTAACAGTGAGAGAACGGCTGACACGTAAGAACCCTCTACTACTGGGGCCATTAAAATGATGGCAACCCTGAAGCGATTCTTACAGCAAAGGTTGTGCCGAACAGCCGACAGAAACGACAAAGGCCCCTAAAAAGGGGCCTTTGCTTTTACATCATTCGCGGATCAGGCGAACGGATGACGCAGCACGATGGTCTCGTTGCGGTCCGGGCCGGTGGAGATGATGTCGATCGGCGCGCCGACCAGCTCTTCCACACGTTTGATGTAAGCACGGGCATTGGCCGGCAGCTCTTCCAGGGTCTTGGCACCCAGGGTCGACTCGGTCCAGCCCGGCATTTCTTCGTACACTGGCTCCAGGCCGATGTAGCTGTCGGCGTCGGTTGGCGCGTCGATAACAGCACCGTTCTCGTTCTTGTAGCCAACGCAGATACGGATGGTTTCCAGACCGTCGAGCACGTCCAGCTTGGTCAGGCACAGGCCGGAGATGCTGTTGACGTCGATAGCGCGACGCAGGATGACAGCATCGAACCAGCCACAACGACGGGCACGACCGGTGGTAGCACCGAACTCGTGGCCACGCTTGGCCAGGAAGGCACCGACGTCATCGAACAGTTCGGTCGGGAACGGGCCCGAGCCAACGCGAGTGGTGTAGGCCTTGGTGATACCCAGGATGTAGTCCAGGTACATAGGGCCAACGCCCGAACCGGTCGCGATGCCACCAGCGGTGGTGTTGGAGCTGGTAACGAACGGGTAGGTGCCGTGGTCGATGTCCAGCAGCGAACCCTGGGCACCTTCGAACATGATGTCCTTGCCCGCGCGACGCAGGTTGTGCAGCTCAGCGGTGACGTCGAGCATCATTGGCTTGAGCAGCTCGGCGTACTCCATGCACTCGTCCAGGGTCTTCTGGAAGTCGATTGCAGGCTCTTTGTAGTAATTGACCAGCACGAAGTTGTGGTAGTCCAGCAGCTCGCCGAGCTTGGCAGCGAAACGCTCGCGGTGGAACAGGTCACCGATGCGTAGGCCGCGACGGGCAACCTTGTCTTCGTAGGCTGGGCCAATACCACGACCGGTAGTACCGATCTTCGCCTCGCCACGGGCTTTTTCACGAGCCTGGTCGAGCGCCACGTGGTAGGACAGGATCAGCGGGCAGGACGGGCTGATACGCAGGCGCTCGCGCACCGGTACACCCTTCTCTTCGAGCTTGTTGATCTCACGCAGCAGGGCGTCCGGTGCAACCACCACGCCGTTGCCGATCAGGCACTGCACGCCTTCGCGCAGCACGCCCGACGGGATCAGGTGCAGCACGGTCTTTTCACCGTCGATCACCAAGGTGTGACCAGCGTTGTGGCCACCTTGGTAGCGCACTACGGCGGCAGCATGTTCGGTCAGCAGATCAACGATCTTGCCTTTGCCCTCATCACCCCACTGGGTGCCCAGGACTACGACATTCTTACCCATAACACTTGTCCTCATTCGCGCAAACTTGGCGCCGGCTCGTACCGGCGGGGAATCTCAAATGGCCAGCGGCAGTACCTGCCAAAGCCCGTTTTGCTGAATCAATTGCCGATCGCAATCCGCCTCGATGGCGGCAGTCAATGGCTGCCCAGGCAAGGCCTGAACCACCCGCTGACCTTCACTGCGCAATTGGCAGACCAACTGCCAGAGTGCTGTATCGCTGCTGTCGGGCATCCAGATCCCGCCAGACGGCAACACAACCTCGGCCCGCCCCAGTGTGACCAGGGTCTTCAAATCCGTGGAGAAACCAGTGGCCGGGCGTGCCCGACCAAAGTCTGCTCCGATGTCGTCGTAACGACCGCCCTGGGCGATCGACTGACCGACGCCCGGGACAAATACCGCAAACACCACACCGGTGTGGTAGTGGTAACCGCGCAGCTCGCCCAGATCGAAATACAGGGGCAGCTCGGGGTAACGCGTCGCCAAGCGCTCAGCAATTGCCATCAGGTCATCCAGGGCCGCCAGCACAGCTGCTGGTGCACGCCCCAGACGTACGCGCGCCTCGGCCAGCACTTCACGCCCACCGCACAGCTCGGTCAGTGACCGCAGCATGCCGGCGAGGTCTACTGACAGATTGGCGGTCAGCTCGATCACTTCATCGATAGCCTTGCGCTGCAAGGCATCGAACAGCTGCTGCTCGACCGCACCGGACAAACCAGCCGCACGGGCCAGGCCGCGGTAGATACCGACATGCCCCAGATCCATGTGCACATCCGGCACATCGGCCAACTGCAGCATGGCCAACATCAGACTGATCACTTCAACGTCGCTGACCGGGCTGGCGTCGCCATACAGCTCGGCACCGAGCTGGATCGGGCTACGCGAAGTCGACAGCGCTCGTGGCAGGGCATGCAGCACGCTACCGGCGTAGCACAGGCGGCTCGGACCTTCACGGCGCAAGGTGTGCGCATCGATGCGCGCGACCTGCGGGGTGATGTCAGCCCGAAAACCCATCTGCCGACCCGACTGTGGGTCGATAACCTTGAAGGTCCGCAGATCCAGGTCCTGCCCGGCACCGGTGAGCAGCGATTCCAGGTACTCGATATGCGGGGTCACGACGAACTCGTAACCCCAGCTCTGGAACAGATCCAACACCTGACGACGCGCGATTTCGATGCGCGCCGCCTCAGGTGGCAGTACTTCTTCGATGCCATCTGGCAGCAGCCAGCGGTCTACCGTTGCCATTACGCCATTTCCCCTTTGGTCCGGGCGGCCTGCCCGCAGGCTAGCCTTGAGTGAAGCAGGTATCGCCAAACAATAGCGCGCAGCACTGATTCCAGCGTTACCGCCGTGCCGATACCCTCAAATACCTTGGGCTGCTCTGTAGACCGGAGACCGCTTGCGGCCGTTCGATCTTGCAGACGCAAAAAAGCCGGGAATTTCCCGGCTGCCGCATCATACACCCGTTTTCTCGCAGTATCACCCCGCCAAGCGTTTTAGCCGCCCGGCGGGGTGCATGCTTACGGCTTGGGCTTGTCCATGAAGCGGAAGAACTCGCTGCTCGGATCGAGCACCAGTACATCGCTCTTATTGGCAAAGCTTTCGCGGTAGGCCTTGAGGCTGCGATAGAACGCGTAGAAGTCCTGATCCTGACCATAGGCTTTGGCGTAGATCGAAGCCGCCTGGGCATCACCATCACCGCGGGTCTCTTCCGATTCCCGATAAGCTTCGGCCAGCAGTACACGGCGCTGACGGTCGGCGTCGGCGCGAATACCTTCGGCCAACTCGTTACCCTTGGCACGGTGCTCGCGGGCTTCACGTTCACGCTCGGTGCTCATACGTTCGAACACGCTGCGGTTTACTTCTTTAGGCAGGTCGATGGCCTTGACGCGAACGTCGACCACTTCGATGCCCAGCTCCTTGCTGGCCATGCGGTTCAGCGAAGCAGTGATGTCAGCCATCAGTGCGTCACGCTCACCAGAAACCACTTCGTGCAAGGTGCGCTTACCGAACTGGTCACGCAGCCCGCTTTCCAGACGACGCGACAGACGTTCGTCAGCGATCTGCTTGAGGCCCGACGTCGCGGTGTAGAAACGCTCAGCGTCTTTGACCCGCCATTTGGCGTAGGCATCGACCATCACGGCTTTCTTTTCCAGGGTCAGGAAGCGCTGGGTTGGAGCGTCCAGAGTCATCAGGCGAGCGTCGAACTTGCGCACCTGGTTGACGTACGGAACCTTCATATGCAGGCCCGGCTGAACATCGGCCTGAACCACGCGACCAAATCGCAGCATTACCGCGCGCTCGGTCTGGGACACGATGTAGAAGCTGTTCCAGGCCACGATCGCCAGCACCACGCCAACGATCAGGGCGATCAGCGATTTATTGCTCATCAGCGGCTCTCCCTAGAACGCAACTGTGTTTGCTGCTGTTGCAGCTCCGCTGCCGCGCGATTGGCTGCGTCGTTGGCCGAAGCCGGGACGCTGACCGGGGCACTGCTGGTACGGCTGCCTTCAACCATCTTGTCCAACGGCAGGTACAGCAGGTTGCTCTGGCCATCCTTACCGGAAACCAGGACCTTGCTGGTGTTGCTATAGACTTCCTGCATGGTGTCCAGGTACAGGCGCTGACGGGTCACTTCAGGGGCCTTGCGGTACTCGGCAACCAGCTTGGTAAAGCGATCAGCCTCACCCTTGGCGCGCGAGACGACTTCGTCGCGGTAACCGTTGGCATCCTCGATGATCCGCTGGGCCTGACCACGGGCTTCTGGCACCACGCCGTTGGCGTAGGACTCGGCCTGGTTGCGGGCGCGCTGCTCGTCTTCACGGGCACGGATCACGTCATCGAAGGCTTCCTGTACTTCACGCGGGGCTGCTGCGCTCTGTACGTTGACCTGCGTGACGGTGATACCGGTACGGTAAGTATCAAGGAAACGCTGCAGGCGCTCCTTGATTTCCACGGCCATCTGCTCACGACCTTCGGTCAACACTTTGTCCATGGCGGTGGAACCCACTACATGGCGCAGGGCGCTGTCGGTCGCGTGCTGCAGGCTGACTTCCGGCTGATCAACGTTCAGCACGAAATCCTGCAGGTTGGTGATCTTGTACTGCACGGTCAGCGGCACTTCGACGATGTTCTCGTCTTCAGTGAGCATCTGCCCCTGCTTGGTATAGGCACGCTCACGCGTGACGTTTTCCATGTACTTGCGATCGATTGGCGGGAAGTAGATGTTCAGGCCCGGCCCTACGGTTTCGTAGTATTTGCCGAAGCGCAGCACTACTGCCTGCTCCTGTTCGTCGACCACATACACGGCGCTGTACAGCCAGATAGCTGCCAGCACGGCCAGGCCGACGCCGAGCAGGCCGAAGCCACCGCCCTTGCCGATGCCGCCGTCACCGCCGCGTTTTTTACCACTGCCGAACATGCCGTTCAGGCTGTCCTGCAGCTTGCGGAAGGCCTCGTCGAGATCCGGTGGTCCTTTCTTGTCGCCACCACGGCGCCCGCCCCAAGGATCCTGATTGTTCGAGTTGCCACCCGGCTCATTCCAAGCCATAGCGCTCTCCATCTGATAAAGCAAAGACGCACCCACGGCGCGCCGTCCAATGCTACAGAATGCCTGTCACGGCTGCCCGACCGCGTCGCCGGGCTTTTATTGCAAAGTGTGTTGCTCGATGAATTCCGCCGGCTTCAAACCTTCGCGACTGACCAGGCGATTGAACTCGACCCGAGACACCCGCACGGCCAGAAGACTGCTGCCCTCATCGTCGTGCTCTTCGCCCTGCACTGCGCCTAATGCAAAGAATTGCGCGCGCAAACGCGCAAAACGCTGCTCAAGGCGCAAGGTTCCGATAAACAGGTCATCCCCCAGCAACTCGGCAATTGCCTGCCCCACCAGTTCCAGGCCACGCCCATCACGCGCCGAGACCCAGACCCGCTGCGGCTTGCCGTCGGCATCGCGCTGAATCTGCGGCTCGACACCTTCAAGCAGGTCGAGTTTGTTATAGACCTCGAGGATCGGCAAGCCTTCTGCACCAATCTCCCCCAGTACCGCCATGACCTGCTCGATCTGTTCCATCCGATCAGGCTCATGGGCGTCGATCACATGCAGCAGCAGATCCGAGTTGCTCGACTCCTCGAGCGTAGCCCGAAAAGCCTCGACCAGCTTGTGTGGCAGGTGACGAATGAAACCCACGGTATCGGCCAGCACAATCGGCCCGACATCGTCGAGCTCAAGCCGGCGCAAGGTCGGGTCAAGTGTCGCAAACAACTGATCGGCCGCGTAGACCTCGGATTGGGTCAGGGCATTGAACAGCGTCGACTTGCCGGCGTTGGTATAGCCGACCAGCGACACCGACGGGATATCTGCGCGCTTACGCCCACGGCGAGCCTGCTCGCGCTGGCTACGGACCTTTTCCAGGCGTGATTTGATCTGGCGCAGGCGTACCCGCAACAGACGACGGTCGGTTTCCAGCTGGGATTCACCCGGACCGCGCAGACCGATACCGCCTTTCTGCCGCTCAAGGTGCGTCCAGCCGCGTACCAGCCGCGTACTCATGTGCTCAAGCTGGGCCAGTTCGACCTGCAGCTTGCCTTCATGGGTGCGCGCCCGTTGGGCGAAGATATCGAGAATCAAACCGGTGCGGTCAAGCACGCGACACTCGAAGACTCGTTCGAGGTTACGTTCCTGACTGGGGGTAAGGGTGTGATTGAAAATCACCAAATCTACCTGTTCGGCTTTGACCAGGTCGCGTAATTCCTCGACCTTGCCGCTGCCAATCAGGTATTTGGCGGTGGGCTGATGTCGCGCCACATTGGCGAACACGACAATATCGGCCCCAGCCGACAGTGCCAGCTCCCGAAACTCCTGCGGATCTTCGCGCGCCTCAGGGTTCTGACCTTCCAAGTGAACGAGGATCGCTCGCTCACCACCACCGTGGCGCTCAAAGAACAAAGCAGACTCCTATCAGGCGTTACCTGGCTCAGCGTCGCCTTGCTCAGATTCGGTTGCGCTTGGCAGACGGATCGGACGCACAGGCACAACTGTCGAGATAGCGTGCTTGTAAACCATCTGGCTTACGGTGTTTTTCAGCAGAATCACGAACTGGTCGAAGGATTCGATCGTGCCTTGCAGCTTGATGCCGTTAACCAAATAGATCGAAACCCCAACTTTTTCTTTTCTCAAAGTATTCAAGTAAGGGTCTTGTAGCGAATGCCCTTTTGACATATGCCGCACTCCTGTAAGGATCAATAGTAAAAAAATCAAAGAAAAACTGATGGCTCAAGCCGCCCCACCCCAAGGATAGACGGCAATTGCAAGGACTCAGCTCAATATGGAGACCGATCCCAGGTATTTCAAGGTGCGAGACAGATTGTCGCAAGCCAGGCTGTCCAACCAATGTAAGCCAGCCCAACTACGCAACCAGGTGAATTGCCGCTTCGCCAATTGGCGAGTGGCAATAATGCCGCGCTCCTGCATTTCAACTGATGTTAATTTGCCATCAAGATGATCCCAGACCTGGCGATAACCAACCGCTCGTATAGACGGCAGTCCCGCATGCAAGTCACTTCTGGCTCGCAGCAATCGGACCTCGTCAACGAAGCCCTGTTCCAGCATTTGCCCAAATCGTAGCGCAATCCGCTCGTGCAACACGTGCCGATCATTCGGTGCAATGGCCAGGCTGGCGACAGTATAGGGCAAATGACCCGCTGCCGAAGGGCCTGCGGCGCTACTTTCCGCGGATTGACGCTGGCGATGTGCTGTCATTGTCATGCCGCTGACCCGATAAACCTCGAGCGCACGGATCAGGCGCTGGGGGTCATTGGGGTGAATCCGCGCTGCCGATTCCGGATCAACTTCTGCCAATTGCTGGTGCAGGCCCTGCAATCCAAAGCGTGCAGCCTCTTGCTCAAGCTCGGCGCGCACCTGCGGATCAGCCGCCGGCATATCGGCCAGGCCTTCGAGCAGAGCCTTGTAATAAAGCATGGTGCCACCAACCAACAGCGGTATTTTGCCGCGGGTGGTGATGTCGGCCATCGCCGCCAACGCGTCACGACGAAAATCAGCCGCCGAATAGCTTTGCGCCGGGTCGAGAATATCGATCAGACGGTGCGGATGCGCCGCCAGCACTTCTTTCGAAGGTTTGGCGGTACCGATATCCATGCCCCGATAGACCAATGCCGAGTCGACACTGATCAGCTCACAGGGCAGCACCTTGGTCAGTTCGATGGCCAGATCGGTCTTGCCCGCCGCAGTCGGGCCCATCAGGAATATCGCGGGAGGTTTGCCACTCATGTCATCGACCGCGCAGGAACAGTTTGTCCAGATCGTCCAGGCCCATTTGGGTCCAGGTCGGTCGGCCATGGTTGCACTGGCCGCTGCGCTCGGTGTTTTCCATGTCGCGCAGCAAGCCATTCATTTCCGCCAGGGCCAGACGCCGATTGGCGCGAATTGCACCGTGGCAGGCCATGGTGCCGAGCAATTCGTTCAAGTGCGCCTGAATGCGGTCGCTGGAGCCGTACTCCATCAGGTCGGCGAGTACATCCTGAACCAGACGATTGGCCTCAGCCTGCTTCAGTAGTGCCGGAATCTGACGGATAGCCAGGCTTTCCGGGCCCAGGCGCTGCAACTCGAAGCCCAGGCGTTGGAACCATTGGGCGTGCTCTTCGGCGCAATCGGCCTCGCGCTGGCTCAGAGCCAGGGATTCAGGCACAAGCAAAGGCTGGCCGCTCAGGCCTTCGCTGGCCATGGCCACCTTCAAGCGCTCATACATGATGCGCTCATGAGCCGCATGCATGTCTACCAGCACCAGACCCACGGCATTCTCAGCGAGGATATAGATGCCCTTGAGCTGCGCCAGGGCGTAACCCAAGGGCGGAATATCACCCTGATTGTCGGGCAATACCGCAGGCGCGGCCTGGTTCAGCGGGGCAAAAAATTCGCGGTAGACGCCCTGCGCTTCGGCAGCTGGCACAGCCTGGGCCGGGCGCGGCGTGTACTGATATTGATAACCGCCGCCACTGCCAGTGCCATCGCCCAGCGGCCGCACGCTCGGCTCGGCCAGCGGTTGTTCGAGCAGATTTGCCGCCAGGCGCATTTCACCTTGTGGGCCGAATTCGCCTGCCTGTATGCCACTGGGGCGGACGATTTCGCTGCTGGCAGCGGGCGCGGCCAGTTGATCTTCCGGGCGCACATCAGCCAGCGCCCGGTGCAAGGTGCCATAGAGAAAGTCGTGGACCATGCGCCCGTCACGAAAGCGCACTTCATGCTTGGTCGGGTGAACGTTGACGTCGACGCCCGTCGGGTCGACTTCCAGGAACAGCACAAAGGTCGGATGCCGGCCGTTGAACAAGACATCGCGATAAGCCTGACGCACCGCGTGCGCCACCAGCTTGTCGCGTACGGCACGGCCGTTGACGAAGAAGTACTGCAAGTCAGCCTGACTGCGCGAGAAGGTCGGCAAGCCAACCCAACCCCACAAGTGCAAGCCGTTGCGCTCGATTTCGATCGGCAGTGCCTGTTCAAGGAAGCCTGGGCCGCAGATTGCCGCGACGCGTCGGGCGCGTGCGGTGTCATCCAACGCTTCGTGCAGGCTGAGAATGCTCTTACCGTTGTGGCGCAGGTGAAAGGCCACGTCGAAGCGCGCCAGCGCCAGGCGCCGGATCACTTCCTGCAAGTGATCGAATTCGGTTTTCTCAGTCTTGAGAAACTTGCGTCGGGCCGGGGTATTGAAGAACAGGTCGCGTACTTCGACCGAGGTGCCGGCCGGGTGAGCAGCAGGCTGCACCCGTGGCGCCATGTCGCGACCTTCGGTTTCCACTTGCCAGGCTTGGTCGGCGTCGCGGGTTCGCGAGGTCAGGGTCAAGCGCGCCACCGAGCTGATCGACGCCAGGGCCTCACCACGAAAGCCCAGGCTCATCACCCGTTCGAGGTCTTCCAGATCGCGGATTTTGCTGGTGGCGTGACGCGCCAACGCTAGCGGCAGGTCATCGGCGGCGATGCCTCGACCGTCGTCACGCACCCGCAGCAACTTGACCCCGCCCTGCTCGACTTCTACATCGATTCGTCGGGCACCGGAGTCCAGGCTGTTTTCCAGCAGTTCCTTGATCACCGATGCCGGGCGCTCGACCACTTCACCGGCGGCAATCTGGTTCGCCAACCGCGGGCTGAGCAGCTCGATTCGCGCGCTATCGGTCATTGCTGAGACGCCAGGGCAGTCGTCGGGATGTTCAAGCTCTGGCCGACTTTCAATTCATCAGTCTTGAGACTGTTGGCCGAACGCAGGCTGGCCACGCTGACCTGATAACGCACAGCGATCATGGCCAGGGTTTCGCCTGGGCGAACGCTGTGTTCGCGCGGCCCTTGGGCGATCTTGCCACTGTCACGCAGGAAGGCGATGTAGGTGCCCGGCGGCGGGTTCTGCTGGAAGAACTGGCGTACACCACTGTGAATCGAGCGTGCCAACGATTGCTGGTGGCTGCGAGTCGCGAGCTTGGCCGCTTCGTTGGCATTGGAGATAAAGCCGGTTTCCACCAGGATCGACGGGATGTCTGGCGACTTCAATACCATGAAGCCCGCCTGCTCGACCCGCCGCTTGTGCAACGGGGTGACCCGGCCCATGTTGCCCAGGACCTTCTGCCCGACGTTCAGGCTCGAACTCAACGAAGCAGTCATCGACAAGTCGAGCAGCACACCCGCCAACATACGGTCTTTGTCGTCGAGGCTGACGTTGCCGGCACCACCGATCAGGTCCGAACGGTTTTCACTGTCGGCCAACCAGCGCGCGGTTTCCGAGGTGGCACCACGGTCAGACAGGGCAAATACCGAAGCACCAAAGGCCGCCTTGGACGGTGCAGCGTCAGCGTGGATCGAGATAAACAGGTCGGCGCCTTTCTTGCGGGCGATCTCGGTACGTTTGCGCAGCGGAATGAAATAGTCGCCGGTACGCGTCAACTCGGCACGGAAACCTTTCTCGCTGTTGATCTGACGCTGCAGCTCCTTGGCGATCGACAATACGATGTCTTTTTCATGTTGACCCTTGGAGCCCGAGGCCCCCGGATCTTCACCACCATGGCCGGCATCGATGGCGATCACGATGTCACGCTTGCCACTGGGCACGGGGGTTAGCTTGATCGACGGCTGCGCAGGCGTCACCGGCACCGCCGGGGTGGTCGCAACCGGAGGTGTTGGTGGCGGCGATACGGCATCCGCGGCCTGGTCGAACAGGTCGACAACCAGACGATTGCCGTACTGGGCGTTCGGCGCCAGGGTAAAGCTCTTGGGCGTTACCGACTTGCTCAGGTCAATGACCACCCGCAGGTCGGTCGGTGTACGCTGGGCCGAGCGCACACTGGTAATCGGGGTATTGGAGGTCGACACGGCCAACGGCGCGGCCAGTGTTGCACCATTGATATCGATGACCAGACGATCCGGGGCTGTCAGGGTAAACACGCTGTGCTGTACTGGCCCGGAAAGGTCGAACACCAGACGTGTGTTATCCGGCGCTCGCCACAAACGCATACTTTTGACTTGCGTGACGGCCAAAGCATCAACAGTTACCGCCGTAAGCAGCAACCCTACGACCGCAACCAGTGCGCGAATGCGCATACCTATCCCCATTTTCTATTTGAATTCCAAGGCCAGAGTGGCACACCAGGCTACGCCACGTGCCCCCTGCGGCGACAGGTTCAGCGAACGACCGCTCGCCTGGGGGCTTATGGTAATGGTCAGGTCGGGCTTTGGCAAAACACCCGCACCCTTTTGGGGCCATTCGAACAGGCACAACGCGTCATCTTCGAAGTAATCGCGAATACCCAAGAACTCCAGCTCCTCTGGATCGACCAAGCGATAGAGATCGAAGTGAAACGCACGAATATCGCCGATTTCATAAGGCTCAACCACTGTAAAGGTAGGGCTTTTTACCGCTCCGGTATGCCCGAGACCGCGAATGATGCCGCGCGACAAGGTGGTTTTACCGGCGCCCAGGTCCCCTTCCAGAAAAATCACGCCGTGACCTTTGGTCACTTCGGCAATACGGTTACCAAAGCGGACCATGGCCTCTTCGTCGGCCAAAAACAGGGTTACACCTGACACGCTGAATGCTCCTCCAATAAATGACGAATCGCCGGCAGCAAATCACTGGCCGCCAGCCCACGACCTTGCACAGCCAGCCGCTCCCCGGCGCAGGCATGCAGCCAGACACCCAGGCAGGCGGCGTCCCAGCTCGACATGCCCTGGGCCAGCAGCGCTCCCAGCACCCCACTGAGCACATCGCCCAGGCCTGCACCGGCCATCGCCGGGTGCCCGCGCTCGCATAGGGCAAGCTGCCCGGCCGGATCAGCCACCAGCGTACCCGCGCCCTTGAGCACACATACGACCGCGTATTTACGCGCGAGTTTGCGTGCCGCGCCCGCTCGATCAGCCTGCACCGCTTCGGTTGCGATCCCTAACAGCCGGGCTGCCTCTCCTGGGTGTGGGGTAATGATCGAACCACCCGCCAGCGCCAGCGGCGCCCGTGCCAGCAAATTCAACGCATCGGCATCCCACACCTGCGCCAGCCGCGCAGTGGCAACCGCCGACAGCAAGCTGCGTCCCCAGGCTGCCTGCCCAAGACCGGGGCCTACCACCGCTACCGAAGCTCGCTCGATAGGTGTCATCAGCTGGTTGGCCGAATGTACGCCCAGGCACATCACCTCCGGCAACCGCGCCAGGACAGCAGCGGCCTGTTCGCTACGCGTAGCCACTGAAACCAGCCCGGCACCACAGCGCAATGCAGCTTCAGCGCTGAGCATAACGGCGCCGCCGGTGCCGCGATCGCCGCCAACCACCAAGACATGACCAAAGTCGCCTTTTTGCGCCGCGCGCGGGCGCGGCGCGAGTGGCACCAAGGTGACGCTGCTGAGGATCTGTGATGCGTTTGCAGGGTGTTTGGTCTGAGGCATGGGTCAAAGGCTCCGATGTCTGGCAGAATTATACGCACCTGAGTCCGTATTGCCTTATTTCCCATGTCTGCTGATACCCCCGATCTTCCCGCGTTGGCCCAATCGATCAAAGACTGGGGTAAAGCGCTCGGCTTTGCCCATGTCGGCATCGCCGGGGTGGATCTGGCTGAGCATGAACAGCACCTGGAGCGCTGGCTGGAAGCCGGCTATCACGGCGAAATGGAGTACATGGGTGCGCATGGCAGCAAACGCTCGCACCCCGAGCAACTGGTGCCGGGGACCCTGCGTGTGGTCTCGCTGCGCATGGACTACCTGCCCGGCGACACACGCATGGCCCAGCAACTGGCCCAGCCGGGAAAAGCCTATATCTCCCGCTATGCCCTGGGTCGCGACTATCACAAGCTGATTCGCAAACGCGTACAGCACTTGGCCGAACGCATTCAGAAAGACATCGGCCCCTTCGGCTTCCGCGCCTTCGTCGACAGCGCCCCGGTCCTCGAAAAGGCCATTGCCGAGCAGGCTGGGCTAGGCTGGATCGGCAAAAACACCCTGCTGCTCAACCGCAAGGCAGGCAGCTACTTCTTCCTCGCCGAGCTGTTTGTCGACATCCCGCTACCGGTCGATGCACCGCAGGCCAGCGAACATTGCGGTCGTTGTAGCGCTTGCCTGGACATCTGCCCGACCCAAGCCTTTGTCGGCCCTTATGTGCTGGACGCCAGGCGCTGCATCTCGTACCTGACCATTGAGCTGAAAAGCGCGATCCCTGAAGAACTGCGGCCTCTGATCGGCAACCGCGTATTCGGCTGTGATGACTGCCAGATCGTCTGCCCGTGGAATCGCTTCGCCCGGCCGACTGCCGAGAGTGACTTCAAGCCCCGGCACAACCTCGATAGCGCGGAGTTGGCAGTGCTGTTCATGTGGGACGAACAGACCTTCCTCGACAGCACCGAGGGTTCGCCGTTGCGGCGTGCCGGGTATGAACGCTGGCTGCGCAACTTGGCGGTGGGATTGGGCAATGCGCCTTCGACCATACCGGTACTGGAGGCGCTGAAGGCGCGCCAGGATTATCCGTCTGAGCTGGTACGCGAGCATGTGCAGTGGGCGCTGGAGCAGCATGCAATGAAAGCAGCGACAAGCGCCAAGCCACAGGCTTCAAGCTGACCCCGCCTACTTGCAGCTTATAGCTTGCCGCTGAGCGCTTCAGTGCTCATCGTTGTAATGAAACTTGGGCATTTCCCAGTGGAAGCGAATAGCCAACAAGCGCAGCAGAAAGCCACCAAACAAGGTCAGCAGGATCGCCTGCTCGCTGGGCACATTGAAGTAAACGCAGCCCAGATAGAACCAGGCGGCCGCAAAGGACACGCTCGCATACAGCTCGCGACGGAAGATCAGCGGAATATCGTTGCAGAAGATGTCGCGCAAAATGCCGCCAAACACCCCGGTGATCACTCCACTGATCGACGCCACCAGCATGCCCTGACCCATTTCCAGTGCCGTCATGCAACCAATCAGGGTAAAAGCCACCAACCCCAGGGCATCAAGCACCAGGAACAAAGAGCGCAGATGGCGCATCAAGGGGGCGATAAAGATGGTCATCAGTGCGGCAAAACTGGTCAGCACCAGGTACTCCGGGTGTTTTACCCAGGTCAGCGGGTAATGCCCCAGCAACACATCGCGCACCGAACCACCACCGAGAGCGGTGATACAGGCGATCAACACCACGCCGAACCAGTCCATACCGCGACGCCCGGCAGACAGTGCGCCAGTCATGGCTTCAGCAGTGATTGCAATGAGGTAGAGCATCAACAACATGGCGCAGATCCGTGCAAGGGGGCGCGCAGTCTAACCAGTTGCCTCAGGCACCAAAAGGGGGCGCCGCACGGATTGTCTATACACCCGTGCGGCAAGGCGATCAGAACTTGATGAAGTGCTCGCGATAGTGACGCAGCTCGTTGATCGATTCGCGAATATCGTCCAGCGCCAGGTGCGTGCCGCCTTTCTTGAAGCTGTCACGCACCTCGGGCGCCCAGCGCGCGGCCAGCTCTTTGAGCGTGGAGACATCGAGGTTGCGGTAGTGGAAGTAATTCTCCAGACCGCGCATGTGGCGATAGAGGAAGCGGCGATCCTGGCAGATACTGTTGCCACAGATCGGCGACTTGCCTTTTGGCACCCACTGCTCAAGGAAGGCAATGGTCTGTGCTTCGGCTTCGGCCATGCTGACCTTGCTGTCCTTGACCCGCTGAGTCAGGCCGGAGGCGCCATGGGTGCGGGTATTCCACTCATCCATACGCGCCAGCACTTCGTCACTGTGGTGAATGGCGATCACCGGGCCTTCGGCCAAGGTGTTGAGATCGCTGTCTGTGACAATGGTGGCCATTTCAATGATGACGTCGTGGTCCGGATCCAGACCGGTCATTTCCAGGTCGATCCAGATCAGGTTCTGTGGGTTCTGCATGATTCTGCTCCTCGGTAGGTGCGCAGTTTAGCCTAGTGGAGCGTGCTAAACTCTTCGCCGTTTAATAATGCTTGCCGAACACGGAACCTTCATGGCCAAACGCCAGCTCAATCGCCGCCAAAATTGGCGGATCGAAAAAATCCAGGGTGAACGCGCTGCTCGCGCCGCCAAACGCGAACAACTGACCCTGAAGGAGCTCGAAGGCGGAGACCTGGGCCCGGAACAACTCGGCCTGGTGATCGCCCACTTTGGCGTGCAAGTCGAAGTCGAGGCGCAGGATGGTGACGACGCCGGCCAGGTGTTCCGCTGCCACTTGCGGGCCAACCTGCCAGCGCTGGTAACCGGCGACCGCGTGGTTTGGCGTGCGGGCAACCAGGGCATCGGCGTAATCGTTGCGCAAATGCCGCGCAACACCGAGCTGTGCCGGCCCGACAGTCGTGGCCAACTCAAACCGGTAGCGGCCAACGTCGACCTGATCGTGATCGTCTTCGCCCCGGCGCCAGAACCCCATGCCAACCTGATCGACCGCTACCTGGTGGCGGCTGAGCACGCCGGCATTCGGCCGCTGTTGCTGCTGAACAAGGCTGACTTGATCAACGAGCAGAATGCCCCGGCGCTGAACGCCCTGCTGGCGGTGTACAGACAGTTAGGCTATCCACTGCTGGAAGTCTCGGCCCATCACGGCGATGGCATGCAGCAATTGCAGAAGCAGCTGGACGGGCATATCAGCGTGTTCGTCGGCCAGTCCGGGGTCGGCAAGTCGTCGCTGGTCAACAGCTTGCTGCCTGAGGTGCAGACCCGGGTAGGCGACCTGTCCGAATGGTCCGGCCAGGGTACCCACACCACCACAACCGCACGCCTCTACCACTTCCCAGGTGGCGGTGAGTTAATCGACTCCCCCGGCATCCGTGAGTTTGGCCTGGGCCACGTCAGCCGCGCCGATGTCGAAGCGGGCTTCATCGAGTTCAACGATCTGCTCGGCACCTGCCGTTTTCGTGACTGCAAACATGACCGCGAACCCGGTTGTGCCCTGCTCAAGGCCCTCGAAGACGGCCGGGTCCAGCAGCAGCGGATGAACAGCTACCGCTCGATTATCGCCAGCCTGCCTCAAGACAGCTACTGACCTGCGGCGTGAGGCTCGCAACGAGCCTCATTACCCCCGCCTTGTAGGACGGATCTGCAGGAAAATTTACCAATCGTTGTAGGGGCCTTCTTTATCGCGAGTGGTCCCTTGCTGCGATAACAGCTTTGATTGATTGTCGCCTTTCAGGTTCGCCCTAACCCAGCGAACCCTCTCCATGCCGTGAGTATGAAAGGAATCAACAATGACAATCCGATCCTTACGTATCAATTGCTCTACCTACGTACCAGGAGGGCCCGCCTGATGCCTGTGGTTATCAGCTATCGCCACCAGGAACGCCTGGATGCCTTCATCATCAACGAGCGCCTGAAACTTGAAGGCATCGATACCCACCTGGACGTGTTCGACGGCAGCACCGGACAGACCACCGACGACCTGACCGGCCTGGTGTGTCGTAACGTCAGCGGCTGCACGCACTTGATTGCCGTCCTCTCTCAGGAAAATGCCGACACGTGGTGGGTACCGTTCCAATTGGGCGCCGCCACGCTCAGCAATCGACGCATCGCCCTGTTCCAATGCACAGACAGCGTATTACCCGAGTACTTGGAGAAGTGGCCGATAATGCGTTTACGCGAACACATTGATTTGTTCGTGCTTGCCTACCACGATGAACAGACCTTCAAGCGCTCGATCGATAAAGAAGGTGCTAACGCGGATGCCACCAACCGCGTCAACGCCGACTTCTTCCATGCCGACTTGAAGGCCAAGATTCGCCGCGGCTTCTGAGCCCCCGAAAGCACAACGCCCGTGAGCATCGCTGCACACGGGCGTTGTGATCACAGCACAGGATTACTCCTTGCTCTCATCCATCTTCAACACGCCGTCCTCGAAGATGTTCAGCTTCTGGCGTAGCTCGCGAGGCTGCATCGGCTCCGGTTCGGGCGCTGGCGCTGCCGCTGCCGGTGCAGGCGCCGGCACTTGAGCACCAGGCGCTGCCTCCTCTGGCGCGGCAGGCTGGGGCTGCTCACCTTCCAGGGTGCGCTGGGCTTTTTTGGTCAGGACAATAATGTCGATACGCCGGTTTACCGGATTGAGCGGGTTGGCCCGGTCGAACAGCGAAGACGAGGCATAGCCTACCACCCGTGCCACTTGCGCATCCGGATAACCACCCGCGACCAGGGCACGGCGCGCTGCGTTGGCACGGTTGGCCGACAGTTCCCAGTTGCCAAAGTCACCGCTGCCGGCATACGGCTTGGCATCGGTATGACCACTGATACTGATTTTGTTCGGCACTGCTTTTATGGTGTCGGCCATGGCCAGCAGGATATCTTCGAAATACGGCTGCAAGCGAGCGCTGCCGAGGTCAAACATGGGTCGGTTCTCAGCATCCATGATCTGGATACGCAGGCCATCCTGGGTAATTTCGAAGAGGATCTGATCCTTGAATTTCTGCAGTTCAGGGTTTTCTTCGACCTTGTTCTGCAGCTCCTGCAACAACAGCTCCAGACGCTCACGCTCAACCTGCTCAGCCATGCTTTCAACTTTGTCCTGCCCCAGCTGAATACTGCTATCCGGGGTTGGCTCGGACTTCTCTTCTGGGTTGATGGTCTTTTCCGGAGCGAGCTGGGGCGAACCACCGAGGTCGATAACGTAGGGCGTGCCGCTTTCGGAAAAACCGATCGGGTCTTTGAAGTAGCCTGCAATGGCGATCTTCTGTTCCGGTGTCGCGGTAGACAGCAGCCAGAGCACCAGGAAGAACGCCATCATTGCCGTGGCAAAGTCAGCGAAGGCGATCTTCCAGGCGCCACCGTGGTGACCGTCGCCAAAGCGCTTGACGCGTTTGATGATTATGGGCTGGTTGTTTTCCATGACTCAGCGACCGCGAACTGCTTGTTCCAGCTCGGCAAAGCTCGGACGGTGGGCCGGGAACAGCACCTTGCGCCCGAATTCCACGGCCAGCGACGGCGGCATGCCGGAAGCCGAGGCCACCAGCGAAGCCTTGATGGCTTCATAGACGTTGAGTTCTTCCCGGGCGTCCTGACGTAGGGCCGTGGCCAGCGGGCCGAAGAAGCCGTAAGCGGCGAGAATACCGAAGAAGGTACCGACCAGCGCCGCACCGACATGCAGACCGATGGACTTCTGGTCACCGTCGCCCAAAGAGGCCATGGTCACCACAATGCCCAGTACTGCCGCGACAATACCGAAGCCTGGCATGCCGTCGGCAATGCCGGTCACGGCGTGGGACGGGTGCTCGAGCTCTTCTTTCATGCTCAGCAGTTCCATGTCGAACAGGCCTTCAAGCTCATGCGGCGCCATATTGCCGGTGGACATGATGCGCAGGTAATCGCAAATGAACGCGGTCATGCGCTCATCCCCCAACACCGCAGGGTACTTGGCAAAAATCGGACTGGAAGCGGCGTCTTCGATATCGGCTTCGATCGCCATCATGCCTTCGCGCCGGCTCTTGTTGAGAATCTCGTAGACCAGCCCAAGCACCTCGATATAGAAGGTGTGGGTAAAGCGCGTACCAAACATCTTCAGCGACTTTTTGATTACATGCATGGTCATGTAACCAGGGTTCGCCTGGAGGAACGCACCAAAGGCCGCGCCACCGATGATCAGCACCTCGAAGGGCTGAATCAGTGCCGCAATTTTACCGTGGGATAGAACATATCCGCCGAGCACACTCGCGAATACGACGATGATGCCGATAATTTTAGCCATAGATAGAAAGCACTTACTGTCGTGGTCAGGGTCGTGAGCGGAAGTTAATAAAACTCTTCTTCTACTTATCGGCAGATCTGCGCCAGACTATAGTCAGTCAAGGCGAAAAGCCAGTTCGGCCCCTCCAGCATGCCTATTGAAACCATCGTGCCAGAACCAACACCTAAAACACTCGATGCCTGGGTCAAGCTGCTCGACAGCGTTCGACTACCGGTTCCTCTGGCCAGTTACGAGCAGGTAAAAGCGGCGATCGCCGACAGCCGCCGCTCATTGCGCGACATCGCTGAGTTGATGCAGGACAGCCCTGCCCTGGTGCTCAGCGTGATGCGCGAGGCCAATCATCACACCAGCAGCAGCCTTGGCGAACCGGCGGAAAGCCTGGAGACCGCCCTCAATCGTCTGGGCCTGGCGCGCACCACAAAATTGCTCGAGCGGCTGCCGGCGCTGGCTGAGGACGAGATTGCCCCGACCTTGCGCCAACTGCAGTTGGTCAGTCAGCATGCGAGCCAACAGGCTAATGGTTTGTTCGCCAGCCGCCTGGCGCGGCTCTGGCAGGAAATCCACTGGGGCAGCCTGTTGTTTCTGTCGCCGTTGTGGCCACTGGCCCTGACCTTTCCGAAGCTGCTCGAGGACTGGGAGCTACGGGTTGTGCACAAGGGCGAAGCGGCAGCGCGGGTGGAAGTGGAGTTGTTTGGCGTGCGGATACTCAGCCTGTGCAAAGCCCTCGCCGAGCACTGGCGCCTGCCAGCATGGGTCAGCCATGGCTATCAATTGCTGCAGGATGAGCGCCGCTTGCTGGCCAAGGCATTACTTATCGCCCGTGATCCGAACAGCCTGCACCAACAGCAGCGCCTGGACGAACAGCCAAACGTACGCCGCTGGTTCAATCAACCAGCCAACACCGTGCTGCTGGCCAACGGTCTGGCCCTGGCAGCACACGTCGGTTGGACCAACCCTCATGTACGGCGCTGGCAGCTGCTCACCAGCCTGTACCTGCAAACTTCACTGGATGACGTACAGCAACTGACGCACCAACAAGCGGTGAGCAGCGCCCGCCAGCATGCCAACCCTGGTCTTTTTCACCCAGCCGAAGCGCTGCTTTGGCCCTGGCACCAACGACGCCCGCACAAGGGCCAGATCGCCCCGCCGCCGCCTTCGGCCCAGGCCTTGGGAGCTTGGCGCAAACTCTGCGCCGAGTTGCTGGTCGAGCCAAGCCCGTTCAGCAACGCCATCCACCTGACGACCCTGGCCCGCGATGCACTGGTAGCCTGTGGTATGCAGCGCCTGATGTTGCTGATGAGCGACAAGACCCTGACCCAACTGCGCGTTCATCAGATTGCCGGATTGCCGACAGAAGCGGCTACTCTGGTGCTGCCAATCGAGCAGAGCAAGTTGTTGCAGCGCCTGATGAGCAGCGCTGCGCAGCTACGACTGACGCCAGACAATCACAAGCAGTTTGCCGCGCTGTTGCCGGCCCACCTGCACGCTTTGTTTCGCAGCGAACACCTGCTGCTGCGCTCACTGTCGAGCAATGGTCGTGTGGTGATGCTGCTGATCGCCGACCAGGGTGGCAAACCACTGGCCGACATCAGCGTGCAGGCCTTTGGTAAAACTGCGCAATGTATCGAACGCGCCCTGACCGCCTTCAGCAACCGCAGTGCCTGACCCATGCGCTACAATCGCCCCCTCTGTTCCGCCCTGGAGACTCTGGATGACTGACTTTTCTGGCTTGCCCCTGGTAATCGAGCCGGCTGACCTGCAAGCCCGGCTTGATGTACCTGAGTTGATCCTGGTGGACCTGACCAGCGTCAACCGCTATGACAGTGGGCATATACCAGGGGCTCGCTTTGTCGATCCCAAGCGTACTCAGCTGGGCCACCCCCCTGCCCCGGGCCTGCTACCGGCCAAAGCCGATCTGGAAAAACTGTTTGCCGAACTCGGCCACAATGCCAGTGCGGTCTACGTGGTCTATGACGACGAAGGCGGCGGCTGGGCCGGGCGCTTCATCTGGTTGCTGGATGTGATCGGCCACTCCCGCTACCACTACCTCAACGGCGGCGCCCAGGCCTGGCCGGCGAGCACCCTCAGCACTGAAGTCCCGGCCAAAGCCAGCGGCACGGTCAGCCTGACCCTGCACGAAGAGCCCACCGCCACCCGCGAATACCTGCAAAGCCGTCTCGGTGCCGCCGATCTGGCCATCTGGGATGCACGCAGCCCAGGTGAATACCGTGGTGAAAAGGTCCTGGCCGCCAAAGCTGGGCACATCCCCGGTGCCGTCAATTTCGAGTGGACTGCAGGCATGGACATGAACAATGCCCTGCGCATCCGCAAAGACATGCCCGAAATCCTCGAACAGCTGGGCATCAGCAAAGACAAGGAAGTGGTCACCCACTGCCAGACTCACCACCGCTCCGGCTTTACCTATCTGGTGGCCAAGCATCTGGGCTACCCTCGGGTCAAAGCCTATGCCGGATCCTGGGGCGAATGGGGCAACCACCCCGACACCCCTGTAGAAATTTGAAGAATCAAGGAAACCCAATGAAATCCCGCTTGTTCATCATCAGCCAGTACCTGCTGCCGCATAACCTGCTGTCACGCCTGGCCGGTTGCATTGCCGAATGCCGTGTTCGCTGGTTCAAAAACGCCTTCACCAGTTGGTTCGCCAAGCGTTATCAGGTCGATATGTCCCAGGCGCTGGTCGAAGACCTGAGCGCTTACGAGCACTTCAACGCCTTCTTCACCCGCGCCCTGAAACCCGATGCACGCCCGCTCGACGAAACGCCGGGCGCGATCCTCTGCCCGGCCGATGGCGCAGTTAGCCAACTTGGCCCAATCGAGCACGGTCGTATCTTCCAGGCCAAAGGTCACAGCTTCAGCGCACTGGAGCTGCTTGGTGGTGATCCGGCCAATGCCGCCCCGTTCATGGGTGGTGAGTTTGCCACTATCTATCTGTCGCCCAAGGACTACCACCGTGTGCACATGCCACTGGCCGGTACTCTGCGCGAAATGATCTATGTGCCGGGTCGGCTGTTCTCGGTCAACCAGACCACCGCCGAAAACGTACCTGAACTGTTTGCCCGCAACGAGCGCGTGGTCTGCCTGTTCGATACCGAGCGTGGGCCGATGGCCGTGGTTCTGGTCGGGGCGATGATCGTGGCGTCTATCGAGACCGTCTGGGCTGGCCTGGTGACGCCTCCGAAGCGTGAACTCAAGACTTTCCGCTACGACGAAGCTAGCCGTGCACCGATCCACCTGGAAAAAGGTGCGGAACTGGGTCGTTTCAAGCTGGGTTCGACCGCCGTTGTCCTGTTCGGACCAGAGCAGGTCAAATGGGCCGAAGAACTCGGTGCCGGTTCGGCCGTGAGCATGGGTCAGCGCCTGGCACTGCCCGCCCAGGCCTAAACATGAAAAAGCCCGCAGCGATGCGGGCTTTTTTGTTTCTGGCTCGTACGGCCTCGCTTTTCAGACCCGGCCGTCGCGATCGCGAAAGCCCAGCAAGTACAGCACACCATCCAGACCCAAGGTCGAAATAGCCTGCTTGGCCGACTGTTTGACCAGTGGTTTGGCCCGGAAGGCCACGCCCAAGCCAGCAATGGCCAGCATCGGCAGGTCATTGGCTCCATCACCCACGGCGATGGTCTGCTCCATCTGCAGTCCTTCCTTGCGCGCCAGCTCGCCGAGCAGATCAGCCTTGCGCTGGGCGTCAACAATCGGCTCGACCGCCACACCGGTGACTTTACCATCGACCACTTCCAGCTCGTTGGCAAAGACGTAGTCGATGCCCAGCTTGGCCTGCAGTTGCTTGGCAAAGTAGGTGAAGCCGCCAGACAAGATCGCAGTCTTGTAGCCCAGACGTTTGAGCTCGGCAAACAGCGTTTCGGCACCCTCTGTCAGGCGCAATGAAGCACCGATCTCGTCCAGCACGCCGACGTCCAGGCCCTTGAGCAAGGCCAGGCGTTCTTTGAAGCTGGCACGGAAGTCCAGTTCGCCACGCATGGCCCGTTCGGTGATTTCCGACACCTGCTCGCCTACTCCGGCAGCCTTGGCCAATTCGTCGATCACTTCGGCTTCAATCAGCGTCGAGTCCATGTCGAACACCGCCAGGCGACGGTTACGACGGAACAGCGAGTCCTGCTGGAAGGCGATATCGACGTTCAGCTCCTGTGCAACGCTGAGGAACTCGGCGCGCAAAGCCTGCGGATCTTCCGGTTCGCCACGCACAGAGAACTCGATGCAACCCTTGCCCTGATCGACCGGCGTATCCAATGCCACGCGACCGGAAAGGCGATCGATGTGGTCGATGTTCAGCCCGTACTTGGCAGTAATCGAGCTGACTCGCTGCAATTGTTCAGCTGTAACCTTGCGGGTCAGCAGGGTCACGATATGACGGGCCTTGCCCTGACCTTCAACCCAATTCTGGTAGTCGGCTTCGGAAACCGGGGTGAAACGGACCTGTTGATCGAGTTCGTAGCCCGCAAACAGAATATTTTTCAGCACCGATGACGCCTTCTCGGTATCCGGGATTTCCACCAGGATGCCAAAGGACAGGGTGTCATGAATCACCGCCTGACCGATGTCGAGGATGTTCACACCACCCTGGGCCAGAACGCCGGTGATGGCCGCAGTAAGACCCGGACGGTCTTCACCAGTGATGTTAATCAGAACGATTTCGCGCAAGACGGGCTCCGACTCGTAGAAAAAAGCGCATTCTACCGATTTTCGCGGACCATCGGGCGCAGTGGATGCTTTGCCGGTCCTTGAGCGCTCGCTATACTGCGCAACAACTTCTCCGACATAAAGAGCCGCGCTCTGTGAACCGGCCCACGCCCGTTAAAACTGACAACTTCTTCCTGCTGATTTTTCATGCTCTGCGCCAACGCCGTGTGCCGCTAGCGCTAAGGATCGCCTGCCACAACGTGCTGCTGGTAGCACTGGCCCTGGTGATCTACGCCTGCGTGATGGGTTTGCAGTTCAAGCAGGCCATGCATGAACAAGCTGATGCTCTGGGGCAGAGCCTGACCACGCAGACTGCTACCTCGGCTACCGAGCTGTTGGTGTCTAACGACATCCTCAGCCTCAATGTGCTGTTGGGTAACCTGGTAAAAAACCCACTGGTCGCCCATGCTGCCATCTACAGCGTCGACAACCGGATCCTGGCCGAAGCTGGTCAGCGCCCGAAAAACGGCCTTTTGGGTGAGGCCGAAGGCCTGTATCAGACCAAGATCACCTTCCAGGACGTGACCGCCGGGCAACTGCGCATCAGCCTGGACATGAACCAGTTCCAGCAGCCACTGACCATTAGCCTGCAAAGCATGGGCATTCTCGCCGGCATCCTGCTGGCCTTGGCCCTGGCCATGAGCTTGCGCCTGGGGCGGTACATCTCTACGCCGCTGCTGCAACTGCGAGTCTGGCTGCGGGACATCAACGAGTTCACCCCGGCCACCGAACGCCAGGACGAGATCGGTGACCTGGCTCGCCAGTTGCACACACGTTTTGCTCCGCCACCGCGCGAAGTCGAGCCGGAGCCAGAAGAGCTGGAGGAGGACGACACTGAGTTCGAAGTGCGTAACCTGCGCGATCCGAGCTTTGACGAACAACCTGCTGCGGCCAAGGTCAGCAAGCCGGTCACCGCCGATGACGAACACGATGACGCCTTTGCCGACCTGATCGACGACCAAGCACACAGTGCCCCAAGCCCTGCCCCACAGCCGCTCAGTCGTGAACCTCAGGCCAGCGCGGTATTGGCCGTACAGCTGGGCTCGCAGGAGCAACTTCGGCGTCTGCCGCGTACGCGCCTGACCGAACTGCTGGAGCGCTATCGCGACTGCCTCGATCAAGCCGCCTCGCTGTATGAAAGCGAAGTACACACCCTTAACGACGGCAGCACGCTGATGCTGTTCAACAGCCAGGACAGTGGTGAGGACTACCTGACCAATGCCATTTGCTGTGGTGAGCTGTTGCGCGCGTTGGGCCACGCCCTGCAGATCGAGGTGGCCGACAGCGGCATCACCTTGCAGCTGCAACTGGGCCTGGTGCTGGGTGAAGACCTGCATGGCCTGAGCCAGATCGATCTGTTGTTGACCGACAAGGCTCAGGACGCCCTGGCCTTGTCACAGCACAGCCGTAACCTTCTGCTGGTTGAGCGCAAGATCAGCGACGACGCACTGATTCGCCAGCGCGCCCGGATCCGTCCGATTGCCAGCCCTGAGGGCGCCTGCTGCGTCGAGCGGCTGATGGAGCCCTACCCATCCATGCTGGAGCGCCAGTTGGCACGAATGCACGAGCGCCGGATCAAGAGCTGATCCCTGATGACGAAAAAGCCCGCAGCAATGCGGGCTTTTTATGTGTGCCGGTTTCTGTAGGAGCCAGCCTTGCTGGCGATGCTATAACGCGCTGTCGGTTGGTGCGCGGTGTCTGCATCGCTGGCAAAGGCCTGCACCGACAAAAAAGCCCGCTACGATGCGGGCTTTTTTGTGGTGCTGCCTTAGAAGCGAAACACTTCCATATCGGTACGAATCGGCGTCGCCAGTGGGATCTTCGGCTTTTCCGGCCCCTTACGCACCTGCACCGGCGCCGCGCGCTTCGGCGACTCCTCAGCAATCGGTGGCTGGTTGGCCAAAGGCTTGAGAGCAATGCTCAGCTGCTCAGCAAGTTTTTGTAGCAGCTGGCCCTGGGCCTGTACCTGTGCCGCGGCGCTACCCGCATGCTGCTGTTCGAGGTGAACGATGCGATTGTCACGAACCTGGCCACGACGATCGAGCAGTCGCCACTGGGCGTCGAGGATCGCGGGCTGGTTGCTCCCGGAGTCCAGGCGGGTGATCGACAGCAGCACCTGTACGTCCGGGGTGAACCCGCTATTGCCTGGTGCCAGGACCACGCGCTGGCTATCCAGACGCCAGGCCAGCTGACGAACCAGCAATTGATCGATATCCGCCGACAGGCTGCCTGCCCAGCGGCCATCAGTCGCTGCGGTCAGGCTGCCATCGGATTGGCGTTGTAGCAGGGTCTCGCGCTGCAAGTAGTCAGCAACCGATACCGGGCCGAGTACCACAGCCATGCCCGCGCTTTGCTTGGGTTGGCCAGGCTCACCGCTGTCGAGCTGATACAGGGAAACCGGCTGGTGCATGCTGCAACCGGCCAGACCGAGTATGCCGCTCATCAGCAAAACAAACGGAAGGCGCAGAAATTTCATCATCCCATCCAGGCGGCTGCCACAAGGCTAACCGCAGTGATACTCATATAGATTCATACGGGCGCACAGCTACGCTGGCACCGCAAGGGCCCTATCATCCGCGAAATAACGGCCCGACTCCAGTGTTTAAGCCCCGAACGGGCGCTAAATTACCGATTCGGGGCCTTTGTCCGGTCTTATGCAGGATTTTCTACCAACAATGCATCAACCCGCTGGAAGCCGCGTGGCAGTTTGTTACCGCGACGACCGCGCTCGCCTTTGTAGTGCTCCAAGTCATCGGCCTTGAGTGACAGCGTACGCTTTCCGGCTTGCAACACAAGGGTTGCGCCATCAGCCACTACCGCCAGATCGGTGACGAACTCCTCGCGACTGGCGACCCGGTCACCCGGAATCCCGATGATTTTATTGCCCTTTCCTTTACCAAGCTGTGGCAGGTCGCTGATCTTGAAGATCAGGAGGCGGCCTTCGGTAGTGACCGCCGCCAGCCAGTTCTGCTCACGGTCAGCCACCGCCCGCGGGGCAATGACCTTGGCACCATTGGGCAGGCTGAGCAGTGCTTTACCGGCCTTGTTCTTGGCCTGCAGGTCTTCACCTTTGACCACGAAACCGTAGCCGGCATCCGAGGCAATCACGTACAGCGCGTCGTCTTCAGGCAACAGCACACACTCGAACACCGCACCCGGTGGCGGTGTTAGCCGCCCGGTCAGCGGCTCGCCCTGGCCACGGGCCGATGGCAACGTGTGCGCGGCTACCGAGTAACTGCGTCCAGTGGAGTCGATGAATACCGCAAACTGATTGGAGCGCCCGGCAGCAGCAGTCTTGAAGCCATCACCGGCCTTGTACGACAGGCCCGTGGCGTCGATGTCATGGCCCTTGGCGCAACGCACCCAGCCTTTTTCCGACAGTACCACCGTGACCGGCTCAGTCGGCATCAACTCGTTTTCTGACAGTGCCTTGGCTTCCGCACGCTCGACAATCGGCGACCGACGGTCATCACCGTAGGTTTCGGCATCCTTGATCAGCTCAGCCCGCACCAGTTTGCGCAACTTGCTTTCGCTACCCAGAAGCGCGGTGAGCTTGGCTTGTTCCTTGGCCAGTTCATCCTGCTCGTTGCGGATCTTCATCTCTTCCAGCCGCGCCAACTGACGCAGGCGGGTCTCGAGGATGTACTCGGCCTGGGTTTCGGTAAGGTCGAAACGGGCAATCAAGGCGGCTTTGGGGTGCTCCTCGGTACGAATGATGTGGATCACTTCATCCAGGTTGAGGAAGGCCACCAACAAGCCTTCAAGCAGGTGCAGGCGGCGTTCGACTTTATCCAGGCGGAATTTCAGTCGGCGACGCACCGTCTGTACGCGGAATTCAAGCCACTCGACCAACAGCGCGCGCAGGTTCTTCAACTGCGGGCGGCCATCCAGGCCGATGATGTTGACGTTGACCCGGTAGCTGGACTCAAGCTCGGTGGTGGCGAACAAGTGCTGCATCAGTTCGTCGAGATCGACCCGGTTGGAACGGGCGATGATCACGATCCGGCAAGGGTTCTCATGATCCGATTCGTCACGCAGGTCAGCCACCATCGGCAGCTTCTTGGCCTGCATCTGTGCGGCAATCTGCTCCAGCACTTTGGCCCCGGAAACCTGGTGCGGCAGGGCAGTGACGACAATATCGCCATCTTCAATGCGGTAAACCGCACGCATGCGCACCGAGCCGCGACCGCTTTGGTAGATCTTCAGCAGTTCCGAACGCGGGGTGATGATCTCGGCTTCAGTGGGATAGTCCGGCCCCTGGATATGCTCGCAGAGCTGTTCGATGGTGGCCTTTGGCTCATCAAGCAAACGTACACAGGCGCTGGCAACTTCACGTAAGTTGTGCGGCGGTACGTCAGTGGCCATGCCCACGGCGATGCCGGTGGTACCGTTAAGAAGGATGTTCGGCAAGCGCGCCGGCAACACCGCAGGTTCGTCCAGCGTACCGTCGAAGTTCGGCACCCAGTCGGCAGTGCCTTGGCCGAGTTCGCTGAGCAGCACCTCGGAATAACGCGACAGGCGTGCTTCGGTATAACGCATGGCGGCGAACGACTTGGGATCGTCCGGTGCACCCCAGTTGCCCTGGCCGTCAACCAAGGTGTAGCGGTAGCTGAATGGCTGGGCCATCAGCACCATCGCTTCATAGCAGGCCGAGTCGCCATGGGGGTGGAACTTGCCGAGCACGTCACCCACGGTACGCGCCGACTTCTTGTGCTTGGAGTCGGCGTCCAGGCCCAGTTCGCTCATGGCATAGACGATGCGACGTTGCACCGGCTTCAGGCCATCGCCGATATGCGGCAAGGCGCGGTCCATGATCACGTACATGGAGTAGTTGAGGTAGGCCTGTTCGGTGAAGTCAGCCAGTGACCGGCGCTCTACGCCATCGAGGCTGAGATCAAGGGAGTCGCTCATGCGGGCCTCATCATTTCAGGTTCTGGCGCAGCAGCAAGGTGCCACTACGCTGGGTAAATTCGAGTTGTTTCAGGGCACTCATGCCCAGCAATACTTGTTCGCCATCCAGCCCTGGCACTACAAGGGCGCGCACTTCGCGCAGCAGGATGTCGCCCAGTTGCAGGGTTTCCAGACGCGTACGGTAACCCTGGGTACGGCCGTTGGCGGTACTCAGGGTTACCGGGGCGCCGCGCTCAAGGGCAAGCTTGGCCGCCAACCCCTCGGGAATCGCCACATCAGTAGCGCCGGTATCGAGGAGAAAATGTACTGCCTGGCCGTTGATCTGGCCATCGGCGACGAAGTGGCCCTGACCGTTGCCTGCCAGTTGCACTTCGATAAAACCTTCACCGTGTTGCGAGCGCACCTGCGCATTGGGATTGGCCTGACGCTGCTCCCACTCACCAAAAAAGCGTGTAGCCAGGAATAACCCTGCCGCCCAGGCCAGAACCAGCAGCACTCTGCCGGCACGCTTGCCTGGTGGCTGACTCACGGCTTGGCACTCCAACCGCCGGCCGGAGCAGCAAAACGCCAGACAATAGGTCGCGATTCGCCGTCTTTGCGGGTCGCGCTGTTATTGTCCAGGCCAATCCAGGCCCCTTCGGCATCGATCACCAGCGCCTCGGCCAGGCCGAACGGCTGTGAATACAAGCGCGGCTCTGCCAATGCACCTTCGGCGTACGACCAGCAACGCTCGACCTTGGCGCGCACCGGATCACGACGGCAGATCCGATGGGCGTTGCGCTCCAGAGTGAAGAGCTTGTCGTTGAACAAGGCCAGATCGGCGAAATCCCGCGGTAGCGCCCGCGCACCTGGCATCTGCGGCGGCTGCATCTCAACCCCGGCCTCGCTGAGCAATACACAGCCATTCCCGCAGTTCCAGACCGTTTGCTGACGATTGATCAGTAGCAGGCCACGGCGCTCACGTTCGGCCGCTAGCCAGATACGATCGCCGGCCGGGCTCACCGCCAGGCCTTCGAACAAGGCATTGAAATGCAGAAGCATGCCACTGGCACGGGCCTGACGGACCATGCTCGGATCAATTTTCAACCAGTTCGGCTCACCCTCGACCGGCACCTGCAAAACGGCGGCATGGGCTTCGCTGACCACATAACGATTACCGGCGGCGTCGCAGCTGATACCTTCGAAATCCAGGTCACCACCACGCACTTGGCCAACAGCCCAGGTCCGCGAACGAATACCCCACGGCAAGCCACTCTCCGGAACCGGCGGAGCCACCAACGGCACGGACTCGGCCTGCCATACCGACTGTTTGGTATTCAGTCGGTACAACAAATCGTCGTCACGGTCGGATATCGTCCACAGTTCACCCTTGCACAGGGCCAGACCCGACAGGTTGCCACCGCGCATGCCTTCGACCGGATATTCGGCGACAAACTTCAGCTCCGGCCACGGCGCAGCCTGTGCTGACAGGGCAAATACACCAAGGACGGCTGCCAGGAGTGTACGAATCAAACCAGTACCTCTGCCAGATTGCCCTTCGACTCCAGCCAGTTCTTGCGGTCACCGGCGCGCTTCTTGGCCAGGAGCATGTCCATGATCTCGCGGGTGCCTTCCAGATCATCCAGGGTTAACTGGACCAGGCGCCGGGTATTCGGGTCCATGGTGGTTTCACGCAACTGAGGCGGATTCATTTCACCCAGCCCTTTGAATCGGGTGACCTGCGGCTTGCCGCGCTTTTTCTCGGCAACCAGGCGATCAAGAATGCCATCGCGCTCGGCTTCGTCGAGGGCATAGTAGATTTCCTTGCCCAGATCGATACGGTACAGCGGCGGCATCGCCACATAGACATGCCCAGCCTCGACCAGCGGGCGGAAATGCTGGACGAACAGCGCACAGAGCAGGGTGGCAATGTGCAGGCCGTCGGAGTCGGCGTCGGCGAGGATGCAGATCTTGCCATAGCGCAGCTGACTCATGTCGGCGGCGCCAGGATCAACGCCAATGGCCACGGCGATATTGTGCACCTCCTGGCTGGCCAGGACTTCACCGCCATCGACCTCCCAGGTGTTGAGGATCTTGCCGCGCAGCGGCAGGATTGCCTGAAACTCTTTGTCGCGTGCCTGCTTGGCCGAGCCGCCAGCGGAGTCACCCTCGACCAGAAACAGCTCGGCACGCATCGGGTCTTGCCCGGCGCAGTCCGCCAGTTTGCCCGGCAAAGCCGGCCCCTGGGTTACGCGCTTGCGTTCGACCTTCTTGCTGGCCTTGAGGCGGCGCCCGGCGTTGCTGATTGCCAGCTCCGCCAGTTGCATGCCCAGTTCAGGGTTCGCATTGAGCCACAGGCTGAATGCATCCTTGACCACGCCGGAAACAAATGCCGCCGCTTCACGCGACGACAAGCGCTCCTTGGTCTGCCCAGAGAACTGCGGCTCTTGCATTTTCATCGAGAGCACGAAGGAAATACGCTCCCAGATGTCCTCGGGCGCCAGCTTGACCCCGCGCGGCAACAGGTTGCGGAACTCGCAGAACTCACGCATCGCATCGAGCAGGCCCTGGCGCAGGCCATTGACGTGCGTACCACCCTGAGCCGTAGGAATCAGGTTGACGTAGCTTTCCTGAATGCTGTCACCGCCTTCAGGTAGCCACAACAGGGCCCAGTCGGCGGCTTCCTTGTTACCCGCCAGGCTGCCGCAGAACGGCTCGTCGGGCAGGCGCTGGAACTCGCTGACCGAGTCGACCAGATAGGAGCGCAGGCCGTCTTCGTAGTGCCACTCGACCTTTTCGCCGCTGGCCTTGTCTTCGAAGCTGACCAGCAGCCCCGGGCACAATACCGCCTTGGCCTTGAGCACGTGCTTGAGGCGGCTGATGGAAAACTTTGGTGAATCGAAATACTTCGGGTCCGGGGCAAAATACACGCTGGTGCCGGTATTGCGCTTGCCGACCGTACCGACAACTTCCAGCTCGCTGGCCTTGTAACCGTCAGCGAAGGTCATCTGGTACTCGTTGCCATCACGCTTGACCTTGACCCGAACCTGGGTAGACAAGGCGTTGACCACGGAAATACCAACGCCGTGCAAACCACCAGAGAACTGGTAGTTCTTGTTGGAGAACTTGCCGCCTGCGTGCAGCTTGGTGAGGATCAGCTCGACCCCGGAGACACCCTCTTCAGGATGGATATCCACCGGCATGCCGCGACCGTCATCGGACACTTCCAGCGAATGGTCGGCGTGAAGAATTACCTGGACCGACTTGGCGTGCCCGGCCAAGGCTTCGTCAACGCTGTTGTCGATAACCTCTTGTGCCAGGTGGTTCGGCCGGCTGGTGTCGGTGTACATGCCCGGGCGTTTGCGCACCGGGTCAAGGCCCGAGAGGACTTCGATGGCGTCTGCGTTATAGGCACTAGCGCTGGGAATGGCCATGGGGTCTCGTCGTCAGTCGTGGGTGAAAATAAGTCATCAAAATACAGAAAAATCGAGCGATTGATACTGCTGTGGGGCAATCCCGGCAAAGCTCAACAGGGCCGGCAGTCGCTCGGCAAAGCCTTGGAAACTGTGATCGCCACCGGCCTGGATACGCAGCGCACAGGCCCGATAGAACTGCTCGGCCCGGCGGTAGTCCAGGGTCTCATCGGCGGTTTGCAGCCAGACTTGATAGCGTCCGGCGTCCGTAGGCGGGGCCACTTCAAGTTCGGCCAGGGCCTGCACGTGACCCTCGGTCAGCTCCCAGGTTTCACCGGTGTAATGGTTCTGCTGAGGCCCCAGGTAACCATCGAACATCTGGTGCGGGTTGACGGCCGGGTTGATCAGCAGCGCCTTGAGCCCGTGGCGCTCGGCCAGGTGGGTGGCATAGTAGCCGCCGAGCGAGCTGCCGACCAGTAATGGCGATTCGAGCTCGGCAATGGCAGCCTCAAGCTGAGCAATGGCCTGGCGCGGGTGATGGTGCAGCGCTGGCACCTGCAGGCATTCGCCCAGGCCGATCTGCTGCATCACTGCGACCAGCTGGCAGGCCTTCGTCGAAGAAGGTGCGCTGTTGAACCCGTGAATATAGAGAATCGAACCCGACATGCCGCCCCCAAAATGCACCTGAATCGTCCGGCGCTGCCAGACAGGAAAGCGCGCATTTTAGCCTGTTCGACGGCAGATGGAGCGCTTTCACCCATTCAGCAACATTTAATAGCCATCGCCTGCATAGTCGACCGTAAACGCGAAGTCACGCACTCGCGACACCCCGGTGTCGATCGAACCATCAGTGTGCAGGCGTAGCCAGCGGTAGCCCGGGGCCTGTTCGCCGACCTTGAAGTCCTCACTACCCGGCTCAAACTGGATACAGGTGGACGGTGAGGCTAACAGTCGCACGGCATGGCGCTGCTGGTCCCATTCCTGGTGGATATGGCCCCAAAGTAAGGCCCTGACCTGTGGAAAACCGTCCAGCACAGCAAACAGCGCCTCGGCATTACGCAAACCGATCGGCGCCATCCAGGCGCAATTGATGGACACTGGCTGATGGTGAAAACAGATCAGGTGATGACGCTCAGGCGCGTCTTTCAAGGACTGCTCAAGCAACTGCAACTGGCCCTCATCAAGGCCCCCTGGGACTGATCCCGGCACCGCCGAGTTGAGCAGCAAAATCCGCCAGTTGCCAATATCGAGCACCGGGTTTAACAACTCTGTACCCTGTGCCGCCTTTTCCATCGGCAACGGCTCGTCGTGGTTACCCGCGAGCCAGCGCGCCGGGGCTTGCAGGGTTGCCGTTAGTTCACGAAAACACGTATAGGACTCTTCCGAGCCATCCTGTGACAAGTCGCCAGTGGCCAGCAGCACATCAATCCGTGGTTGTTCCTCACGCACCCTGTCGATCACCCGCTGCAGGCTGTCGCGGGTATTCATGCCCAGCAGCGTTCCTTGCGCGTCAGCAAACAAATGGCTGTCGGTCAGTTGCACCACATACACCGGTGCGTCGTTAGTGGGGATCGATTGTTGCGGCAAGGGCCGACTCCTTGAACGGATTCAGCACGATTATGGCGGCAAGCGGCACGTGAGCAAATACTCGGAAACGACCGCTGTCACATTTCAGCGAACGACAGCCAACTCATGGCCACAGGCCAGGCAGTGGCTCAGCCATTCACCCAGGAACAGGTTGAGCTGGGCTTTCTCGTCGGGCTGGTGCATCGCCGCGTTGGGGTAAGGGTAAATGCTGCGAAAGCGCCGGGCGTGTTCGGCGCTGACCACTTCGGCCATGCGCGCATCGTGGTACACCTGCACTTCCAGCTGCGGCACCGGCAGCCACGGCAGGCTGTGCTCCTGACGCACGCGAAGGGTGGTTGTATACGGACAGGCAAGCACCACATCAAGGGCCAGCACACCAAGCATCTGGTCACCCTGGGTCATGCCGATGCGGCGCGAACTCATGGCACTGCGCATGTCCGGCAACAAGCGCATCAAGCGCGCATAGTTAGCCTCGCAGGCTGCCTGCAAGCCGACCAGATCGACCCGGTAGCGTTCGCGCAACAGATTCACGACCATAGCCCCCTGACTTCATCCCGATTCAAAGCCAGCCATTGCAAGGCAATAATGGATGCCGCATTGGCGATCAGCCCATCGCGCACGGCCTGCAAGGCATCGTCGAATGCCCAGACCTTGACGCGGATATCTTCACCCTCTTCCTCCAGCCCGTGCAGGCCACCCGCCCCAACACTGCTGCACTGGCCCAGATACAAGTGGACAAACTCATCGCTACCACCGGGTGACGGAAAATATCGCGTCATCGGCCATAGCGCTTTGAACACAAGTCCAGCTTCCTCCTGCGCTTCGCGGTGTGCAACTTCTTCCGGTGCTTCATCTTTATCGATCAGACCAGCGACCAGCTCTATCAACCACGGGTTGGCGACCTTGCCCATCGCTCCAACGCGAAACTGCTCGATCAGCACCACTTCGTCTCGTACCGCATCGTAAGGCAACACACATACCGCATCGTGGCGCACAAACAGCTCGCGGCTGATCTCGCGCCCCATGCCACCAGCGAACAGCTCGTGGCGCAGGCGAACCCGATCGAGCTGGTAAAAGCCCTTGAAGCAGTTCACCCGCTCGACGATTGCAACGTCGGTGGGCACAGGTTTCAGCGTGTCTGACATGGGAATCCTCATTACCTCGTGTACTGCATCGCGCCATCCTAACTTGCGCATCGCCACGTTTCACCCCTTTAAAGTTGCCCGCTGGGCTGCGAGGATAGACAGCCTGCTGATATTCAGCTTAGTGGCGAACTGAAGGCCTTGCCGACGGTCCAAGCCCGATTACCTTTGCCTGACAAGGATCATCATGACGCTTGTGAAACTGACTGCCGTGGCCGTGCTGGCCCTGGTTCTGGGCGCCTGCCAAAGCCTGTTCCAGCCCAACATGCGCACCCCGCTGGAGGTCAAACGCGACCGCTGGGAGCACATCAAGCCCGGTTGCAACACGGCCGATTGCCCACTGGTCAATATCGACACCATTCACTTCCCGGCCAATCCAAAACTGGACGCTATCGTCGAAAAACGCCTGCTGCAGATGACCCAGGACAACCAAAATACTGCCCTGCCGAGTTCACTCAAGGCTTACGAAGACCAGTTCATGGCTACGGCCGAAACCCGCAACAGCAGCTACCTGCAAGCCAAGGTACGCGAGCAGCATGACGGACTGGTGATCATCGAGTTGTCCAGTTATCTGGACACTGGCGGCGCCCATGGCATGCCGGGTCGTGGTTTCATCAACTATTCGCGTCAGCAAGACAAGGTCCTGACCCTGCAGGACATGCTGGTACCCGGTCAGGAGGCGACCTTCTGGAAGACCGCCGAGGAAGCCCACAAGGGCTGGCTGATCAGCACCGGCATGGACAAAGACGCCGAGTTCGTCAAGAACTGGCCGTTCCAACAGACGCCACACATCGCCCTGACCTATGGCGCGGTAGTGCTCAAGTACGAAGTGTATGCCATCGCCCCCTATTCCATGGGCCACATCGAATTGAAAATCCCCTACCCGCGCCTGAACGGTGTGATCAAGCCGGAGTTGTTTCCCGGCCGCGGCTGACCGACGGCGCCGCTAGCCAGTAAACGCACCCTGCCAGCAGCAAAGCGGGCAGGGTCGAGCCAACATCGGCAGCGTAGTGCGCCAGCAGATGATAAGTGGCAACGCCACAGGCCCATGCCAGCAAAGCGCGCCAATGCAGGCTTTGGATGGCACTGGCGTCGCTGCGACGGCGACGCACCACGAAGTGATCGACCAGCACCACGCCGAACAGCGGGGCGAACACCGAACCGATCAGCAACAGAAAGTTCTGGTACTGCGCCAGTGGCGCGAAGCAGGCGATCAAGGTGCACAGCACGCCGATGGCCAACGCCAGGTGCTCGACCTTCAGGCGTACCAGCAAGCCGGTGGAAACCGCCGCAGAATGAATGTCGGCAAAGGCCTTTTCCGACTCATCGAGCAGAATCAACAACAGCGGAATCCCAATACCGGCGCCAGCCAGGGCTAACAGCAGGGTATTGACCTCGCCCGCCGGGGCAAAAGCCAAGGTGTAGGCCACGCCCAAGCTCATCATCCAGATATTGCCGACGAAGTAGCCCAGCGCTGTGCCGAAAAACACCCGGCTGCCTTGGCGGCTGAAACGTGAATAGTCGGCAATCAACGGCAACCACGACAACGGCATAGCGATAGCAATGTCGATACCTACTGCCAGCGACATTGAGCCATCACCAGCACGCGCCCAAAGGGCGGCGAGATCAGCCTTGGCAAACAGGTTCCAGGTCAGCCACAGGCAGGCACCCAGCAACAGCCAGATACCCCATTTGCGCAGGATCTTGCGCACGAAGGTCAATGGCCCGCTGACGGCCAGCAAGGTGGCCAGAGCCCCGAAACACACGGTCCAGAGCAAGGGACTGGTCAGCGCACTATCCTCGCCAAAGGCGCGGGCGCCGAGCAGGCTGGCGGCATCACGCATGACGATGATTTCGAACGAGCCCCAGCCGATCAGTTGCAGCAGGTTGAGCAGTGCCGGAAGCCGAGCCCCGTCGCGACCCAGGCTGCGCCGCAGGGCTGCCATGGAGGAGAGGCCGGTATCGCTGCCGATCACCGCGACGGCTGCCAGCAGCAGAACACCCACGCTGGTACCGAGAATGATCGCCAGCACGGCGTTGGCCAATCCCAGGCCCGGGCCGAGCAATGCGCCGGTCTGCAAGACCATCAGGCCGATGCCAAGGGAGAACCACAGGGAACAGAGGTCGCGGCCGCTGAGGACGCGCTGCTGGTTGCTGACCGGGTGATCCGGAGAAAATTGGCTGGGTGTGCTCACAAAGGTGGTCTCGACAGGAAGAAAATTATTGTTGTTTCAGGACCTATCGCTGGCCATGCCAGCGATACGGTGTGCAGAGCACACCGCTGAATCAGCCCAGTCAGACTTTCTTGTACAACTGGCTGCCTTCCTGGCGGAACCGCTCAGCCTGCGCACGCATGCCGTCTTCGACCGCCACATCCACCGTATCAATGCGCTGGTTGGCGGCGTATTCACGCACTTCCTGGGTGATTTTCATCGAACAGAACTTCGGCCCGCACATCGAGCAGAAATGCGCGACCTTGGCCGAATCCTTGGGCAGGGTTTCGTCGTGGAACGCCCGTGCGGTATCCGGATCCAGGCCCAGATTGAACTGATCTTCCCAACGGAATTCGAAACGTGCCTTGGACAAGGCATTGTCGCGGATCTGCGCACCCGGATGCCCCTTGGCAAGGTCGGCGGCGTGGGCAGCAATCTTGTAGGTGATGATCCCGGTCTTGACGTCATCCTTGTTCGGCAGGCCCAGGTGCTCCTTGGGCGTCACGTAGCAGAGCATGGCGCAACCGAACCAGCCAATCATCGCCGCACCGATACCGGAGGTGATGTGGTCGTAACCCGGGGCAATGTCGGTGGTCAGCGGGCCAAGGGTATAGAACGGTGCTTCGTCACAGCACTCAAGCTGCTTGTCCATGTTCTCCTTGATCAACTGCATCGGCACGTGCCCCGGACCTTCGATCATGCACTGCACGTCGTGCTTCCAGGCAATCTTGGTCAGCTCGCCAAGGGTCTCCAGTTCGCCGAATTGCGCGGCGTCGTTGGCATCGGCAATCGAGCCCGGACGCAGGCCATCGCCGAGCGAGAAGCTGACGTCGTAGGCCTTCATGATTTCGCAAATTTCATCGAAATGGGTGTAGAGGAAGTTCTCTTTGTGATGCGCCAGGCACCACTTGGCCATGATCGAACCGCCACGGCTGACGATACCGGTAACCCGTTTGGCGGTTAGCGGCACATAACGCAACAGCACACCGGCATGAATGGTGAAGTAGTCCACACCCTGCTCGGCCTGCTCAATCAGGGTGTCGCGAAACAGCTCCCAGGTCAGGTCTTCAGCGACGCCATTGACCTTCTCCAGTGCCTGGTAGATTGGCACGGTGCCGATCGGCACCGGCGAATTACGGATGATCCACTCACGGGTTTCATGGATGTGTTTGCCAGTGGACAGGTCCATGACGGTGTCCGAGCCCCAACGGATACCCCAGGTCAGCTTGGCCACTTCTTCTTCGATGGAAGAACCCAGAGCACTGTTGCCGATGTTGCCGTTGATCTTCACCAGGAAGTTGCGGCCGATGATCATCGGCTCAAGTTCGACGTGGTTGATGTTGGCGGGAATGATCGCGCGACCGCGGGCGATTTCCTCACGAACAAACTCGGCAGTGATTTCTTTGGGAATACTGGCGCCAAAGCTGTGGCCTGGGTGCTGTTGGTCGAGCAGGCCGGCGGCGCGGGCTTCCTGCAGCTTCATGTTCTCGCGGATGGCAACGTATTCCATCTCGGCAGTGATGATGCCTTGGCGCGCGTAGTGCATCTGGCTGACGTTGGCACCGGCCTTGGCGCGGCGCGGGTTGCGCACGTGGGCAAAGCGCAGTTTGGTCAGTTCGACATCGGCCAGACGCTGCTGGCCGAAGTCCGACGATAGTCCGGCCAGACGCTCGGTATCACCACGGGCGTCAATCCAGGCGGAACGTACATCGCCAAGGCCTTTACGCACATCGATGACGACGGCCGGATCGGTGTAGGGGCCGGAAGTGTCGTAGACCAGCACTGGTGCGTTGGCTTCACCACCGAAGTCAGTCGGCGTGTCGTCGAGGCTGATTTCACGCATAGGCACGCGGATGTCCGGGCGCGAGCCTTCGACATAGATTTTGCGCGAGCGGGTGAACGGCTGTACGGACTGTTGGTCGACCTGGGCCGACTCACTCAGATTGGTAAGGTATTTTTCTTGTTTACTCATCACAGGCTCTCCAGACGGCTTCCTAGCAGTGGAATGTCGGGGTAGAACCTGAAAGGCACGGACGCACCATGAGTGGTGCTGTGCCAAATGCGCGGTGATGCCTGCAGCTGTAGAAGCTGGCTCGACATTTCCGGACCTGACACAAGAGATTCGCCGGGAAAGCGAGAAATCTTGTTCCCTACGCAGGCGCTAACCTGATCAGGTTCAACGGGATCCGGATTATCCGATCTCAGCCTCAACGCAAGGCACCCCGACAAGAACGCGCCCAGTCTAGACTGGACGCAACTGCAATGCCAATAGTACAAACACGGGCACGATAAATGGCGCAAATGGCAGATTGTTGCAAAGTGCCCGCGCATCTACACTCTCCGGCTCAGAAACACTCAATTGTTCAAGGACCGCCCTATGCTGCGCAAACTTTCACTGGCCTTTGCCGTGTCTTGTGCTATCAACGGAATGGCCTGGGCAGCAGACGCGCCCTTGTCAGCGAAAACCGATCTGGTCAGCGTTTACCAGGAAGCTGTGGACAACAACGCCGACCTCGCGGCCGCCCGCGCCAACTATGGCGCGCAAAAGGAAGTGGTTCCTCAGGCCCGTGCCGGCCTGCTGCCAAATCTCTCGGCCGGTGCCGAGATGCTGAATTCCCGGACCAAGATCGACGATCCATCGATTACCTCCAACCGCAGCGGTAACTCCTGGTCTGCGACCCTGGCCCAACCGGTCTTTCGTGCCGATCGCTGGTTCCAGTTGCAAGCCGCCGAAGCCGTCAACGAACAAGCCGCACTGGAGCTGTCGGCAACCGAGCAGAATTTGATCCTGCAAAGTGCCGAGAACTATTTCGCCGTCCTGCGCGCCCAGGACAATCTGGCGTCGACCAAAGCGGAAGAAGCTGCGTTCAAACGCCAGTTGGACCAGTCCAATGAGCGTTTCGATGTGGGGCTTTCGGACAAGACTGACGTCCTGCAATCCCAAGCCAGCTACGACACCGCCCGGGCCAATCGGATTGTGGCGCAGCGCCAGGTCGACGACGCCTTCGAAGCCTTGGTCACCCTGACCAACCGCGACTACAACGCGATTCAGGGCATCCGTCACACCCTGCCGGTGCAGGTGCCAGTCCCCAACGACGCCAAGTCCTGGGTAGAAACCGCTGGCAAACAGAACCTCAACCTGCAGGCAACCAACTACGCCGTCAGCGCCGCCGAAGAAACCCTGCGCCAGCGCAAGGCCGGGCACGCGCCAACCCTTGATGCGGTAGCGCAGTACCAGAAAGGCGATAACGACAACCTTGGTTTCAGCAACCCCAACCTCACTGGCCAGAACTACAGCGGTGACGTCGAGCAGACCACTATTGGCCTGCAACTGAACATTCCGATCTACAGCGGCGGCCTGACCAGCTCGCAAGTGCGCGAGGCGTACCAGCGTTTGAGCCAGAGCGAACAGCAGCGTGAAAGCCTGCGTCGTCAGGTGGTGGAAAACACCCGCAACCTGCACCGTGCAGTCAACACCGACGTCGAACAAGTGCAGGCGCGCAAGCAGTCGATCATTTCCAACCAGAGCGCCCTGGAAGCCACCGAGATCGGCTATCAGGTCGGTACCCGCAATATCGTCGACGTGCTGGATGCCCAACGCCAGCTGTACACCTCGGTGCGTGATTACAACAATACGCGCTACGACTACATCCTCGACAACCTGCGTCTGAAGCAGGCAGCGGGCACCCTGAGCCCACAGGACCTGACCGACTTGAGCCGCTACCTGAAACCAGACTACAACCCGGACAAGGACTTCCTGCCGCCGGACCTGGCAGCGGCGGCACAGGCTAACTTCGACGCCCGGCCTTAACAGCCATCGCCAGCAAGTCCGGCTCCCACAGCAGAAGATTCAGCGGGAGTCGGTATTGCCGGCGAAAGAAAGCGGCGCCTTACTAAATCAAGCGCCCCAACCCGTCCAGCAAACGCCGTAACGCCCCCTGATTGGCCTTCATCACCGCCCGCCCCGCTTCACCCATACGTTGGGCGTCCTGCGGCAGTTCGATCAAGCGCTGAACGTGTGCCGCCAGTCCCTGGGCATCATCCACCTCCTGCAGTGCCCCGGCTTCGCGCAGCATCGCCGCGATCTCCAGAAAATTGAACAGGTGTGGGCCGCTCAGCACCGGCAACGACAGCGCTGCAGGCTCCAACAGGTTGTGGCCGCCATTGGGCACCAGGCTGCCACCGACAAACGCGATATCGGCCAAGGCATACAGAAACAGCAGCTCACCCATGGTGTCGCCGAGCAACACGGAGGTGTCAGCCGTGACCGGCTCGCCACTGGAGCGACGGACCGTCGCCAGTTGTTGCCGGCACAATTCGAATACACTGTTGAAGCGCTCCGGATGACGCGGCACCAGAATCAGCAAGGCATCGGCATGTTGCTCAAGCAACCTCCGGTGGGCAGCGAGGATTATTTCATCCTCGCCCTCATGGGTACTCGCAGCGATCCACAGGGGGCGCTGACTGGCCTGCCATTGCGCGCGTAAATCGCGGGCACGCGGCAGCAACTGCTCATCGATGCTCAGGTCGAACTTTATTGAGCCGGTTACCTGCACGCATTCGGGTCGAGCCCCCAATTGGTGAAAGCGCTGCGCTTCGGTTTCGGTTTGCACGGCAATCAGACTCATCTCGGCCAGCATCGGTCGGGTAAGACCAGTAAAGCGCGCATAGCCCCGTGCCGAGCGCTCGGACAACCGCGCATTGGCCAGGGCTACCGGAATGCCACGCTTGGCGCACTGGTGGATATGGTTGGGCCACAGCTCGGTTTCCATGATCACTGCCAACTTCGGCTGGACGTGATCGAGAAAGCGCCCGGCCGCCCACGGCAGGTCATAGGGCAGGTAGCAATGCTGAATCCGTGGCTCATCGGCAAACATCGCCCGCACCCGCTCGGAACCGGTCGGGGTCATGCAGGTAATGGTGATCGGCAGCTGTGGATAAGCCTGCAGCAGGGCACGGATCATCGGCGCGGCGGCAATGCTTTCGCCAACCGACACGGCATGCACCCAAATCCCGCCTTTGTGCATGGCTGGCAGATTGCAGGCAAAGCGTTCGCCGATACGCTGGGCATAGGCTGGGGCCTTGCGCGAACGCAGGAACAGGCGCAGCGCAACCAGCGGCAGGCCCAGGTGAAACAGCAGGGTATAGAGTGTTCTGTTCATGGCGCCGAAGTGTACTAGCCAATGGCTCGCAAGTGCACTGCGAAGCGCTCGGCCAACCACTGCGCTGCGGGCCCAAGGGGTTCATCACGGCGCCAGACCAGCTCTACCACCAGTGCCGGTGGCGTCCACTCGCAACTCAGCTCGACCATCTGCGCATGGTAAGTCGGGTACTGCACCACATGCCGCGGCAACCAGGCCCAGCCCAGCCCACGCATCAACAGCTCAGCCATGGCGTAGAAACTGTCAGCGCGCCAGATCTGAGGGCTGATCGGCTCGCCCCCGGGATAGCCGCTTTGCTGTGGGGCAATCAACAACTGCCGGTGCCGCGCCAGTTGCTGACGATTGACCTTGCCCAGTTGTGCCAACGGATGGTTAACGGCGCAAACGGTGACCATCTCCACATGCCCCAGCGCACGCCGCTCCAGCGCTTGCGGCATACGTTCATGGTGAAACAGCAAGCCCAGGTCGGCACGGCGTTCGACCAGCTTGCGTGCGACATCGCCCTGAGCACCACTGGCCAGTTGCACTTCAAGCATGGGGAAGTGCTGGGCCAACTCATCGAGACTGTCGATGACCGGTTGGTAGGGCATGGCTTCGTCTTGAGCAACACGCAATTGCGCTTCCTGCCCGCGCATCAATGCCAGCGCTCGGCCGTCCAAACGCTCGCACTGGCGCAATAACTCGCGGGCATCTTCCAGCAGCGCCGCACCAGCCTCGGTCAATCGCGGCTGGCGGCCACTGCTACGCTCGAACAGCGTTACGCCCAAATCGGCTTCGAGCAAAGCAATAGCATTGCTCACCGCCGATTGCGCCTTGCGCTGGGCACGGGCGACGGCCGAAAACGAGCGCAGCTCGGCCACCCCAACAAACAACCGAAGCTGCTCCAGATTCCACTGTTCGGCCATGCAACCTATCCCCAGAAAAGATAGGTAATGACTTTACCCCATCCAGGCTTGCTCTAAAATGCCCAGCCAGAACAGAGGAACCACCATGAACGCCTACACCTACCTGGCTATCGCCATCTGCGCCGAAGTCATTGCCACCGCTTCGATGAAAGCCGTCAAAGGCCTGAGCACGCCACTGCCGCTGCTGCTGATGGTCTGCGGCTACGCTGTGGCGTTCTGGATGCTGACTCTGGTGGTGCGCAGTATTCCGGTGGGAATCGCCTATGCCATTTGGTCAGGGCTGGGTATTGTTCTGATCAGCATCGCCGCGCTGGTGATTTACGGGCAGAAGCTGGACATTCCAGCAATGCTCGGCATGGCCATGATTGTCGGCGGCGTGGTGGTGATCCAGGTGTTCTCGAAAACCGCCGGCCATTGATTCTGCTCACAGGCTGTATACTGGGCTTCTGTCCAAGCTTGTGAGGTGCATGCATGCCATCCGTTATTTCCACCGACGTGTTGATCGTCGGCGCAGGGGTCGCAGGCCTCTGGCTCAATGCTCGTCTGCGTCGCCTGGGTTATTCGACGGTCGTGGTGGAACGCGCCAGTCTCGGTGGCGAGCAGACCCTCAAATCTCAGGGGATCATTCATGGCGGCGCCAAATATGCCCTGCATGGCGCGCTGACCGGCGCGTCTGAAGCCATTGCCGATATGCCACGACGCTGGAGCGAGGCCTTGGCCGGCACCGGCGAGCTGGACCTCAGCGGTGTGCGCCTGCTGTCCGATGCTCATTACCTTTGGTCACCCGGCACCATCGCCGGCAATCTGACCAGTTTCTTCGCCAGTAAGGCTGTACGCGGTCGCGTTGACCAGGTCAAAGGTGAGCAATTGCCACCAGCCCTGCAAGACCGTGCCTTCAAGGGCAAAGTCTATCGTCTGGCGGAGCTGGTGGTCGATGTGCCCAGCCTGCTGGCCCGACTCGCAGACCTCGCTGGCGACAGCCTGCTCGCTGGCGAGCAAATCGAACCGCTGCAGGAAGCCGGAAAACTGTTCGGCCTGCGCGTCGATGGCCGCGAAATCCGTGCCCAGCGCGTCGTTCTCAGCGCCGGCGCGGGCAATGCCGCGTTGCTGGAGGCGATTGGCCTGAGCAAGCCCGCCATGCAGCGTCGCCCATTGCATATGGTCATTGCCAAAGGCGCCAGCCTCAAACCGCTGTATGCCCATTGCCTGGGCGGTGGTCCAAAACCGCGCATCACGGTGACCAGTCACCCTGCGGCCGACGGCCAGTGGGTCTGGTACATGGGCGGCGACCTCGCCGAAGCCGACGGTGTGGCCCGCGAACCCGAAGCGCAGATTGCTGCTGCCAAGAAGGAAGTTGCCAGCCTGCTGCCTTGGATCGACTTGAGCCAAGTGCGCTGGGCCACTGTGCGCATCGATCGCGCTGAACCGGCACAGTCTGGCCTGGTGCGCCCAGACAACGCCTTCCTTGCCGAACAGGACCACCTGCTGGTCGGCTGGCCGACCAAACTTGCGCTGGCACCAGACTTTGCTGACCGGGTTCTGGCCAACCTTGAACGTGATGGCATCAAGCCCAGCGTGCACGCTGCCCTGCCCGATCTGCCCAAGCCGCCGCTGGCCGTGCCGGTCTGGGAGCAATTGCTGCCATGAGTCTGGCCACCCTTCACGATCTGCACCGTCCTTTGGGCAGTACTGGCCTACGCGTTTCACCGCTAGGCCTCGGTACCGTCAAGTTGGGCCGCGATCAAGGAGTCAAATACCCCAACGGTTTCACCATACCCGACGACCAGCAGGCTCGCCTGCTGCTGGCCCAGGCGCGTGAGCTGGGCATCAATCTGATCGATACCGCACCGGCCTATGGCCGCAGTGAAGAGCGCCTCGGCCCGCTGCTTCGCGGCCAGCGTGAGCAGTGGATCATCGTCAGCAAGGTGGGCGAAGAGTATGACGACGGCCAGTCTCGCTTCGACTTCAGCGCCGCGCACACACGGCTCTCCATCGAACGTAGTCTAAAACGCCTGGAAACCGAGCATATCGACCTGGTGCTGGTCCATTCCGACGGCAACGACCTGCACATCCTCGAACACGAGGAGGTTTACCAGACACTCGAAGCCTTGAAACAGGAAGGCAAGATCGGCGGCTTCGGCTTGTCCGGCAAAACCGCAGCGGGAGGTTTGAAGGCGCTGGAGCGCGGTGATTGCGCAATGGTCACCTACAATCTGAACGAACGGAGCGAGCGCGTGGTGCTCGACTATGCCGCCGAGCATGGCAAAGCCATTCTGGTGAAAAAGGCGCTGGCCAGCGGGCATGTGTGCCTGAGCCCAGGTGTTGACCCGGTGCGCGCCAGCTTCGAGCTGTTGTTTGCCCACCCTGGCGTGAGCAGTGCCATTGTCGGCACTATCAACCCTGTACACCTGGCCCATAACGCGGCTACTGTTGCCGCCATACTCAAGAGCTGACGCCAACGCCGCCGTCGCGGCCGACCCCAACGCAAGAAGGAGCCGACATGCCGCGAACGCTGATCCGCAAAAACCCAAGCATCTTCAAGACACTGCCCCTGCATGTCGAAGCCAGCCCTGAGGGACTGTGCTATCAAAGCATCGGCAAGCCGCAGAATTTCGCCCAGACCCAACAGCGGCGCAAGCAGATTCAGTTACAAGACAGTCAACGCTTTGCTGTTGAACTGGCCAATCTCGGCGTGTCCGTACGCCTGACGCTGCATTGGCAAAACCGCGATTACTGGGTACTGGTGCGCCAGCGTCGGCAGGATCGTGGTGATGTAGTGCTCAAGCTTATTTCCGGCTATGTCCCGGCCCAGGAACTCAACCTGCCGCTGCACACGGCTATCCAGGAAGTCGCTGAAGAGTGCCTGTTGGAAACCCCGGAGGGCTGGCTTGGAGGTCGTTTCAACGATACCTGGCTGCCGGCACCCTATGCCGACGCCCTGCATTACCGTGAAGCACTGCCGTTCATCCTCACGCCACAGTCGGGCGCGGCAAGGCCTGTGCGCTGCGCCAACCTGCAACTACTGGAGCGGCCGCGGGCCTATGTGCACCTGCCGACGGCCTCGTTGCAACTGATCTACGACCTGCGCCTGCAGGTGCCACGCGAAGCAAAATCCCTGAGCTTGTTTCATGTCGATGAGCGCCTGGAAGGTGACCAATTGGTGGCCCGCCTCAATCGTAGCCGTCCTGACCTGTACCTGATGCCGCTGGAAGATGGTCACCCCCGCGCCGAGCTGTACACGCTGAAGAAGGACCGCTTGCTGCCCGCAAGCACGCGTGGGCTGTACCTGGCGGAAAGTTTCGCCCGGCAAGAAGGCTGGCTTGTCAGGGATGAGCGGATTCGCTGGAAAGACTGGGTCAGCCAGCAAGGGCTGGCAGCGCCCAAACCCGACACCGGATTGCAGCGATTGACGGGCAAAGCGCGGGAACTACTGCAGATGGCGCGCGGGTTACATAAGTAGTTATGTGAGAGCCCGCAAGGCCTGTTCCCAGAGTGGGAACAGGCCTTGCCACGCGATTTTCTCGTCAATGCTTGCGGATTTTCTCGACGATGGCCGTGGTCGAGCTGTTCTCAACCAGCCCCAGCACTTTCACCGTGCCACCATACGCAGTGACGATGTCGGCGCCGACCACTTGGTCGATACCATAATCGCCACCCTTGACCAGCACATCCGGCTTGACCTGGCTCAGCAGGTTTTCCGGCGTACCCTCAGGGAAGCTGATGACCCAGTCCACCGCCCCCAGCCCAGCGAGCACAGCCATGCGTCTGTCAACGCTGTTGATTGGTCGGCCCGGCCCTTTCAGGCGACTGACCGAAGCATCGTCGTTGACTGCAACGATCAGTCGATCACCTTGGGCACGTGCCTGCTCCAGATAGGTCACATGACCGGCATGGAGAATGTCGAAACAACCATTGGTGAAGACAATTTTCTCGTTGTGAGCACGGGCATCATCAATCGCCAGCAACAGCTGATCAAGGCTCAGCACCCCGCGCTCAGAACCCTCCTCACGCTGGATCGCCCGGCGCAGTTCGGGTGCGCTGATAGCCGCGGTACCAAGCTTGCCAACTACGATGCCAGCAGCCAGATTGGCAAGGCCCACGGCATTCGGCAGCTCTTCACCGGCGGCGATGGCGGCAGCCAGGGTCGAAATCACTGTGTCTCCAGCACCGGTGACATCGAACACTTCACGGGCACGGGCTGGCAGGTGCAGGGCTGGATGACCCGGGCGCAGCAGGGTCATGCCGTGCTCGCCACGGGTGACCAGCAAGGCCCCCAGCTCCAGCTCATTCATCAGTTGGGCACCCTTGGCGACCAGCTCCGCCTCATCGGCGCAGCGCCCGACGATGGTTTCGAACTCGCTGAGGTTCGGTGTGATCAGGCTGGCACCACGGTAAATCGAGAAATCCTTGCCCTTGGGATCGGCCAGGACCGGAATCCCTTTGGCTCGCGCTGCCTGGATCAGGCTCTGATGGTTCTTCAGCGCACCTTTGCCGTAATCCGACAACACCAGGACCTTGACCCCTTCGAGCAGGGTATCAACTTCAGCACCCAGTGACAGCGGATCGGTGGCGAAGGGTTCTTCAAAATCGATACGCAGCAGTTGCTGGTGTCGGCTCATGACCCTTAACTTGACGATGGTCGGCTGGTGCGCAATGCGCTGGAAAATCGAGCGGACACCCGCCGCTTGCAGGCTGTTGGCCAGGCTGTCGGCGGCTTCGTCCTGGCCGGTGACACCGATCAGAGAGGCAGGAGCACCCAGGGCGGCGATGTTCAAGGCAACGTTGGCCGCACCACCAGGACGGTCCTCGATCTGTTCGACTTTGACCACCGGTACCGGGGCTTCAGGCGAGATCCGTGAGGTACCGCCATGCCAGTAGCGGTCGAGCATGACATCGCCCACCACCAGTACCGGGGCTTGATCGAAACGCGGCATGGACAACTTCATGGGCAACCCATATATACAAAATTAACAGGGGCGGATATTAGCACAGGCGAGGCAAAGGCTTGATTACCGCCGTGTCGACAAGCTATTGCAGGCAATGACCGGAGCCCAGGATGGACTCCGGCGACAGGCTCAGGTGATATCGGCCTTGGCCGGTTCGTCCAGGCCCATGGCATGGAGCCTGGCGTAGTAGCCGTTGGCAGCCAGCAGCTCAGTATGGGTGCCGCGTTCGACCAGCTTGCCCTGATCCATGACCAGGATCATGTCAGCCTTCTCGATGGTCGACAGGCGGTGGGCGATGACCAGCGTGGTACGGCCTTTCATCACATGATCCAGCGCTGCCTGGATGTGCCGCTCGGACTCGGTGTCCAGGGCCGACGTGGCTTCATCGAGGATCAGCAGCGGAGCATTCTTGAGCAAGGCCCGGGCAATCGCCAGGCGTTGGCGTTGGCCGCCGGACAACAGCACACCGTTCTCACCCACCTGGGTATCGAAGCCCTTGGGTAGCTGATCGACAAACTCCTTGGCATAGGCATCAGCGGCCGCCGCCTCGATATCCGCACGCGGCGCACCAGCCAGATCACCGTAAGCGATGTTATTGGCCACGGTATCGTTGAACAGCGTGACATGCTGAGTCACCTGCGCCACATGGCGGCGCAGGTTGCGCAAACGATAGTCTTCGATCTCTACGCCATCGAGGAGGATCTGCCCCTGATCATGGTGATAGAAACGCGGAATCAGCGCAGCCAGCGTTGACTTGCCACTGCCCGAACGCCCCACCAGGGCAATCATCTGCCCCGGTTCAGCGGTGAAGGAGATATCAGACAGCACCTGACGCTCAGTACCTGGGTAGGTGAAGTTCAAGTTGCGCACTTCAAGACGCCCCTCCACTCGCTCCAGCTCAACGCTACCGTTATCGACTTCGGGGGCTTCATCCAGCTGCTCGAAAATACTTTCGGCACCGGCCAACCCTTTCTGGATCGTCGAGCTGACTTCCGACAGCTGACGGATCGGTTTGGGCAGCAGGCCTGCGGCAGTGATGTAGGCGACCAGATCACCTGCGGTGGCATCCCCGCGAAGGAACAGCACCAGGAACATCAGCGTGGCCATGGCAGAGTAGATCACCAATTGCAGCATCGGCGTGTACACCGCCCCGGTCTTGGTCATGCGCAATTGCTTGTCAGTGTTGCTCTGACTGGCATTGGCAAAACGCTGCTGCTCGTAGCTCTCACCGCCAAAGCTACGGACTACACGGTAGCCCTGAATAGTTTCCGAAGCGACGTGGGTGACATCACCCATGGCCACCTGGATTTTTTTGCTCTGCTTGCGAAATTTTTTGCTGGTGGTACTGACCATCATGGCGATGACCGGCAGGATAGCCAGCATCACCAGGGTCAATTTCCAGTTCATCCACAACAGGTAGCCGAACAGGAAGACCACGGTCAGGCCTTCACGGATCACCACCTTGATAGCATCGGTGGCGGCGCCGGTAACCATGGTCACGTTGAAGGTGATACGCGAGATCAGGTGCCCGGAGTTGTGGTTGTCAAAGTAGCGGTTCGGCAAGACCAACAGCTTGTTGAACAACTCAACGCGCAAGTCATGAACCAGCCCGAGAGAGACTTTGGCCAGAAAGTAGTTACCCAGGAATGACCCCAGACCTTGCCAGGCGGCGATCAACACGATCAGCAAAGGCACAGCCTGCAACAGCTGCAGATCTTTCAGGTACGGGACATTCGGGAACAACACCGCCTGAGGGTTGCTCAAGCCGTCGACGAAGTACTTGAGAATCCCGGCCAACATGGGCTGGGTCGAGGCGAAGATGATGAAACCGAGAATACTCAGCATAAAAATGCCGATGTAGGGTTTCACATAGCTCAGTAGCCGGAAGTAGATTTTCAGGCTGGAGCTGCTCTGCTGCTCCGCCTTTAGCGGTGTTTCGGCCATCATCGAGCTCGCTGTTCGGATTGAACCGGAAATTTTATCACAGCCCGGGCGACGAGCACGCCCCCAGGCCACCAACAGAACCAACCCAGGTGACCCAAGGTTCTGCCCACCCTAATTGCCTAAACAACACCGGCATGGTGCATCGGCACGTTTTTCGGCATTATTGCCGGTCCTTTTGCTCGCCCGTTGGCAAGGCCTCTATCCATGCAATGTTCCCGGCTACACCAGGTCGACCTCAACCAGCTCATCCTTGGCGCCAAAGTGCTGGAGGCCGATAGCTATGGCGCCAAAGTGTACCTGCTCAATGACGGCAACATCCTTAAACTCTTCAGGCGCAAGCGGTTAATTTCATCTGCCTTGCTGCGCCCGTACTCCCAGCGCTTCATCGACAATGCTAAACAACTAAAGGAAAAAGGAATTCCTACCCTGAAGGTGCTGAACCACTACAAGTTGGACGCGCCAGGAATGACGGCAGTGTTGTATCAACCGCTGCCTGGAGAAACCCTCAGCCAAATATCCCGAAAAGCTGGTTTCAGCTGGCAGGAACGCCTCCCAGAGCTGGTGGCGCTGGTGCGCAGGTTACACAAATCGGGCATTTACTTTCGCTCGTTGCACCTTGGCAACATCGTCGTAACACCGGAACAGGAAATGGGCCTGATTGATGTTGCCGACATGCGCTTCATGCGCGCACCACTCTCCAAGCGCATGATCAGGCGAAACGTGCAACATTTCGCCCGTTACATAGCTCGAGAGCGCCTTGAAGATCAGTTCCCGCTCGCCGAACTGGAAAGCCGCTTGCTGGGCTGAGCCCTCAGGGCTTACCCAGCAAACTGCCGGAGAGCCGACTGAAACGCTGCCAGGCCTGTTCGGGGGCCAAGGCCTGATATTGCGCTTTGGCCACTTGCTTGCCATCTCGGCTCACACAGTCGGCAATCGCGCCCCCCCAGGCTGCGACATCACCGACGGCAATATAGCCGCCGGTATCACCCAGTTGCTCGCGAAACACCGACAAATCGCTGCATAGCACCGGCACATCAGCCATTACCGCCTCCTGCAGGACCAAGCCCAAGCCCTCAGACCGGGAAGGGATCAGCACCCAGTCAAACGCCCGGTAGAGACTGGACAGTTCACGACAGTGCCCCTGCAGCGTCACAACCGATTCCAGGCCCAGCGCCTTGATGCGCGATTCGAGTACGGAGCGTTCATTACCCTCACCGAGAATCACCAGGCGCATGTCGGGTTGACGTTGACGGGCCAAGGCAAATGCATCAATCAGGTGATCAAAGCCCTTGCTGTCGACCAGGCGCCCGACAGCGCCAAAAACCGGTACGCCTTGCAACGGCAAGCCCAGGAATTGTCGGGCTGCAGTGCGCTCCTGCAAAGCCTGGCGAAAACTTTCCGGCTCAAGCGCCGAACGCAGCACTTGCACCGGTACACCAAGGTCCCGCTCCAAATCAACGGCTAACGTTTGTGAGACCGCGACGACTGTGACCTGTGGTGCCTGGAAACTGCGCAACAAGGCAATATCGCCAGGGTGCAGGCGTGTCTTGCCATGAAAGACAATTGTCGCCCGCACCTCAGGTAACTGACGCAACACCGGCAAGACCAAGCGCGACACGCCCAGGCCGTCGAGCAATACCACTTGGGTCCCAGCCTGCGTCAATGCCTTGCGAAAGCGGCTGCGCATCCACGGATGCAGCAGTTTCCAGACATGCCTTCCCTTGAGAAGACGCTGAGACAATTGCCACTCGCGAGTAGTCCCGTCATTGCAACAAGAACCTTGCCCTTGCAATAGCCAACTGGTGACAGAGGCATCCGGCGCTGCGCGGGAAAGAATCTGCTGATGCACCTTGTGCACCGAGACATACGGCGCGCCGCCCGCCCACATGATATTGACGATGTTCACGGGGTGTTACCCCCTATTGCGGAACGGATTACCAGCAAACAAACCAAGTCAATGTGCAAAAAAGCCCACTCCTGCGCCCAGGACCACCCCCGCCACCAACATCACTATCAGCTTGATACGATCACGTTTACGGCGACGCTTTTTCCGGCGGCGCTCCTCGGGCAGGCCTACGTGCGCGCCGAAGCCGGTGTGCAGCACGGCATCGCCTTCAAGACTGACCGCCGTGAGATTCAACTCGGCGTAGCGTTTTGACAACGCCTTTTCACCAGCATAGGCGGCAAATGGTGCGCAGCGCTGATAATCGCTCAACCGGCGCAGACCCGGGTTCAACGAAAAGCTCTGCCACTCTGGCTTGTCCGAAAGCAATGGATAGCAAGGAACGCCGGCAACTACCTGACGCTCGCCCAGATGGATGTACGGGCTGTGCACTTTCAGGTCATGGGCGTAGCTACGCAGCCAGACCTGAAGCAAGTGTGGACTGACTTCGAGAATGCTCCGAGAGTCTTCGATGAAACCCGGTCGATAAAATTCCCAGTCATCTTCGCAGTGAAAGATGTAAGGCGTCTTTACCTCGCCATAGGCAAGGTCAATCGACGCCAACTGACCGAGTTTGGGGCGATTAACGAATACTTTGCAGTGAGGCTTCCAATGCTCCGGGATCGTCTCGTGGACAGCATCATCCCCCGAGTCCTCGGTAATGAACACTTCACGAATCGGTGCAGTATTGAAACGATCGAAACTCTCGAGCGTACGCTTGAGCAGGTCGAAGCGCCCGCAACTGGTAACCACCAGGGTTACTTCACTGTCATCACTGAATCGCACCGGATTCCCTCCCCATCTTCTGTATTCGGTTGTTCGAGACTACTTCCCATGACGCGGGCAGCCGGCTCATATACCCAGTCTCAAACGCAAGCGCTGCCAGCCGGTCAAGGCAGGTCGTGAACGCAGAGGTGGCTGCATTTTTTCAACAATGCTACGGCCCACTTGGGCGAAGCTGAACTGCGAGACAGCCAGGTCACGACCGTTACTGCCAATGCGTTCAACCAATGCCGGGGCGGCACGCAACACTTTAAGCTTCTCTTGCAATTGGGCAATGCAGTCATACAGCACCACGTTGTGCATGTCTTGCAGACCCAGGGCGCGATTCTCCGCCTCGCCCTGATCAAACGCCAACAACACGCAGCCGCAGGCCATTGCCTCAAAATTCTTGATCATGTATTCGCCCATGCCGACATCGGCACTGACGAAGAAACGAATGCGATTGAGCGTGTCACAGTACTCTTCACCGGACTTGGTCCGGGTTACCAGCAAGTTTTCGACCTGAGCAAGCTCATCGAGCAACGCCTTGCGGCCACTGTAGGCAACACTGTTGGTACTGCCGACAAAGGCCAGATCAATGTCACGCTCGCGCCCCTGATCGGTGAGCAACTGCTGGTCGTAACCCTTAGGCACGAACTCGGCATCGAAGCCCTCTTGGCGCAGGCGCTCGCTGACCATGTAACCCGAGCTGATCACCCGCGCCCACGGCAACTGCCGGTAGTGCGCACTGAACTTGCCGGTGTACTTGCACGGGATGTAGTTCTGGTAGGCATCATGTTCGAGGATGACCAGGTTGGGCACCGTGCGAATGAAGCCGACCTGACGGATTTCCTGCTTGAAACGCAGGAAAAACACGATCCGGTCGTATTTTTCGACGTCGACTTCGCGACGAAAATAGCTGCGCAGGTTGCGCTGATCGGCGCTGCTGAGCCAGCGCAGATCGCACTCACAATGGGCCGCGACACCGTCGTAGAGACGATCCAGAATGGCCCGTTGTTCTTTCTGCACCAGAAATAGAACTTTCATTGTCTTCCTTGCGGCGCTTACCCGCCCGCTTACAGTCATACGCCAGGATCAGAGATCACGGCGCCAGAACAATTCATGTCGACGCACGGCCTTGCGGAAAAACTCGTTCTCGCCATACGGCGAAGTCCGTCGGCCCGCGAGCCAGCGTTGCAACAAGCGACGCACACGACGCTTGAACGGCGCCGGCGGTTGCAGGTCATGCATCATGCCCAGGGCCATGGCCTTGTCGTGCTGGGTCGCCAGGTCCAACGTCAGGCTATAGGGCGCCCATGCCTGCTGTGCCTCCAGTTGCGGTGGCAAGGCAACACCCGCGCCACTGTCGCCCATCGGCCAGCGGTCGTTGTCATGCAGGTGATTGGCATACCCCAGCAACGTTTCCGGCTGCCACTCCAAGCCTTGTAAGGCTTCGAGCACTGCAGCCTGAGCGCAGATATGATCGGGGTGCGGGTCCAGGCTCGGATGAGGCATTACCAGCACCTGTGGACGCGCCTTGAGCAACAATTCGCGCAGGTCGGCCAGCAGATTATTCCAGGTCGGCGCGCCGTCCTGGTCACCGGGCAAGGCCATCGCATTGAACTGCCTGAACAGCCGGGTATCGGCGATTTCCGCCTCCCGAGAAGCTATTGCTTGATCCGGCGCTGCCTGCATCGCCGGCAACTGCAGGCAGAAATAGCCAAGCTGGACACAGTGCGACTCGGGCACCCCAGCCCAACGTGGTACAGCAATACTGTCCCAGGCCCGCAGTCGCCCCTTCAAGCGTGCCGCCTCGGCCTTTGCCATGCCCATTTGCTGATAGTGCTCAGCCTCGATCTCGCCAGCAGTCAAGGTCACTACCCAGGCTTCCTCGGCCTGACTATAGAGGCCATAAGCAGCAAGTTCGGCATCGTCGGCATGCGGCGCAATGACCATGAGCCGCTTCTGACGCAAGTCACTACCTGGTACAACCCAGAGTTGCCCCTCAGCTGCCAGACGACAATAACGTGCGCGCAAGCGCAACTGGCCTGCAACGAGCTTGTCGGCCAGACCTGTCAGGTTCAGGTAACGCAGGCCCGCAACACCGCGCTCGAAGGACTGGCAATCACCGCCGCTCAACCCTACTGCTGGATCAAGGAAACGCCCTAGCCAGTGGCTTTTCAGGCCAAGGGCCAAGACCAGGGTTTCATCACCGGCAAGCTGCAGGGGCGATTGCACCTGTACCACGCCATCAACCAGCTTGACAGGATGCGCCACGCACTCCGGTGGAAACTGATAGTGGTAGTCCTCGGCAGGCGAGTAGAACAGGTGATCAGCGAACCAAGCCTCGTGGGCGACCCATAGCAGCGGCAGCAGCAACAGCGGCAACCACCATTGGACAAAAACACCTAGCCCCAGCAAAACCGCCAGCGCAACCAACAGCCCCAGCCGCTTGTTGCGCCGGTGCTGCTTGAGCAACTGCTGTTTGCGGCTCACACCTGAAACACCGGCACGGGGTTGCACCAGCGATCCTTGTACTCGCGATCGGCGCGACCAAAGGAGAAACGCAACGGTTTGTTGCGCGCCCGGGCATCTTCCCAAGCGGACTGAGTATTGAGAAAACTCAATACGCTGCCAGGGCTGAAGGCCTTGGTTTGCGGGTCGACGCCGCCGTTGATGTACTCAACGCTGATCCACTCAGGCGCTTCCACCCGATAGACCAACTGGATCGCAATCGGCGCATCGTCGAGAAACAACACCGAGCCGATCAACAGCTCGCGAAGGCGTTCGATGACTTCGGCCATACGCTCGGCCCCCGTAGCCGGGAATTCCCAGCGACGCTGGAACAAATCGCAGTAGATCGCCGCCAGTTCGCCACTGGTGAATTCCGTGACCGGGCGTACCTGACCACCCGCTTCTTCAAGCAGGCGCAACTCGCGGCGCTGGTTGTAGCGAAACTTCTTCGACAAATCTTCAGGCGTACGCGCCATTGCCAGAGACTCAGTCTGCGGCTTGAGATTGGCGAAACGACCCTGATTGAGCTCGGACAGGTAACGACCAGCATGGCGCAAGGGCGCTTGGGCGTGAGCAGCTGCGGGCAGAATCAGCTCGGCGTTACCCAGGTCGTACAAACCTTTCTTGCCTTGACGCTTGAGCACGTCCTTGGACAGCGCCAGATAACGACCCCAGGTGGGAATCGCCGCCTTGAGTTCGCCATTGTGCTCCCAGCCCAGGTAACGCACAGGAATCTGCGCCAGTTCCGCCAGTTGCTCGATGACCAACGGATGGGTGGCCACACTACCACCGAAGCGATGCCAGGCCTGGGCGTAGGTGGGCGCGTCGATCACGCGCCAGCCGCGCTCACGCCAGCCTTGGATATGATTAAGCATCAAGCCTCCGCCGTCAGCGCGCGTACCGGCGCCAGCTGCCAGAAGGTGCTGCGCACTGCATCATCAGAGAAGCGCTCCTGCAGGCGCGCAAGCATGCGCTCGGCGCACTCCTGGCGTTGCCCTTGGTCAAGCACCACCAGATGCTGCAGACCTTGAGCCAGGCGTCCGGCATCCGCCAGCGGAAACAGGATACCGACACCCTCGACCACTTCCAGGGCACCGCCGCAAGCCGTGGCCAGCACCGGCACACCCGCGACCATCGCCTCGAGCAAGACCATGCCGAATGGCTCATGATCAGAACTCAGGGCAAAGGCGTCAAAAGCCTTGAAATAACGGCGGGCATCGGGCACTTGCCCGAGAAAATCCACCTGCCCGGCGATACCCAACTCGGCAGCCAGCGTCTTCAATGAAGACTCCAGTCGCCCCTGACCAAGAATGGCCAGTCGCGCACCGGCCGGCAAGCCTGGCAACGCCTGGGCAAAACCGCGCAACAGCGTGGCCTGATCCTTGTCCGGATGCAGGCGCCCAACATTACCGACAATCCAGGCCTGCGGGTCCAGCCCCAGCGCCTGGCGCGCATCGGCGGCAGGTGCCAGCACCGCCTGCAGCGCTTCGATATCGATGCGGTTGTAGAGGGTCTGGATGCGGTCGGCCGACCACTTGGGCAGGCATTTACGCATGTCATCACGCACCGCGTCAGAGACACCGAGCAAACTCAAGCGCTGGCGGAACAGATTGGCAAATAGCTGGCGGCTGCCGCGCTGATAATCACCAAAAGCATGGTGCACACCGATAACCGGCAGGCGACTGCCGAGCAGGGCGATGTAGATCGGCTTGAAGCGATGAGCAATACAGAAGCTGAAATTGCGCGTGGCGACGATCCGTCGCAACGCGCGGATCGCCCCAAGCTTGAGGCCACGAATGGCCTTGGAGCTGAACTCCAGGAAAATCACTTCGTCAGACGCACAACCAGCTGCCACTTGCGGGTCGGCAGCGCCAGTCAAGAACACCGTGGTGACCTTGTAGCCGCTGCCGTTGAACAGGCTGGCGTATTGCCGTGCGCAGTCCAGGAACGGCCCGTCATAGCCGTGGCAGAACTGCAGGACGCGTTGTTCAGCCTTGGACGTCATAAGTGTCCGCGCCGTCCTTGACTACCAAAATGTCTTCCATGATCAGGTACTGCAAGTCCGAGCCGAAGAACATGTTCAAGGCGTCGGTCGGCGAGCAGATCATCGGCTCACCCCGGCGATTGAGTGAGGTGTTCAACGACACACCGTTGCCAGTCAGGTCTTCCAATGCCTTCATCATGTCGTAATAACGCGGATTGTACTCACGCTTGAGTACCTGGGCCCGCGACGTACCGTCTTCGTGGACGACTTCCGGCACTCGGGTCTTCCATTCTTCCGCGACTTCGAAGGTGAAGGTCATGAACGGCGCCGGATGATCGACCTTGATCATCTGTGGCGCGACGGTGTCGAGCATCGACGGGCAGAAAGGCCTCCAACGCTCACGGAACTTGATCTGGTGGTTGATGCGGTCGGCAACGCCGGCAACGCTTGGGCAACCAATGATCGAACGACCGCCCAGAGCGCGCGGGCCGAACTCCATGCGCCCCTGAAACCAGGCCACAGGATTGCCATCGACCATGATCTTAGCGATATGTTCGGGCATGTTCTCCAGCTTGCGCCATTTCGGCTGGCTCGGGTGACGGGCACAGGCAGCAATCACGTCTTCATTGGAGTACGCAGGGCCGAGGTAGACATGTTCCATTTTCTCGACCGGCACGCCACGGGCGTGGGAGACGTACGCTGCGGCACCGACTGCGGTACCGGCGTCGCCGGAGGCCGGCTGGACGAACAGTTCCTTGAGGTCGGGACGGGCAATGATTTTCTGGTTGAGCTTGACGTTCAGCGCGCAACCACCCGCGAAGGCCAGCTTGCCGGTTTCCTTGAGGATGTCGCCCAGGTAATGATCGATCATCTGCAGGGCGAGCTTCTCGAACAGCGCCTGCATGCTGGCGGCGTAGTGTATGTACGGCTCGTCGGCGATATCGCCTTCGCGCTTGGGACCCAGCCACTCGATCAGCTTCGGCGAGAAGTAGAAACCCTTGCCCTTCTCTTTATAGCGGCGCAGGCCGATGACGTTGGCGTAGTCGGTGTTGATGACCAACTCACCGTTCTCGAAGCTGGCCAGTCGCGAGAAGTCATACTTGCTGGCATCGCCATACGGGGCCATGCCCATGACCTTGAACTCACCGTCGAGCATCTCGAAGCCGAGGAATTCGGTGATTGCACCGTACAGGCCGCCGAGTGAGTCAGGATCAAAGAATTCTTTGATCTTGTGGATCTTGCCGTTTTCGCCATAGCCGAAGAAGGTCGTGGCGTACTCGCCCTTGCCGTCGATGCCAAGGATCGCGGTTTTTTCCTTGAAGCCGGAGCAGTGGTAGGCACTGGAGGCGTGAGCCAGGTGGTGTTCGACCGGTTCGATCTTGACTTTCTTCGGATCGAAACCCAGTTGCTCCAGGCACCAGACGATCTTCTTGCGATAGCGCTTGTAGCGGCGGTTGCCCATCAGGATCGCGTCGAGAGCGCGGTCCGGGGCGTACCAGTAACGCTTGGCGTAGTGCCAGCGAGCTTCGCCGAACAGGCTGATCGGGGCGAACGGAATGGCCACCACGTCAACGTCGGACGGCTTGATGCCAGCCTGCTCCAGGCAGAACTTCGCCGATTCGTAGGGCATGCGGTTCTTTGCATGTTTATCGCGCACGAAGCGCTCTTCTTCAGCGGCGGCAATCAGCTTGCCGTCGATGTACAGGGCCGCGGAAGGATCATGGCTAAGGGCGCCGGACAGGCCAAGAATCGTCAATGCCAAGGGTCTAGCCTCTTCAATCTGTAAAAATGCGCCCTGGCCCCTTGGGGCGAGCGGCAACGAAAGAGCGGGATTATAACGTAATCCGTGGGTGCTTGTAGGCGCGGCGAAACGGTTACTCTGCGATCAGCCAATCCATCCGCCAACTGCCCTGGGTCTGCGCCAGCACTTGGGACAACCACGGCAACAGCTCACGCAGCTCTTCTTCCAGACCCCAAGGCGGGTTGGCGATAGCCAGACCGGAGCCATTGAGGCCCTGCGGGCTGTCCTGGGGATGCACGTACAGCTCAACCCGCAGCAGTTTCGGCGCACCGGTACTGGTCAGATCTTGATAGAAACGCACCAACTGGCGCTGGTCCTTGATCGGGTACCAAATCGCCGCAACGGTCTGGCGCATGCGACTGATTGCCTCTTTCAAGGCCACGGTGCAGCGCTTGAGCTCATCAGCCTGCTCGAATGGCGGATCGATCAGCATCACTGCACGCTTTTCCTGCACCGGCAGCAGGGCGCGCGGCACATGCCAACCTTCACCCAGGTGCACAGCAACACGCGGATCCTTCTTCATGTTGTCCTTGAGCATGCGCCCGTCTTCAGGGTGTTTCTCGTTGAGCAACACGCGATCCTGCTGACGCGCCAGACGCCGCGCAAGCTCGGGCGAACCTGGGTAGTAGCGCAGCTCACCGTCAGGGTTCATTTTGCGCAGGATACGCAGGTAGTCAGCGATAACCTCCGGCAGATCATCACGCCCCCAAAGCCGCCCGACGCCTTCAATCCACTCGCCGGTCCGCGTTGCCTGGTCGCCCTGCAAGTCGTACAGACCGAGGCCCGCATGGGTATCGAGATAGGCGAATGGCTGCTCCTTGCGCGACATCAGCGCAATAAGTCGGGTTAACACCAAGTGTTTGAAGACGTCGGCATGGTTGCCGGCGTGAAAGGCGTGACGATAGTTCATGGCAACTCCTGCAAGACCGTGCAGTTTACCTTGTCGCACGAACGGCGTCAGGCGCAGGACGCCAAAACGACAACGGCCCGGACTCTTTCGAGGCCGGGCCGTTGCTAGGCGCAATTTAACAGTCGATCAATGACCGGCTTTGAACGCCTCATCGGCAGCTTCGAAACGCGAAACCATCGCGGTCGACGGGCTGCCAGCCTTGCTGACGAAGTAGATAGCCAGGGCACCAAACAGGAAGCCCGGGATGATTTCGTACAAGCCCCAGATGGAGAAGTGTTTCCACACAACTACGGTGACCGCACCAACCAGGATACCGGCCAGCGCACCGTTACGGGTCATGCCTTTCCACAGTACCGAGATCAGTACAACCGGGCCAAAGGCAGCACCGAATCCGGCCCAAGCGTAGCTGACCAGACCCAGAACGCGGTTCTCAGGGTTGGAAGCAATCAGAATGGCCACGACAGCAACCAACAGCACCATGGCGCGACCGACCCAGACCAGTTCCAGCTGCGAAGCACCTTTGCGCAGGAAGGTCTTGTAGAAGTCTTCAGTCAGAGCACTGGAGCACACCAGCAACTGGCAACTCAGGGTACTCATGACCGCCGCGAGAATGGCCGACAACAGCACACCGGCGATCCACGGGTTGAACAGGATCTTGGCCAGCTCGATGAACACACGCTCAGGGTTCTCGGTGACCGCACCTGCAACTTCCGGATGCGCCGAGAAGTAGGCGATACCGAAGAAGCCGACAGCACAGGTACCGATCAGGCAGAGGATCATCCAGGTCATGGAGATACGGCGAGCCTTGGCGATCGACTTGACCGAATCGGCAGCCATGAAGCGCGCCAGGATATGCGGCTGACCGAAGTAGCCCAAGCCCCAACCCATCAGCGAGATGATACCGATGAAGGTGGTGCCTTTGAGCATGTCGAAGTTCGACGGATCCTGAGCCTCGATGGCCAGGAAGGTGGTATCAACGCCGCCAGTGGCGATCAGCACGATCACTGGGGTCAGGATCAGGGCAAAGATCATCAGGGTCGCCTGGACGGTATCGGTCCAGCTTACCGCCAGGAAGCCACCGACGAAGGTGTAGGCAATGGTCGCTGCCGCACCGGCCCACAGGGCGGTTTCGTAGGACATGCCGAAGGTGCTTTCGAACAGACGAGCACCGGCAACAATGCCGGAGGCGCAATAAATGGTGAAGAACACCAGAATGACCACAGCGGAAATGATCCGCAGCAACCCGCTCTTGTCTTCAAAGCGGCTGGAGAAGTAGTCCGGCAGGGTCAAGGCATCGCCGTTGTGCTCAGTCTGCACGCGCAGACGACCGGCAACGAACAGCCAGTTCAGGTAGGCACCGATGATCAGGCCGATGGCGATCCAGCTTTCCGACAGACCCGACATATAGATGGCGCCCGGCAGGCCCATCAGCAGCCAGCCACTCATGTCCGAGGCACCGGCCGACAGTGCGGTCACGACGCTACCGAGACTACGGCCACCGAGAATGTAATCTGAAAGGTTGTTGGTGGAGCGATAGGCCATGAAGCCGATCAGCACCATTGCCGCGATGTAGATCACGAACGTGATCAAGGTTGGATTACTTACACTCATTGTTGCGCCCTGGCGTTTGTTTTTATGTAGCGACAGCCTCAGGAGAGGTTGCACCCAGGCCGCGAATCCTATGCAACAACGCAAAGACGGTGCAACCTGTTTTTACAATCAAGTTGCACCTCGTCGGATTTTTTGCACATCAGCGGCTTTTTGCTCCCTTTCGGAGCAAGAACCTCGGCTTACAGAAGAAAATGCACCATAAACAGCCATTTTCCCTGTGGGGTTTTACCCACCGGACGAGCTGCACTCTTTTCCTACATATTTTGGGTTGCACTAGGTTGCACCCGAAATCGCGCACAGCTAATCTTGGCGCCAGCTTAAGCCACAGCCTGTGGCAATAATGAGGATAAGAAATGGCGACGACCACCCTTGGGGTCAAACTCGACGACCCTACCCGTGAGCGACTCAAAGCCGCTGCGCAGTCCATTGACCGCACGCCGCATTGGTTGATCAAGCAAGCGATCTTCAATTACCTGGAGAAGCTCGAGGGTGGCGCTACCCTGACCGAACTCAACGGTCAGCCCGGCAATCACGCCGATGATGCCGGCGAAGTCCAGGGCGACCACGCCCATCAGTGCTTCCTCGAATTCGCTGAAAGCATCCTGCCGCAGTCTGTACTGCGTTCGGCGATCACAGCCGCCTACCGCCGCCCAGAGCCGGAAGTAGTCCCCATGCTGCTGGAGCAGGCACGCCTGCCTGCCGTCATGGCCGAGGCCACCAACAAGCTGGCCGCCGGTATTGCTGAGAAACTGCGCAACCAGAAGAGCGCTGGCGGCCGCGCCGGTATCGTTCAGGGCCTGCTGCAGGAATTCTCCCTGTCGTCCCAGGAAGGTGTGGCACTGATGTGCCTGGCCGAAGCGCTGCTGCGCATTCCTGACAAAGGCACCCGTGATGCGCTGATTCGCGACAAGATCAGTACCGGCAACTGGCAGCCGCACCTGGGCAACAGCCCGTCGCTGTTCGTCAACGCGGCGACCTGGGGCTTGCTGCTGACCGGCAAGTTGGTCTCAACCCACAACGAATCCGGCCTGACCTCCTCGCTCAGCCGCATCATCGGCAAGAGCGGCGAACCGATGATCCGCAAGGGCGTCGACATGGCCATGCGCCTGATGGGCGAGCAGTTCGTCACAGGCGAAACCATCGCCGAAGCCCTGGCCAACGCCAGCAAGTTCGAAGCCAAGGGCTTCCGCTACTCCTACGACATGCTCGGCGAAGCCGCACTGACCGAGCACGACGCGCAGAAATACCTGGCGTCCTACGAGCAGGCGATCCACTCGATCGGCAAAGCCTCTCACGGTCGTGGCATCTATGAAGGCCCGGGCATCTCGATCAAGCTCTCGGCCCTGCACCCGCGCTACAGCCGTGCTCAGTACGAGCGCGTGATGGAAGAGCTGTACCCGCGCCTGCTGTCATTGACCCTGCTGGCCAAGCAATACGACATCGGCCTGAACATCGACGCCGAAGAAGCCGATCGCCTGGAGCTGTCGCTGGATCTGCTCGAGCGCCTGTGCTTTGAGCCACAACTGACCGGCTGGAACGGTATCGGTTTCGTGATCCAGGCTTACCAGAAGCGCTGCCCGTACGTGATCGACTACGTCATCGATCTGGCCCGCCGCAGCCGCCATCGTCTGATGATCCGCCTGGTGAAAGGCGCTTACTGGGACAGCGAAATCAAGCGCGCCCAGGTCGAAGGCCTGGAAGGCTACCCGGTCTACACCCGCAAGGTGTACACCGACGTGTCCTACATTGCCTGCGCACGCAAACTGTTGTCGGTGCCGGAAGTCATCTACCCGCAGTTCGCCACCCACAACGCCCATACCCTGTCGGCCATTTACCATATCGCCGGTCAGAACTATTACCCGGGTCAGTACGAGTTCCAGTGCCTGCACGGCATGGGTGAGCCACTGTACGAACAGGTTGTCGGCAAGGTTGCCGATGGCAAGCTGAACCGCCCGTGCCGCGTATACGCACCGGTTGGTACCCACGAAACGCTGTTGGCCTACCTGGTCCGCCGCCTCCTGGAAAACGGCGCCAACACCTCGTTCGTCAACCGTATTGCCGACCAGTCGATCTCGATTCAAGAGCTGGTAGCTGACCCGGTGGCGACCATCGAGCAGATGGCCACCCAGGAAGGCAATTTCGGCCTGCCGCATCCGCGCATCCCGTTGCCGCGTGATCTGTACGGTGCCGAGCGCTCCAACTCCGCCGGCATCGACATGGCCAACGAGCACCGTCTGGCGTCGCTGTCCTGCGCCCTGCTGGCCACTGCCCACAACGACTGGAAAGCCACGCCGATGCTCGGTTGCGCCTCCAGCAACGAAGCCGCCGCGCCGGTGCTCAACCCGTCCGATCACCGTGACGTGGTTGGTCACGTCCAAGAAGCTACCGTTGCCGACGTCGATAACGCCATCCAGTGCGCTCTCAACGCTGCACCGATCTGGCAGGCCACCCCGCCGGCTGAGCGTGCTGCGATCCTCGAGCGCGCCGCCGACCTGATGGAAGCCGAAATCCAGCCGCTGATGGGCCTGCTCGCCCGCGAAGCCGGCAAGACCTTCGCCAATGCCATCGCTGAAGTCCGTGAAGCGGTCGATTTCCTGCGCTACTACGCCGTGCAAGCACGTAACGACTTCAGCAACGATGCCCACCGCCCATTGGGCCCAGTGGTGTGCATCAGCCCGTGGAACTTCCCGCTGGCGATCTTCAGTGGCCAGGTCGCTGCAGCCTTGGCAGCCGGTAACCCGGTGCTGGCCAAGCCTGCTGAGCAGACTCCGCTGATCGCCGCCCAGGCTGTACGCCTACTGCTTGAAGCCGGTATTCCTGAAGGTGTGGTGCAGTTGTTGCCAGGCCGCGGTGAGACCGTCGGTGCAGGCCTGGTCGGTGATGACCGGGTCAAAGGTGTGATGTTCACCGGTTCCACCGAAGTCGCTCGCCTGCTGCAACGCAACATCGCCGGTCGCCTGGATGCCCAGGGCCGTCCGATCCCGCTGATTGCCGAAACCGGTGGTCAGAACGCGATGATCGTCGACTCCTCGGCACTCACCGAGCAAGTGGTCATCGACGTGGTGTCCTCGGCCTTTGACAGCGCCGGCCAGCGCTGCTCGGCACTGCGCGTACTGTGCCTGCAGGAGGACTCCGCCGACCGTGTGATCGAAATGCTCAAGGGCGCCATGGCCGAAAGCCGTCTGGGCAACCCTGAGCGCCTGTCAGTGGACATCGGCCCAGTGATCGACGCCGAAGCCAAGGCCGGTATCGAGAAGCACATCCAGGGCATGCGTGACAAAGGCCGCACGGTTTACCAGATGGCCATTGCCGACGGTGAAGAAATCAAGCGCGGCACTTTCGTCATGCCAACCCTGATCGAGCTGGAAAGCTTCGACGAGTTGCAACGCGAGATCTTCGGCCCTGTCCTGCACGTGGTGCGCTACAACCGCAAGGACCTCGACCAACTGATCGAGCAGATCAACGCCTCCGGTTACGGCCTGACCCTGGGTGTACACACCCGGATCGACGAAACCATCGCTAAGGTCATCGACAACGTCAACGCCGGTAACGTCTACGTCAACCGCAACATCGTCGGCGCCGTGGTCGGCGTCCAGCCGTTCGGCGGCGAAGGTCTCTCCGGCACTGGTCCGAAAGCCGGTGGCCCGCTGTACCTGTACCGCCTGCTGTCGACCCGTCCGGCCGATGCGATCGAGCAATCGTTCCTGCGCACCGACGGTGACAACGCTCCGGACACCCGCATGCGCGACGAGCTGAGCAAACCGCTGCAAGCATTCAAGGCCTGGGCAGCGAGCAACACGCTGAACGACCTGGTCAGCCTGTGCGAGCAGTTCGCTCAACAGTCGCAAAGCGGTATCAGCCGCCTGCTGGTCGGCCCGACCGGTGAGCGCAACAGCTACACCATTCTGCCGCGTGAACACGTGCTGTGCCTGGCTGAAGTCGAAGCTGACCTGCTGACCCAACTGGCTGCGGTGTTGGCCGTGGGTAGTTCCGCCGTATGGCCGGAAGGCGAGCTGAGCAAGACCCTGCGCAACCGCCTGCCGAAAGAAGTACAAGCACGCATCAAGCTGGTCGGTGACTGGACCCAGGATGAGGTGGTGTTCGACGCCGTTCTGCATCATGGCCATTCCGACCAGTTGCGCGCTGTCTGCGAGCAAGTGGCCAAGCGTGCTGGTGCTATCGTTGGCGTGCACGGCCTGTCGTCAGGCGAGACCTCTATTGCCCTGGAACGCCTGGTGATCGAGCGCGCGCTGAGCGTCAACACCGCTGCTGCCGGTGGTAACGCGAGTTTGATGACAATCGGCTGATAGACCAGACAACGCCATCGCCGGCAAGGCCGGCTCCCACAGGAATCGAGACAATCTTGATGCTATGGGGGTCGGCCTTTCCGGCGATGGGGTTTTGCCGCCCAGCACAGCTGGCATATCACCCCCATCTATGGTGCTAGGCACCCTCCTTTCCCCCTCCTAGACTCGACGCATCCCCAGACAGGAATGCCGTCATGTCCGAGACCCTGCTCAGCGCCCGCAACCTGGCCTTCGAACTCTACGAAGTGCTCGACGCCGAGGCCCTAACCCAACGCCCACGCTTTGCCGAACACAGCCGCGAGACGTTCGATGCCGCACTGAACACTGCGCGCACCATCGCCGAAAAGTATTTCGCGCCGCATAACCGCAAGGGCGACGAACAGGAACCGCGCTATGAGAATGGCGAAGCGATTCTGATCCCCGAGGTCAAACCCGCCGTCGATGCCTTTCTCGAAGCCGGTTTCCTCAATGCCAGCCGTGACTTCGAGGCCGGCGGCATGCAACTACCGACGCTGCTCTCGCAGGCTTGTTTCGCCCACTTCCAGGCAGCCAACGCCGGGACTACCGCCTACCCATTCCTGACCATGGGCGCAGCCAATCTGATCGAGAGCTTCGGCACTGAAGAGCAGAAGCGCCTGTTCCTGCAACCGATGATTGAAGGTCGCTACTTCGGCACCATGGCCCTCACCGAGCCGCATGCCGGTTCGTCCCTGGCCGATATCCGCACCCGCGCCGAACCTGCCGCTGATGGCAGCTATCGCCTGCGCGGCAACAAGATCTTCATTTCCGGCGGCGATCACCCGCTGTCAGAAAACATCGTGCATATGGTCCTCGCCAAGCTGCCGGACGCACCGCCGGGGGTAAAAGGCATCTCACTGTTTATCGTGCCCAAATTCCTGGTCAATGCCGACGGCAGCCTGGGCCCACGCAACGACGTGCTACTGGCCGGGCTGTTCCACAAGATGGGCTGGCGCGGCACCACCTCGACAGCGCTGAACTTCGGCGATAACGGTGAATGCGTCGGCTATCTGGTGGGCAAACCGCATCAGGGCCTGGCCTGCATGTTCCAGATGATGAACGAGGCGCGCATCGGCGTCGGCATGGGGGCGGTGATGCTCGGCTATGCCGGTTACCTGTATTCCCTTAAATATGCACGTCAGCGACCGCAAGGGCGCCTGGTGGACAACAAAGACCCCGCTACCCCAGCCGTACCGATCATCAGTCACAGCGACGTGAAACGCATGCTGCTGACCCAGAAAGCCTACGTCGAAGGCGCCTTCGACCTCGGCCTGTATGCGGCGCGGTTGTTCGATGAAACCCAGAGCGGCGAGTTTGAAAGCCAGCGCCAGCAGGCCCATGAGCTGCTCGATCTGCTGACCCCGATCGTCAAATCCTGGCCTTCGGAGTTTTGCCTCAAGGCCAACGAACTGGCGATCCAGATTCTTGGTGGCCACGGCTACACCCGCGAATACCCGGTCGAACAGTACTACCGCGACAACCGCTTGAACCCGATCCACGAAGGTACCCACGGCATCCAGTCACTCGACCTGCTGGGGCGCAAGCTGGCACAGAACGGCGGTGCCGGGCTCAAGCAACTGGTACGTCTGATCGCCACCACCTGCGAACGCGCCAGTGGCTACCCCAGTCTTGATCATTTGCGCACGCCCCTTGAGCAATTGCAGGTGCGCCTGCAACGCGTAACCCTGAGTCTGCTCGGCGACCTGGCCCAAGGTCAGGTCAATCTCGCGCTGGCCAACTCAGCGCTGTACCTGAAAGCCTTTGGTCACTGTGTTGTTGGTTGGCGCTGGCTGGAACAGGCGGTCCATGCTGAACAGGGTCTGGCCTGGGGCATTCAGGCCGATTACGACTTCTACCAAGGCAAGCTGCAGGCGGCGCGTTATTTCCTGACCTGGGAAGTGCCGGGCTGCCATAATGAGCTGGCATTGCTCGAGGCCCGCGATGATACCTGCCTGAGCATGCGCGACGAGTGGTTCTGAGGGGGAACCACCGTACCCACGGAGGTTCTTGCATGTTTGAGATGACCGCATTGCTGCGCCAGCGCTTTGCCGCCTTGCGCAGTGATGCCGATTTTTTTTCGCTGCGCTATGTGCAGCAGTCCCAACAGCAGCTTTCAGTACGTAAGAACGTCGCCGAACCGCCGTTTTTCTACCGCGACGAAGGCGTCATGCTGACCGTCCGGGTCAAGGGTGTAGAAGCCTATGCCGCCACCGCCGACTTGTCTCAAGCTGGCCTGCAGCGTGCCCTGGATCAGGCGCAGGAACTGGCTGCACAGATTGGCACACGGGCACTCCTTGACCTCAGCGAGCAGCCCGTCGCCACGGGGCACAGCGACTATTTTTCGCCCAACCTCGAGCAACCCTTGCCGTCCCTGGCCGACTGCTATGCCTTGCTCGCCAGTGAATCAGCCAGCGTGCCTGCCGACAGCCGCCTGGTGAACTGGCAGGCAAGCCTTGGTATCACTAACGTCGAACAAATCTACCTGAACACTGCCGGCGCAGAGCTGCGCCAAGCCCAGCGGTTTATCTATCCAGGCTTTGGCGTCACCGCGTTCGATGGCCAAGACAGTCAGAGCCGCACCCTGGGCCGGGAAAACTTCGGCCAACAGGGCGGCCTGGATGTAATCGAGCGCTGCGGCCTGATTGGCGCTGGTGCCAAGGTCGCTGACCAGGCCCTGCAATTGCTCATGGCCGACAATACGCCAAGCGGGGTCCGCGACCTGCTGCTGATGCCCGACCAGATGATGCTGCAGATCCACGAATCCATCGGTCATCCCTTGGAGATGGACCGAATTCTCGGCGATGAGCGCAACTACGCCGGCACCAGCTTCGTCAAAGCCAGTGATTTCGGCACCCTGCAATACGGCTCGAAATTGCTCAATGTGACCTTCGACCCGAGCATTGGCGAAGAGCTGGCCAGCTACAGCCACGACGACGACGGCAGCGCCGCCGACAAGCAGTTCCTGATCCGTGATGGCTTGTTGTTGCGCCCCCTGGGCGGTGCCCTGTCGCAGTTCCGATCGGGGCTGGACGGTGTTGCCAACAGCCGTGCCTGTGGCTGGAACCGCGCGCCGATCGATCGCATGGCCAACCTCAACATCGAACCCGGGGACAAAAGCCTCGAGCAGCTGATTGCGGGTATCGAGCACGGCATCCTGATGCGCACCAACCGCTCCTGGTCTATCGATGACGCACGCAACAAGTTCCAGTTTGGCTGTGAATGGGGCCAGTTGATCGAGAACGGCGAGCTCAAGGAAGTCGTGAAAAACCCTAACTACCGGGGGATATCCGCACAGTTCTGGGGCAACCTCAGCGCGGTTGGCGACGCCAGTACTTTCCAGGTACTGGGCACACCCAATTGCGGCAAGGGTGAGCCAAACCAGGTGGTCCGGGTCGGGCACGCTTCACCGGCCTGTGTCTTCAGCCAGATTGACGTATTCGGAGGAGACGCCTGATGGCTACCACCCCACTGCACAGTTTCCAGACCCTGGTGGCCTGCCTGCAACAACAGGTTCGAACGCCAGAGCACTTCACCCTCAGTTACAGTGCCGAACACTCGCAGTTCATCCGTTTCAACCATGGCAAAGTGCGCCAGGCCGGTGAAGTACAGCAAGCCAGTTGCGTCCTCAAGCTGGTCAAGGACGGCCGTCAGGCAGAGCTGCAGTTCACCTTGGGCAACGATGCCGAAGTCGACCGGCAGCGCGTGCTGCAAGCACTTGAACAATTGCGTCAGACCCTGCCGCTGCTTGAAACTGACCCCTATCTACAACTCAACGAAAGTGCCTGGCACAGCCACAGCGTGCAGGATCAGGCCCTACCTGAGATTGCGCAGGTGTTGGCGCAGATCGAACAAGGGGCAAGCGACCTTGATCTGGTCGGCATCTATGCTGCGGGGCCCATTTGCCGTGGTTTTGCCAACTCTTTCGACGCCTTCGGCTGGCACCAGGCCAACAGCTTCAACTTCGACTGGAGCCTGTTCCATAGCAACGGCCAAGCCGTCAAAGCCAACTATGCCGGTCAGAACTGGGACAGCGAAGCCTTGGCTCTGCGCCTGCGTCAGGCACGCGAACAGCTGGAATACCTTGGCCGGCCACTCAAGACCCTCGCCCCTGGTGAATACCGCGCCTACCTGGCCCCGGCGGCAATCGATGAAATCATGGCCATGCTCTGCTGGGGCGGTTTTTCCGCTCAATCACTAGCCACCAAGAACAGTCCTCTGCAACGCCTGTATGCTGGCGATGCACGGCTCAATCGATTGGTCAGCATCGCCGAGCAGGTCAGCGGCTCGCTGAGCCCGGCGTTTTCCGATGAAGGCACGCCGCGCAGCGATTTGCGCTTGATTGAGCAAGGCCAAGGCCTGGATCGCTTGATCTGTGCCCGCAGCGCCGCCGAGCTCGAGTTAGTCGCCAACGGTGCCGATGGCCATGAATCACCTTGTGCATTGAGCATGGCCGCTGGCGAGCTCGAACAGGAAGATCTCCTCGCCCGCCTGGGCACCGGCCTGTACATCAGCAACCTTTGGTACCTGAACTTCTCTGACCTGCCTGCCGCGCGCATGACCGGCCTGACGCGCTTTGCTACCTTTTGGGTCGAGGACGGGAAAATCCAGGCACCGGTCAGCACCATGCGTTTCGATGACAGCGTCTACAGTTTGTTGGGTTCGCAACTGGAAGCCTTGACCCAGGAGCGCGAGTTGATCCTGTCGACCAGCACCTATGGGCAGCGCCAGACCAGTTCGAGCCACTTGCCAGGAGCGCTGGTCAAACGCCTGACGTTGACATTGTGATGAACCTCATCGTCGGCCTGGCCGGCGATGAGGCCCTAAAGGACACCTGAGAAATCATGCCCAACCGCGCCCCGCTGGACCCGACCACCGCCCGCTGGATCCCGTGGGTCGTGGCCATCGCTTTTTTCATGCAGTCGCTCGACGGCACCATCCTCAACACCGCCTTGCCAGCCATGGCCCGCGACTTGGCCGAAGACCCGCTGCGCATGCAGTCGGTGATCATCGCCTACATGCTCACCGTGGCCCTGCTGATCCCGGCCTCGGGCTGGATCGCAGACCGCTTTGGCACCAAGCGGATTTTCTTCGGCGCAATCCTGCTGTTCAGCCTCGGCTCACTGCTTTGCGCCCTGTCAGAAAGCCTCAGCATGCTGGTGGCGGCGCGGGTGGTACAGGGTTTGGGCGGCGCACTGATGCTGCCGGTAGGACGCCTGGTGGTGCTGCGCGCCTACCCGCGCTCGGAGCTGGTGCGGATCATGAGCTTTATCACCATCCCCGGCCTGCTCGGCCCACTGCTGGGTCCGACCATGGGCGGCTGGCTGGTGGAAATCCTCAGCTGGCACTGGATCTTCCTGCTCAACCTGCCGGTGGGGGTGATCGGCTGTTACGCCGTATGGCGCTTCATTCCTGACCTGCGCGGCAGTGAGCGCACGCGCTTTGATGGGGTGGGATTCGTGTTGTTCGGTGCCGCCATGGTGTTGATCACCATCGCCATGGAAGGCCTGGGCGAATTGCACCTGCCGCACCTGCGGGTGATGTTGCTGTTGTTTGCCGGTATGGCATGCCTGGCGGCCTATTGGCTGCGCGCCGGGCGCATCGATAACCCGCTGTTTGCACCCAGCCTGTTCCGCACGCGCACCTTTTCCGTGGGCATTCTCGGCAACCTGTTCGCCCGCCTGGGCAGCGGCGCCTTGCCGTTTCTGGTGCCGTTGCTGCTGCAGGTGGCCCTGGGTTATTCACCGGCCCAGGCCGGCATGAGTATGATTCCCCTGGCGGCGGCCGCGATGCTGGCCAAATCAATCGCCCGGCCGCTGATCGAGCGCTTTGGCTATCGCACCATACTCACGGGCAACACCCTGTTGCTCGGATTGTTGCTGGCCAGCCTGGGACTGGTTGACGAACAAACGCCTTACGCCTTGCTGTTGTTCCAGCTGGCTCTGCTTGGCGCCGTCAACTCGATGCAGTTCACCGCGATGAATACCGTCACCCTGATCGATCTCGACGATGCCAGCGCCAGCAGCGGCAATAGTTTGCTTTCAGTGGTGGCACAACTGTCCCTGAGCCTCGGCGTAGCCTGTGCGGGTGCGTTGCTCGGCGGCTTCAGCGCAGCGGGCAGTGCCGAAGGTGTGGAGAGTACCTTGGGAGCATTTCAACTGACCTTCCTGACCATCGGCCTGATGGCCATGCTGGCGGCGGCGATCTTCATGCAGCTGGCGAGGACGGACGGAAGGCGTGCCCCTCGTCCGGAACCGGAGATCGAGCCTTAGGGCTAATGGCCACGAGGCTGGTACACTGCGCGACATTTTGTTTTGCAGGCCCGCCTCGTGACCACCATTGCCACCGCCTTCGCCACCTTGCCGCTGTCCGCCGCCATGCTGGCCAACCTGGACGCCCTCGGCTACGCCCAGATGACCCCGATCCAGGCCCAGAGCCTGCCGGTCATTCTCAAAGGCATGGACCTGATTGCCCAGGCCAAGACCGGTAGCGGCAAGACTGCCGCGTTCGGCATCGGCCTGCTCAACCCGATCAACCCGCGCTACTTCGGTTGCCAGGCACTGGTCCTGTGCCCAACCCGCGAGCTGGCCGACCAGGTGGCCAAGGAGCTGCGTCGTCTGGCCCGTGCCGAAGACAACATCAAGATCCTGACCCTGTGTGGCGGCGTGTCGCTGGGCCCGCAGATCGCTTCGCTGGAGCACGGCGCGCATATCATCGTCGGTACCCCGGGCCGTGTTCAACAACACCTGAGCAAAGGCACCCTGGTGCTCGACGGTCTCAACACGCTGATCCTCGATGAAGCCGACCGCATGCTCGACATGGGTTTTTACGACGCCATCGCCGACATCATCGAACAAACCCCAAAACGTCGTCAGACACTGCTGTTCTCGGCTACCTACCCGGCCGGCATCAAGCAGCTGGCTTCGACCTTCATGCGCGATCCGCAGACCGTCAAGGTCGAAGCCCTGCACGCCGACAGCCAGATCGAACAGCGCTTCTACGAAATCGCCCCCGAACAGCGCATGGAAGCGGTGAGCAAAGTGCTCGATCACTTCCGTCCACAATCCTGCGTGGCGTTCTGCTTCACCAAGCAGCAGTGCCAGGAACTGGTCGAACACCTGCAGGCCAAGGGTGTCGCCGCCCAGGCCTTGCATGGCGACCTGGAGCAACGTGACCGTGACCAGGTTCTGACCCTGTTCGCCAACCGCAGCCTGTCGGTGCTGGTCGCTACTGACGTTGCCGCCCGTGGCCTGGACATCGATGCCCTGGACATGGTCATCAACGTCGAACTGGCCCGCGATGCTGAAATCCATGTGCACCGCGTCGGCCGCACTGGCCGCGCCGGTGAGAAAGGTCTGGCGGTGAGCCTGGTCGCTCCGGCCGAAGGCCATCGCGCGCAAGCGATCGAGCAGATGCAGAAAGCCCCGCTGCGCTGGGAACAACTGGACAGCCTCAAGCCCCAGAACGGTGCGCCGCTGCTGCCGACCATGAGCACCCTGTGCATTGCCGCCGGGCGCAAGGACAAGCTGCGCCCAGGCGATATCCTTGGCGCCTTGACCGGTGATGCCGGGTTGCCGGGCACTCAGGTAGGCAAGATCGCTATTTTCGACTTCCAGGCGTTTGTTGCCGTGGAGCGGGCGGTGGCGAAACAGGCACTGCAGCGGCTGAACAGCGGCAAGATCAAGGGCCGTTCGTTGCGCGTGCGCATCGTCTGATTTCTTGTTGCTCTTGATGACCTCTTCGCCGGCAAGGCCGGCGAATGCCTCACCACTGACCCGAGGACTACCGCTGTGCGTTCCACCGAAGTGATCATCATTGGCGCAGGCGCCGCCGGTCTGATGTGTGCCCTGACCGCCGCCGGCCGTGGCCGTCAGGTACTGCTGCTCGACCACGCCAACAAACCGGGTAAAAAGATCCTGATGTCCGGCGGTGGTCGCTGCAACTTCACCAACATGTACACCGAGCCTGCCAACTTTCTTTCGCACAACCCGCACTTCTGCAAGTCGGCTCTGGCCCGCTACACCCAGTGGGACTTCATCGAGATGGTCGGCAAACACGCCGTGCCCTATCACGAGAAAAAACTCGGCCAACTGTTCTGCGATAACAAGTCCAGCGACATCCTCGGCATGCTCCTGAGCGAATGCGACAATGCCGGCGCCCAGCTGCGCATGGATACCCGCATCGACCAGATCGAGAAAGTCGACGGTGGCTACTTGCTGGAAACCAGCGCCGGGCAATTCCAGTGCCAGTCACTGGTGATCGCTACCGGCGGCCTGTCAATTCCGACCCTGGGCGCTACCGGCTTTGGTTATCAGGTCGCTCGCCAGTTCGGTCATACCTTGCTGCCAACCCGCGCCGGTCTTGTACCGTTCACCATCACCGAGCCACAGCTCAAGGCGATCTGTACGGAACTGTCCGGCACCTCGGTGGATTGTGTCGCCAGCTGCAATGGCACCCGCTTTCGCGAGAACCTGCTGTTTACTCACCGTGGTCTGAGCGGGCCGGCAATCCTGCAGATTTCTTCGTTCTGGGAGCCCGGTGATACCGTCGAAATCAACTTGCTGCCCGAACACGACGCCTTGAGCTGGCTGCAGCAGCAACAGAGCGAGCGCCCCAACAGCGAACTTAAAACCCTGCTCGGTGAGATTTTCACCAAGAAGATGGCCAACCTGCTGGCCGAGAATTGGTTCGTCTCCAAGCCGATGAAGCAGTACACTCCGGCCGAGCTGGCCCAGGTCAGTGACCAGCTGGCGGCCTGGCAAGTGGTCCCAGCGGGCACCGAAGGCTACCGCACCGCGGAAGTGACCCTCGGTGGTGTCGATACCCGCGAAGTGTCCTCCAAGACCATGGAGTCGCTGAAAAGCCCGGGGCTGTACTTTATCGGTGAAGTGCTCGACGTCAGCGGCCACCTTGGCGGCTTCAACTTCCAGTGGGCCTGGGCCTCGGCGTACGCCGCCGCGCAGTTCGTCTAACCTTCGCGGTAGAATCAGCGCATCAAGGAACAAATTTTGCTGGTCAGATGACAGCCGTAACACGGTTGCCACCTGACTGGCTCAATTTCGATCATCGCCCAAGGCCTGCCTACCCGACATGTCATCCTCCTCGTTCAGCCAATCGTTGCGCCGCCTCTGGGCCCTGGACAAGTTCAGCTATGCCATCCGCGTCCTCATCGCTCTGACCGGCAGCATGCTGCTGTGCTGGTACCAGGACGAGATGAGCCTGCTGATCCCGCTGTTCCTGGGCATTATCGCCAGCGCCCTGGCCGAGACCGACGACAGCTGGCAAGGGCGCCTGAACGCGCTGGCGGTCACTCTGGTGTGCTTTACCGTTGCCGCCCTATCGGTAGAGTTGCTGTTTCCCTATCCACTGATTTTTGTCTGTGCCCTGGCCCTGGCCAGCTTTGCCCTGACCATGCTCGGCGCCTTGGGTGAGCGCTATGGCGCCATCGCTTCAGCGACATTGATTCTCTCGGTCTACACCATGATCGGCGTAGACCAGCGCGGCGGTGAAGTCAGCGACTTCTGGCACGAGCCCCTGCTACTGGTGGCCGGGGCTGCCTGGTACGGGCTACTCTCGGTGTTGTGGCAAGCACTGTTCTCCAACCAGCCGGTGCAGCAAAGTCTGGCGCGGCTGTTCCGTGAATTGGGCCGTTACCTGAAGCTCAAGGCCACGCTGTTCGAACCCATCCGCCAACTGGATGTGGAAGCCCGGCGCCTGGAGCTGGCGCAACAGAATGGCCGGGTAGTTGCGGCGCTCAATGCGGCCAAGGAAATCATCCTGCACCGAGTCGGTAATGGCCGCCCCGGCTCGAAGGTCAGCCGATACCTGAAGCTGTACTTTCTCGCCCAGGACATCCACGAGCGCGCCAGCTCTTCGCACTACCCCTACAACGCCCTGACCGAAGCCTTCTTTCACAGCGACGTACTGTTCCGCTGCCAGCGCCTGCTGCGCCAGCAAGGGGTGGCCTGCCAGCAACTGTCCGAATCGATCCAGTTACGCCAACCGTTCAGCTACGACAGCGGCTTTGCCCAGGCCCTGGAAGATCTCAATGCCTCCTTGGAGCACTTGCGCATTCAGAGCAACCCGGCCTGGCGCGGTCTGCTGCGTTCGCTGCGCGCCCTGGCCGCGAACCTGGCGACCCTCGACCGCCTGCTCAGCGATGCGAGCAATCCGGACCTGCTTGCCGACGCCAGCGACAGCAGCCTGCTCGACCGCTCACCGCGCAACTTGCGTGACGTATGGAGCCGCCTGCGCCAGCAATTGACCCCGACCTCACTGCTGTTCCGCCACGCGCTGCGCCTGCCCCTGGCGCTGTCGATCGGCTACGGCATGGTGCACTTGATCCACCCGACCCAGGGCTACTGGATCATCCTCACCACGCTGTTCGTGTGCCAGCCCAACTACGGTGCAACGCGACGCAAGCTGGTGCAGCGGATCATCGGCACCGCCATCGGCCTGACCGTGGGCTGGGCGTTGTTCGACCTGTTTCCGAGCCCGATCATCCAGTCGCTGTTCGCCGTGGCGGCCGGGGTCGTGTTCTTCGTCAACCGCACCACTCGTTACACCTTGGCCACCGCAGCGATCACCCTGATGGTGCTGTTCTGCTTCAACCAGGTTGGCGATGGTTACGGGCTGTTCCTGCCACGCTTGTTCGATACCCTGGTAGGCAGCCTGATCGCGATTCTCGCGGTCTTCCTGTTCCTGCCGGACTGGCAAGGCAGACGCCTGAACAAAGTGCTGGCCAATACCCTGAGCTGCAACAGCACCTACCTGCGCCAGATCATGCAGCAATACGCCCAGGGCAAGCGCGACGACCTGGCCTACCGCTTGGCCCGGCGCAACGCCCACAACGCCGATGCGGCGCTGTCGACCACGTTGGCCAACATGCTCATGGAGCCTGGGCATTTTCGTAAGGAGGCGGACGTCGGCTTTCGCTTCCTGGTGCTCTCGCACACGTTGCTCAGTTATCTTTCAGGCCTGGGTGCACATCGCGAAACCAGCTTGCCTGCCGACGTCCATGAGCAATTGATTGACGGCGCCGGAGCCAGCTTGGCCAACAGCCTGGATGAAATCGCCGAAGGTCTGGCCAGCAAGCTGCCAGTGGCGATCCACAGCGATACTGAAGAAGCGCTTGCCAACGCCCTGGAGCAGATGCCCGAAGAGCTGGAAGAAAACCAGCGGCTGGTACAGACCCAACTGGCCCTGATCTGCCGTCAGTTGGGCCCGCTGCGTACCCTGGCCGCCCACTTGATCAAGGAAGATGCACCCGCCTGATCAGAAGCCGTAGTGCTTGAGTAAGCGCTCGTAGCTGCCATCGGCCTTCATCTCGTCAATGGCACGGTTGAAACCGGCAATGATCTGCTGGTGCTGAGGCGTCTTCAGACTCACCAGAATATGCAGGGGATTTTCACTCAGCGGTGGGTCGATGAACTCAATGTGATCACGCACCGAGCGCGATTCACGCTGCAGGAAGTAGCGCGCGACGTATTCGTCTTCAAGGGTCAAGCCCACTCTGCCGGCAGCCAGCATGCGCACCGCCACAGAAAAGTTGCGCACCGGTATTTTTTGCAAACGCTGATCGGCATCGAACGCTGGTGAATAGGCATAATCCCTGACCACCGCAATCGGATAGGGATAAAGATCGTTCAAACTGTTGAACGTGAGCGGATCACCCTTGCGCTTGAGCAAGCGAACGCGATTGCTCAGATAGCCTGCAGAGAACGCGCCGATCTGAGTACGGCTGTCATTGAACCAGGCGTTGATCAGGACGTCGTAGCGCCCCTCTTCCACCCCCAGTAACGCCCGCGCCCAAGGCACTTGCTCGAACTCGCTGTCGTAACCGGCGCGGCGCAAGGCGGTGGTGACGATCACCGTGGCCAGACCGCCACCGGGCATACTGGCATCCGCAAAGGGCGGCCAACTGTCGGCAACCAGGCGCAGTTTTTCCGCTTGTGCGGTATTGAGTGCCAACAACAATCCAAGCAAAGCCAAGACTCGAAGCAGCGCAGCCATGCTCAAATCCTTTAGTAGACGCGCCGTTTCACGTCGTTGATGTCAACTGCTTGAGAGCTACCGTTATCAGCACATTTGCGCAGGTTACACAAAGATCAAGCGTCAAGGCAGGATCAATGATATCAAATTGCCTTCACCTTGATTGGCATCACACCTTGAGTCGTCTTGTGGCATTTTCGCCCTCGTCCTCAGCCCAGTCATCTGCCATGATCATGCCAATCAACTGCTTGAGAGCCACCATGAGTATTGACTGGATCTGTAAACATCACAGCGATATTGGTAAAGAACAACTCTATGCCATTCTGCGCTTGCGCACCGAAGTCTTCGTCGTCGAGCAGAAGTGCGCCTATCAGGAAGTCGATGGCCAAGACCTGTCCGGCGACACCTGCCACCTGATGGGCTGGCAGAATGACGAGCTAAAAGCCTACCTGCGCTTGCTCGATCCAGACTCTCAAGGCGGCGATGTGGTGATTGGCCGCGTGGTCACTGCGCCGTCTGCACGGGGTCAGGGGCTGGGTCATGAACTGATCAAGGAGGCACTGGAACAGGCTGAGAAGAACTGGCCTGGAGTACCGGTTTACCTGTCTGCACAGGCGCACTTGCAGGACTACTACGCAGGCTATGGCTTTGTCGTGGTGGGCGAGGAATATCTTGAGGACGATATTCCCCACATCGGCATGCGCCGCGGTTGAAATCTGGAGCCGCTACATCTTTTAGCAGCAGATTCACCGGGACGCCGGACCGGTGAATCCGCCCACGCCCGCCCGTCAGGGATATCCGAGAACCTCACGAATGTTGCGCAAATGCTGGATGATCCACTGCTTGTCGATCGCCCCCCAATCGCGAATTCGATAGTGTCCGGCATGATTACGCGCGCCCGCCTGCTGCTCGAACTCACAGACGATATCCAGATCGGCCAGCGCGGCAATAGTGTCCTGCGCGGTGCGCCGGGGCATACCGGTCGCCTCCATCAGCGCAGGCACGCTGACAGCGGTCTGGCTATCGATCAACCAGGCGACGTACAGCCGACGGTAAAAACTGGTCTTGGTCTTGCTCACATCCATTGGCAGGTCCTTACGGCTCACCCGTTGCCAGGCAGCTCGCGGTAAATCAGGTAGACACGCAGGTCGAATTCCAGTTGATGGTAGCCCGGCTGCATGTGTTCGCAGAGTTGGTAAAAGGCCTTGTTGTGGTCACTTTCCTTCAAATGGGCCAACTCATGCACCACGATCATTTTCAAAAATTGCGGCGCCGCGTCCTTGAACAGTGAGGCGATGCGGATTTCCTTCTTCGCCTTCAGCTTGCCGCCCTGCACCCGCGAGACGGCCGTGTGTAGGCCCAGCGCACGATGGGTCAGGTCCAGGCGGTTGTCGAACAAGACTTTGTCCAGGTTCGACGCGTTGCGCAGGTATTCCTGCTTGAGGCCCTGAGCATAGCTGTACAGCGCCTTGTCACTCTGCACGGCATGACGGTCCGGGTAGCGTTGCTGCAGGTAGTCACCCAGACGATTGCTGGCAATCAACTGGCGTACCTGATCTTGCAACGCGGGCGGATAGGCTTGGAGGTACTTCAGAGCGGTCATGGGCGAAAGCGGGCGGATAAAAAACGCAGTGTACCCAACTACACCTGTTGCCAGTCAAAAAAGCGCGGAAACTCGCCGGCATCCTCAGCGGTCATCGGATGCGCCAGTAGATAACCTTGTACATACTCACAACCGTTGGCCTGTAGCCAACGCATCTGCTCACGGGTTTCCACGCCCTCGGCGACCACGGTGATCCCGTACTCCCGGCAGAGCTCGATCAAACAGCGCACCATTGCCGCGTCAGCACTCGATTCCGGTAGCTGTGCCACCAGGTGCCGATCAAGCTTGAGGGTATCGATGGGCAGATCACGGATCCTGCGCAACGAACAATCGCCTGCACCAAAATCATCCAGGGCAATGCGCACCCCGAGTTTATGCAGCCGGTGCAGCTGCTTAATGGCGTCATCGAAGTTGTAGCACAAGGAGGATTCGGCAATTTCCACTTCCAGCTGGGCCGGCTGAAGCTCTTGGCAAAATATAACCCGCGCCAACTCCTCCACCAGGTTGGGCATGCTGAACTGCACCTGGCTCAGACTGATAGCCAACACCAGGCCAGCATCATAGCGCTCGTTCCAGGCCCGGCGCTGTGCCGCCCCGTTTTGGTAAATCCAACTGGCCAGGCGGGTGATCAGCCGGGCCTCCTCCAGCAGCGGAATGAATAAACCTGGCGACACGTCGCCAACGCTGGGATGGCGCCAACGCAACAGCGCCTCGAAACCCCTTAGGCGACCATCGGCCAACGCTACCTGGGGTTGGTAAGCCAGGGTGAACTCCTTGTGTTCAATGGCGCCACGTACACTGTCTTCAAGCATCAGCCGCGAACGCGCGCGCCCGTTCAAGTCCTGATCGTAATAGCGGTACTGCTGACGGCCCGATTGTTTCGCCGCATACATCGCAGCATCCGCAGCGCGCAGCAGCCCATCCAGACTGGCTCCGCACTCTGGGTAGGTGGCGATACCGATACTGACCCCAAGGGTCACCTCCAGCCCATCGATTTCTTGATAGATAGACATACGCTCGATGAGCTTTTCGGCACAACGCGCGGCCTGTTCAGGGTATTCAAGCGAGTCGAGCAACGCGGTGAATTCGTCGCCCCCCATGCGCGCAAGAATCGCGCAATTACCCAGGCAATCCTTGAGCTGCTCGGCCACCCAATTGAGCACCCGGTCACCAGCCTCATGTCCGAGTGAATCGTTGATCCGCTTGAAGCCGTCCAGATCCAAAAACAACAAGGCCTGCGGCCGATCCAAGCGCTCGTTACGCAACAACGCACTTTCCGCCGCCTGGTAGAAACCCCGCCGATTGAGCAGGCCGGTCAGCGGATCGGTGATGGCCTGGTACTCGAGTTGCTGGTGCAAGTGGCGCACTACCGACATGTCCAGCACGGTAACCACCAGGGCTCGCTGCTCACTGGGTAACGGCGCACATGACAGCGCGACAGGTATCGGATGCCCACCCAGGGTACGCAACACGGCATCGTGAATGCGTAGGGTGTCGCGCTCCAGGTAAGTGCGATAAAACGCCGAGTCACGCCACGAGGTCGATCCGGGTGACTGCACAAAATCCAGCAGCGACATGCCCTGCAAGTGTTCGAACGGCGCGTCGAGCAAGCCGGCAATAGCCGGGTTGGCGAAACGGATCAAACCGTCCTCCGCCACCACCAGGATACCTTCGGCGGCATTTTCGAGCACCGAAGCATTGAACGCCCGGGCGGCTTCCAGGTCATGGCTCAAACGCTGCAAAGAACGGCGGTTGCGCTGCTGCTCCAGCAAGGCCTGGACCTTGGGTTTGAGAATTTGTGGATCGAAGGGTTTGAACAGGTAATCGACCGCGCCACTGGCGTAACCTTTAAGCACGGCCGCCTGGGACTGCTCGTTGGCCGTCAGGAAAATGATCGGGGTAAGCCGGGTGCGCTGGCTACCGCGCATTAGCCGGGCCACTTCGAAACCGTCCATGCCGGGCATCTGCACATCCAGCAGGACCAGATCGACTTCGTGCTCGAGTAGCGCGCTCAGCGCTTCCGTTCCGGAGCTTGCGGTGAGCACTTGCCAGTCCTGACGGGCCAGCAAGGCACGCATGCTGATCAGATTCTCAGGGTAATCGTCGACGACCAGTAGTACCGAGCCGCCATCGTTTGGATGAGGTTGCGCGCAATCCATGCTGCTTCTCTTGGGAAACTGACATCGAATTTCGGTTGAAATCCGAAACTAACTCTAGACCTGGCTGCCATAAATCTGAAGTCATCAGATTGCCATCATCACACGAAAGCACCGTTAGCCGACTAACGGTCTGACCAATCAAGCCAATACATCCCTGTGCTTGGCGTGAAAGGTATAAAAAAACCCGCATCGCTGCGGGTTTTTTTACGCCCGGGTCTTAGTTGACCTTGGCGGCCAGCTCACCTTTGAGGTAGCGCTGGAACATGCCTTCCAAGGAGATCGGCTTGATCTTCGAGGCATTGCCGGCAGTACCGAAAGCTTCGTAACGGGCGATGCAGACATCACGCATGGCCGTTACGGTGGCACCGAAGAACTTGCGCGGGTCGAACTCACTTGGGTTCTGCGCCATCAGGCGACGCATGGCACCGGTCGAGGCCAGACGCAGGTCGGTGTCGATGTTGACCTTGCGCACGCCGTACTTGATGCCTTCGACGATTTCCTCAACCGGTACGCCGTAGGTCTCTTTGATGTCACCACCGTACTGGTTGATGATCGCCAACCACTCTTGCGGCACAGAGGAAGAACCGTGCATCACCAGGTGGGTGTTAGGGATGCGCTTGTGGATTTCCTTGATGCGGTCAATTGCCAGGACATCACCGGTAGGTGGCTTGGTGAACTTGTAGGCGCCATGACTGGTGCCGATGGCGATTGCCAGGGCATCGACCTGGGTCTTCTTGACGAAGTCGGCGGCTTCTTCCGGGTCGGTCAGCATCTGGCTGTGATCCAGAATGCCTTCGGCACCGATGCCGTCTTCTTCACCAGCCATACCGGTTTCCAGCGAACCCAGGCAGCCCAGTTCACCTTCAACCGAAACACCACAGGCATGCGCCATGGCCACGGTCTGCTGGGTGACGCGCACGTTGTACTCGTAGTCGGTTGGGGTCTTGCCGTCTTCACCCAGCGAGCCGTCCATCATCACCGAGCTGAAACCCAGCTGGATCGAGCGCTGGCAGACGTCAGGGCTGGTGCCGTGATCCTGGTGCATGCACACCGGGATGTGCGGGAACTCTTCGATCGCAGCCAGGATCAGGTGGCGCAGGAACGGCGCGCCAGCGTATTTGCGGGCACCGGCCGAGGCCTGGACAATCACCGGGGAGTCGGTCTTGTCGGCGGCTTCCATGATGGCGCGCATCTGCTCGAGGTTGTTAACGTTGAAAGCTGGAACGCCGTAGCCGAACTCGGCGGCGTGGTCCAGCATCTGGCGCATGCTAATGAGTGCCATTGTGTATCTCTCTCCCGACAAGCGTCGTTTTTCGTGCAAGCCTGCCGCAGTGGCGGTTGCTATTCAAGTAGTGTGGGCCGCCATCACGCGGCCCGGCCAGTCACGGCGCCTTGCAGGCCCGCCCTATCAAATCGTTGGTGGCGACCCAGTACACCAGGCCTTCATCACCCTTGCTGTGAAACGCCAGCACACCATCGCTGTACAACGCACCCGAAGCGCCCGGCTCGGCCTTGAGCCGATACACCTGGTCACCGCCCCCCAAGCGCACATCGACGCTTTGCAGGCTGCTGTCGGCAAAACGCCAGAGCACTTCGGCCTGGCTGTCACAGACCCAACGGGTCCAGTTGTCCGACGGTGCCGGTGAAGAAGACGAGAAGCTTGCGCATCCGCCCAGTACTGCCAGGGCCATCAGGGCCACGACACCTTTCATCCAATATCCTCTAGCAGACCACAAACTGGCCGGTAGGTTGCCATCAACCGATCAAGGGCAACCCTGAGCCCGGCGCTGGTGTTCGTCGTCGTATTTTTCCAGGCCATCCGGGCCCAACCGCTTGTTGATCACCGGGACGGTTTCCGCCTGCCATTCGGACTGATAGCAGCCACCTTTCGGTGCACCAGGCTTATCAGCCTCAGGCTCCGGGGTACTGGAGCAGGCGCTCAGCATCCCGACCAGGATAAACACAGGCAATCGCTTGACCATCAGGTCGCTCCCTTTGCCAGGCGCTGAGCGGATCAGGCCTTGGCCCGTTGTTCCAGTACTTCCACTGCTGGCAGGACTTTGCCCTCGACGAACTCGAGGAATGCACCACCACCGGTAGAAATGTAGGAGATTTGCTCGGCCACGCCATATTTGTCGATAGCGGCCAGGGTGTCGCCACCACCGGCGATCGAGAACGCGGTGCTTTCGGCGATAGCCTGGGCGAGCACTTTGGTGCCGTTACCGAACTGATCGAACTCGAACACACCCACCGGGCCGTTCCACAGGATAGTCTTCGACGACTTCAGCAGCTCGGCGAAATTGGCCGCGGTTTGTGGGCCGATGTCGAGAATCATGTCGTCTTCAGCAACGTCAGCCACCAGTTTGACGGTAGCAGCGGCGCTTTCAGCGAATTCCTTGGCAACCACAACGTCTACGGGCAACGGCACTTTGACCTTGGCGGCGATGGCCTTGGCGGTGTCGATCAGGTCTGGCTCATACAGCGACTTGCCGACTGGGTGACCGGCAGCCGCCAGGAAGGTGTTGGCGATGCCACCACCGACGATCAGCAGGTCGCAGATCTGGCTCAGGCTGTTGAGTACGTCGAGTTTAGTCGATACTTTGGAGCCGGCGACGATGGCAGCCATTGGCTTGGCCGGGGCCTTCAGGGCCTTGCCCAAGGCATCCAGCTCGGCGGCCAGCAGCGGGCCTGCGGCAGCGACTTTGGCAAACTTGGCCACACCGTGGGTCGAACCTTCAGCACGGTGAGCGGTACCGAAAGCGTCCATCACGAACACGTCGCACAGCGCCGCGTACTTCTGCGCCAGCTCGTCAGCGTTCTTTTTCTCGCCCTTGTTGAAGCGCACGTTCTCGAACAGCACGATGTCACCGGCTTTTACTTCGACACCGTCCAGGTAATCGGCAACCAGCGGCACTTCGCGGCCCAAGGCTTTGCTCAGGTACTCAGCAACCGGCTTGAGGCTGTTCTCGGCAGAGAACTCACCTTCGGTCGGGCGGCCCAGGTGCGAGCAGACCATCACGGCCGCGCCCTTTTCCAGCGCCAGCTTGATGGTCGGCAGCGAAGCGAGGATGCGCGCATCGCTGGCAACCACAGCGTCCTTAACGGGGACGTTGAGGTCTTCGCGGATTAGTACGCGCTTACCTTGCAGGTCGAGGTCGGTCATCTTCAACACGGTCATGAATGCAGTCCTTCAGGGCTGTTTACAAGTGGAGCGGGTTTGATTGACGACGTGCAGATAGTGATCGGCAACGTCGAGCATACGGTTGGCAAAACCCCATTCGTTGTCGAACCAGGCCAGCAGGTTGACCAGCCGGGGGCCGGAAACGCGGGTCTGACTGGCATCGACGATGGCCGAATGTGGGTCATGGTTGAAATCACAACTGGCGTGCGGCAGTTCAGTGTAGGCCAGCAAGCCCTTGAGCGGCCCGCTCAGGGCGGCATCACGCAGCACCTGATTGACCTCGGCCGCCGTGGTATCACGAGCGGTCTGCAGGGTGATGTCCAGGCACGACACGTTAACAGTCGGTACACGTACGGCTTTGGCCTGAATTCGCCCGGCAAGTTCCGGCAGCAAGCGTTCAATACCGCGGGCAAGCCCGGTGGACACCGGAATCACCGACTGGAATGCTGAACGGGTACGACGCAGGTCTTCGTGGTGATAAGCATCGATGACCGGCTGATCATTCATCGCCGAGTGGATCGTGGTAATCGACACATATTCCAAACCAAAGGCCTGGTCCAGCACACGCAGCAGCGGCACACCGCAGTTGGTGGTGCAGGAGGCGTTGGAAACCAGGCGTTCACTGCCATTCAGGCAGTCCTGATTGATGCCGTAGACGACCGTCGCATCGACGTCCGACTCGCTGGCCATGGGCTGGGAGAACAGCACGCGTGGTGCGCCGGCGTCGAGAAAACGCTGGCCATCGCCACGGGTGTTGTAGGCGCCAGAGCACTCCAGCACCAGGTCGACGTTGAGCGCTGCCCAGTCGATGCCTTCCGGGGTGGCACTGCGCAAGACTTTTACGCAGTCGCCATTGATATGCAGACAATCGCCATCGACCTTCACCTCGCCGGGGAAACGCCCGTGAGTGGAGTCGAAGCGTGTCAGGTATTCGATACTGGCCTGATCGGCCAGGTCGTTCAGTGCAACGATCTCAAAGCCTGCCTTCGCCCCCCGTTCAAAGAGTGCGCGCAAGACGCAACGACCAATCCGGCCGTAGCCGTTGAGTGCAACTTTGTAAGGACGCGGTTGGGGCATGGGATGCTCACGGAACAGAAACGTTATCTGCAACCTGTAGGGTTCGAGGTGAGGCCATCGCGAATCAATCCGCTCCCACAGGGTTTGTGGGAGCGGATTGAACCGCGACTACTCCAGCACCGCTCCCACAGAACAGCGGGATCAGTCTTCCAGCAGCTCTTCAGCAGTACCCAGGATGTTCTCCAGGGTGAAGCCGAACGCTTCGAACAAGGCTGGCGCAGGGGCCGACTCACCGTAAGTGGTCATGCCGATCACACGACCTTCGAGGCCGACGTACTTGTACCAGAAGTCGGCATGGGCCGCTTCGATAGCGATACGCGCACCGACCTGTACTGGCAGCACCGACTGCTTGTAGGCAGCATCCTGAGCATCGAACACGCTGGTGCACGGCATCGACACGACGCGGGCCTTGCGGCCTTGCTCGGTCAGCTTGTCGAAAGCCTGAACGGCCAGGCCCACTTCGGAACCGGTGGCGATCAGGATCAGCTCAGGCTCGCCCGCGCAGTCCTTCAGCACATAGCCACCACGGCTGATGTCGGCGATCTGGCCAGCATCGCGGGTTTGATGCTGCAAGTTCTGACGCGAGAAGATCAGCGCCGATGGGCCGTCCTTGCGCTCCAGCGCATGCTTCCACGACACCGCCGATTCAACGGCGTCGGCTGGACGCCAAGTGTCCAGGTTCGGTGTGCTGCGCAGGCTGGTCAGTTGCTCGATCGGCTGGTGAGTCGGGCCGTCTTCGCCAAGACCGATGGAGTCGTGGGTATAGACGTGGATCACACGCTGCTTCATCAGTGCGGACATGCGCACAGCGTTGCGAGCATATTCCATGAACATCAGGAAGGTCGCGCCGTAAGGCACCAGACCGCCGTGCAGGGCGACGCCGTTCATGATCGCGGTCATGCCGAATTCACGCACGCCGTAGTACATGTAGTTGCCGCTGGCATCTTCAGCACTGACGCCCTTGCAACCTTTCCACAGGGTCAGGTTGGAACCGGCCAGGTCAGCCGAACCGCCGAGGAACTCTGGCAGCAGTGGGCCGAAGGCATTGAGGGTGTTCTGGCTGGCTTTACGGCTGGCGATGGTTTCGCCTTTGGCCGCGACTTCAGCAATGAAGGCCGAAGCTTTCTCGGAGAAGTCAGCCGGCAGTTCACCGCTCAGGCGACGCTTGAGCTCGCTGGCCAGCTCAGGAAAGGCAGCAGCGTAGGCAGCAAAACGCTGGTCCCACTCAGCTTCAACAGCCTTGCCGGCTTCTTTGGCGTCCCACTCGGCGTAGATATTCGCCGGGATTTCGAACGGTGCGTGGTTCCAGTTCAGTTCCTTGCGCGCCAGGGCGATTTCGTCGTTGCCCAAAGGAGCACCGTGGCAATCTTCCTTGCCCTGCTTGTTCGGCGAACCGAAACCAATGATGGTCTTGCAGCAGATCAGGGTCGGTTGCTCGCTCTTGCGCGCGGTGTCGATGGCGGTCTTGATCTCTTCAGGATCGTGACCGTCGACATTGCGGATCACCTGCCAGTTGTAGGCTTCGAAACGCTTTGGCGTGTCGTCGGTGAACCAGCCTTCAACTTCGCCGTCGATGGAGATGCCGTTGTCATCGTAGAAGGCAATCAGCTTGCCCAGGCCCAGAGTACCGGCCAGGGAAGCGACTTCGTGGGAAATGCCTTCCATCATGCAACCATCACCCAGGAACACATAGGTGTGGTGATCGACGATATTGTGGCCTGCGCGGTTGAATTGAGCTGCCATGACCTTTTCGGCAATGGCGAAACCAACGGCATTGGCCAGGCCCTGGCCAAGCGGCCCGGTGGTGGTCTCGACGCCGGCGGTGTAACCGAATTCCGGGTGGCCCGGAGTGCGGCTGTGCAACTGACGGAAAGCCTTGAGGTCGTCGATAGTGACGTCGTAGCCGGTCAGGTGCAGCAGCGAATAGATCAGCATCGAGCCATGACCGTTGGACAGCACGAAGCGGTCACGGTCAGCAAAATTCGGGTTGCTTGGGCTGTGTTTCAGATAGTCGCGCCAAAGAACCTCGGCGATATCCGCCATGCCCATAGGGGCACCTGGATGGCCGCTGTTGGCCTTTTGCACGGCATCCATGCTGAGGGCACGAATGGCGTTGGCACGCTCACGACGGCTGGGCATCGCTTATCTCCTGGGGCTTGAATTAATTATGAAACGAAAAAAGGCGGCCATTTTCGCCTACGCACGTGCCTGGGGGCAATGACGGATGGTCGATGCAGCATGATTTTCCTGTGTTTGAGAGAAGAATCAGGCGTTAACCCGGGCAATCAGCAGGATCCGTCGCACAGGCTGCGACGAATTGCCCCGCTTATCGCGCAATATCAAAACTTTTTGATATTGCTCTTGCAGCCTATGGGTGCCCTGTCTAGACTGCCGTCCCATGAACCTACCTGCGCCGTCAATCCGCCCCGAGCAAAGCGACGAGCTGGCCGCCCTGTGCAAAGCCAGCGGTGACCCGCTGCGCCTGAACGTTTTACGGGCCCTGGCCAGCGACTCGTTCGGCGTGCTGGAGCTGGCGCAGATCTTCGCAATCGGTCAGTCGGGCATGAGCCACCACCTTAAGGTGCTGGCCCAAGCCGGGTTGGTGGCAACGCGCCGTGAAGGCAATGCGATTTTCTATCGTCGCGCCCTGCCCGATGGCTTTCGACTGGGTGGCAAGCTGCATGCTGCGCTGCTCGAAGAGGTCGATGGGCTGAGCCTGACGAATGAAGTACAAGAGCGCATCGGTCAGGTTCAGCAGCGTCGAGCGGTGACCAGCCAGGACTTTTTCCTGCGCGTCGAAGAAAAATTTCGCGCCCAACAGGACCTGATTGCCGGGCTTGCGCAGTACCGCGAAAGCCTCTTGTCCCTGCTCGACAAATTAAGCTTCACCGCTGACGCCAGCGCCCTTGAAGTAGGCCCTGGCGATGGTGAATTTCTTCCCGAGCTGGCCCGGCGCTTTGTCCGGGTCACCGCACTGGACAACAGCCCGACCATGCTCGAGCTGGCACGCCAGGTCTGTCAACGCGAAGGCCTGGCTAATGTGAACCTGCAGTTGGCCGATGCACTCAGTGCAACGGATGTGGAAGCCGACTGCGTAGTGCTGAACATGGTCCTGCACCATTTCAGCGCCCCGGCCGAAGCCCTGCGGCAGCTGGCCAACCGCGTGAAAGCAGGCGGCAGCCTGTTGGTAACAGAGTTGTGCAGCCACGATCAGAGCTGGGCCAGAGAGGCCTGTGGCGATATCTGGCTGGGCTTTGAGCAGGACGACCTGGCCCGTTGGGCCAGCGCTGCGGGACTGGCTCCCGGGGACAGCCTCTATGTGGGCTTACGTAATGGTTTCCAGATTCAGGTCCGCCATTTTCAGCGGCCGGCTGGCGACACTCAACATCGGTAAATTTTAGGAACCCGTCGAGATGAGCGAATACTCCCTTTTCACCTCCGAGTCCGTGTCTGAAGGGCATCCGGACAAAATCGCCGACCAGATTTCGGATGCCGTGCTGGACGCCATCATCACCCAGGACAAATACGCACGCGTAGCCTGCGAAACCTTGGTGAAAACCGGTGTAGCGATCATCGCAGGTGAAGTCACCACCTCGGCCTGGGTAGACCTGGAAGAGATCGTCCGCAACGTCATCGTCGACATCGGCTACAACAGCTCCGACGTTGGCTTCGACGGCGCCACCTGCGCGGTCATGAACATCATCGGCAAGCAATCGGTAGACATCGCCCAAGGCGTTGACCGCAGCAAGCCGGAAGATCAGGGCGCTGGCGACCAGGGCCTGATGTTCGGCTATGCCAGCAACGAAACCGACGTACTGATGCCCGCCCCGATCTGCTTCTCTCACCGCCTGGTCGAGCGCCAGGCCGAAGCACGCAAGTCCGGCCTGCTGCCATGGCTGCGCCCGGATGCCAAGTCGCAGGTCACCTGCCGTTACGAAGGTGGCAAGGTCGTCGGTATCGACGCCGTGGTTCTGTCGACCCAGCACAACCCTGAAGTGTCGCAAAAAGACCTGCAGGAAGCGGTGATGGAGCTGATCGTCAAGCACACCCTGCCTGCCGAACTGCTGCACAAAAATACCCAATTCCATATCAACCCGACCGGCCAGTTCATCATCGGCGGCCCAGTGGGCGACTGCGGCCTGACCGGCCGCAAGATCATCGTCGACAGCTACGGCGGTATGGCCCGTCACGGCGGTGGCGCGTTCTCCGGCAAGGATCCATCCAAGGTTGACCGTTCCGCCGCTTACGCCGGTCGTTATGTGGCCAAGAACATCGTCGCAGCCGGTCTGGCCGAGCGCTGTGAGATCCAGGTTTCCTACGCCATTGGTGTAGCTCAGCCAACCTCCATCTCGCTGAACACCTTCGGCACCGGCAAAATCTCCGACGACAAGATCGTCCAGTTGGTCCGTGAGTGCTTCGACCTGCGTCCGTACGCGATCACCACCATGCTCGACCTGCTGCACCCGATGTACCAGGAAACTGCCGCTTATGGTCACTTCGGCCGTATTCCGCAGCAGAAGACTGTCGGCGACGACACCTTCACCACCTTCACCTGGGAACGTACCGACCGCGTCGACGCCCTGCGCGCTGCTGCCGGGCTGTAGGCGGTAGCTGCAAGCTGCAAGCGTTAAGCTTCAAGAGAGCCCCTACCGAGCAATCGGTAGGGGCTTTTTTGTGACATATCGGCTGACAACTCAAGGCTGCGCTAGCGGCAAGACTTTCCTAGGCTGAGCATTCCCCCGCCAAGCAAGGATGCTGGCCATGCTATTGAAAACTATCGTTGCTCTGTTGTTTGTCTTGCAGTTATCCACAGCCCAAGCAGAAGCGTGCCCCGCCTGGTCAATGGAGCGCGCTCGCGAGGAAGTCGCGCAGTTGCGCCAAACCCTTACCACATGGGACGACCATTATCATCGGCAGGGCATCTCGCTGGTGTCGGATGAACTCTATGACCAGAGCCGACAGCGCTTGCTGAACCTTCAAGCGTGTTTCGAGCTGGCGCAGGACGATAACCCGCCGCTAGCCAGCGCCCGCGGCCCAGTCCGCCATCCGATTCCCCATACCGGCGTTGCCAAGCTGGCCGATGAACAAGCCGTGGCGCACTGGATGCACGACAAGCAAGGCATCTGGATACAACCCAAAATCGATGGTGTCGCCGCTACGCTGATCTATCGACAAGGTCGCCTGGTGCGCTTGCTCAGTCGTGGTGACGGTGTCCAGGGTCACGACTGGAGCCATCACATCCCACAGTTAAGTGCCATTAGCCGACAATTACCACAGCCTCTGGATCTGGTTTTGCAGGGTGAACTCTATTGGCGTTTAAGCAGCCACGTGCAGGCCACAGAAGGGAGCGTCAACGCCCGTGGCACGGTGGCGGGCCTGATGGCGCGCAAGCACCTGAGCAACGAACAAGGTGCGAACATCGGTTTGTTCGTCTGGGATTGGCCCGCAGGCCCTGCCACTCAAGCCGAGCGCCTGGCCAGGTTGGTAGAACTGGGCTTCCCCGACAGCCAGCACTACAGTGTTTCCATTAAAACGTATGAACAAGCCGCTGATTGGCGCCAGCGCTGGTACCGCTCGCCCTTACCCTTTGCCACTGACGGTGTAATTCTGCGCCAGGACAGCCGCCCGCCTGCCGCGCGCTGGCGGGCAAAAGCACCTTACTGGATCGCCGCCTGGAAGCATCCTTTCGCCCAAGCACTCGCCGAGGTGCACAAGGTGCACTTCAGGATCGGCCGCACCGGCAAGGTCACGCCTGTCCTGCAATTGCAGCCAGTGGTGCTTGATGACCGGCGCATCACTCAAGTCAGCCTGGGCTCTCTGGGTCGCTGGCAGGCCCTCGACGTGCGCCCAGGCGATCAGGTGGCGATCAGCCTGGCAGGCCTGACTATCCCGCGCCTGGAACAGGTGGTGCATCGCAGTGTGCAGCGTCAACCGCTGCAACCGCCGGCAAACGGACAATTTCACGCCATGAGTTGCTGGCAGGCCAGCCCCGGCTGCGAAGAGCAGTTCATCGCACGATTGGCGTGGCTCAGCGGCAAGCAAGGCCTGCACATTCCCGGTGTCGGGCCAGGCACATGGCGCCATCTGGTAGAACACGGCGCAATCAGCACTCTCGGCGACTGGCTGGAGCTCGACAACGCGCAGCTGACGCCAATTCCCGGCATCAGTGAAGGTCGCAGCCGCCATCTGCTGAAACGTTTCAGCGAAGCTCGCAGTCGCCCGTTCGAGCAATGGCTACGTGCCCTTGGCGCACCGGTACCACGCGCCACAAAATTCGATGGTGACTGGTCGACACTCGCCGCCAGAAGTGCCGAAGATTGGCAGCGTGAGCCCGGCATCGGAGTGCGGCAAGCGAAGCAACTTGAAGACTTTTTCCAAAGTCAGGAACTCCTGGCCCTGACACAGAAGCTGCGCGCTCAAGCGGTCGCGGGATTCTGATCCCGATCAGCTTCCGACACGTTTGTTTGGTGTAGGATTTTTCCCAACTACCAGTTGAAAACACTGCTCGGGGTTTCCTAATAGGGGAAATCAAGGCAGGATTTCCCCAACTCTTGCTGCTCTGCCCCGACAAGGAGGCTCCCATGAAACTTTTTTCCAACCTCGTCCTGCTAACCGCTATCGGTCTTGGCGCAACTTCACTGCAGGCAGCCGAGTCGAATGCAGACCTGACTGGCTGCGCCGCAAAGAAGGCAGACATCCAAAAGCAAATTGATAACTCGGTTAATCCTTTCGAAAAATCAGGTCTTGAGAAAGCCCTCAGTGAAGTTAACGAGCACTGCACCGATGCGGGTCTGCGCAAAGAGCGCAACGATAAGGTGCTGAAGGCCAAGCACGAAGTGGCTGAGCGTCAAAGTGATCTGGACAAGGCCATGAAAAAAGGTGATCCCGAGAAGATCAACAAGCGTAAGGACAAGCTGGCCGAGTCCAAGCAGGAACTGCAACAAGCCTTGGACGAACTCGATAAGTAGGGCAGCGCCCTGGTGCTATCTTCATTGCGGGGGCAAGCCCCGCAATGGCGTAATCAATGGTTACGAAATTCGGTATGACAAGCTTTGCAGGCGGCTTCAACCTTGTCGGTCGGCGCGGCCAGATCCGCAGCCTTCAGTGGCTGGGTACGCGTAACGGCAACAAGCTCCCCCGTAGCGGCTTCCAACTGGCGAGCCAGGTCCTGAAAGCGCGCCTGTTTCTCCCAGACTTCTGGCCGAGCACTGGTTTCATCGTCTTCGCGAACCTGCGGAAAATGCTTCCACGGCTCCCGCGACAAATTGTCGAGTTTGACCGCGCCATCGGCGAACTTCTGACTGTCGAAGGCCAGTCGACCGCGCAGCATGCCGCCCAAGTCTTCACTGGTCTTGAGCATCTGCTTGAAGAGGGTCTTGCGCTGACCCAAGGGCGAGTTAGGATCGACACCGCCACAGGCAGTCAATGTCAGGCAGGCCAGTAGTACAACAGAGAGTCGCTTGAGCATCATGGTAAGTTCGGCTCACGGGAAAAAAGGCGGCCAGTATCCTCGTCTCATCGCCAAAGACCAATACCCTTATTAACTATACGGGTTGCCCAGGCAGCTGAAGCCCAGGCAAACCGCCAAGGAAACCTGTTCATGAAATTTTCCCTGCGCCATCTGGGATGGTCACTCTCGGTCATGGCTCTGCTCGCCGGTTGCAACGGCGGTGCCCCGGAAAAACCCAAGCCTCACCCCCTCGCCACTTATACCAGCAGCACCTGGAAAGACCTGCCCCGCGTCAGCGACAGCGATCTATTGGCCGGCTTTGAAGCCTGGCGCAGCGCCTGTGAACGCCTCAAGCGCGATGCCATCTGGGCGACCACCTGTGCCGCCGCAGCCAGTGTGCCCAGCGACAGCGCCAACGTGCGCAGCTTTCTCCAGGCTCAGCTGGACGTGTACAGCATGCGCTCAGGTGAAAACAGCGCCAACGGCCTGATCACCGGTTACTACGAACCGGTCTACCCAGGTAGCCTGGCCCAGACCGACAGTGCCCATGTGCCCGTGTATGGTGTGCCCGATGACATGATCGTGGTGGCACTCGACAGCGTCTATCCAGAGCTCAAGGGCAAGCGTCTGCGCGGCCGCCTGGAGGGGCGTTTCCTCAAGCCCTACGACACCGCCGAAGTGATCAACCGGCAAGGCGTACCGGCACCGGTACTGGCCTGGCTGACTGACCCCATGGACCTGCAGTTCCTGCAGATTCAAGGCTCCGGGCGAATTCAGCTAGACGACGGTCGCCAACTGCGCGTCGGTTACGCCGACCAGAACGGTCACCCGTATCGCCCCATTGGCCGTTGGCTGGTTGAGCAAGGTCAGCTGAAAAAAGAAGATGTCAGCATGGGCAGCATTCATACCTGGGCTCAGGCCAACCCCACGCGCGTGCCTGAACTGCTGGCAAGCAACCCCAGTTACGTATTCTTCAGTACCCGTCCAGACAGCAATGAAGGCCCGCGCGGCTCACTCAATGTGCCACTGACTGCAGGCTACAGTGTCGCCATCGACCGCAAGGTGATTCCGCTGGGCAGCTTGTTGTGGCTCTCCACTACTCGCCCCGACGGTGCACCAGTGGTACGCCCGGTTGCCGCCCAGGACACAGGCGGCGCGATCACCGGCGAAGTACGCGCCGATCTGTTCTGGGGGACCGGTGCCGAAGCGGGTGAACTAGCAGGCAACATGAAGCAACAAGGGCAGATCTGGCTGTTGTGGCCCAAGGGCACAGCCTTGCCGAGCGTGCCCCAGGTGCAGTGATCGAAGCTAGATCGATACAAAGAAGAACGACACCACCAGCCCCAGGCCGACGAACCAGACCAGCGAACGCAGCGCGGCCCAGTCGGCCAGGTAGCAGATGATGTAGAGCAGACGGCTGGTGATGTACAGCACCGCCAGCACGTCCTGAGTCACCTGTTCAGCATTGCCGACAATGTCGGCAATGATCACTGCCGCAGCGAAGGCCGGGAAGGCTTCAAAACTATTCAACTGGGCGGCATGGGCGCGTCGCGGCAAGCCTTCAAGGGTGTCGAGAAAGGCGCGCGGGTCATGGTTCTGACGCAGGTTGAAGCGTCCGCTGCTGAGCTTGGCGATACTGGTACACAGAATCGGCAGGAACATCGCAATCAATACACACCACAGAGCAACGGTCATGGCTAAGTCCTTGTCGGTTGGGAAGTCAGAGTTTCATGATCAGCATGCCGATCAGCACCAGGGCACAAGCTAAGAGCCTGGGCCCGCCAAAAGGTTCTTTGAGGTAACGCATGCCGAACAGCACCACCAGGATTACGCTGACCTCACGCAACGCCGCCGCCTCCGCCACTGATCCCAGCTGCATGGCCCAAAGCACCAGGGCGTAGCTCAACAGCACGCAAATCCCCACCGCCAAACCCAGCCGCCACTGCAAGCGCCAGAACAACACAAAGGGTGCACGTCGAGCGACACCGGCGAGCAACGGAAATGGCCAGGCACTGAGCAGCGTCAACCAGACAAGATAGTCCAACGGCTGCGACCAGAGTCGGATCGCCTGGCCATCGAACCAGGTGTAGCAACCAATACACAGCCCGATCAAAGCCACCACCGGCAGCATCGACCAGGGCAGACGGTCACCGCCACCACCCTGCCAGAGCAGGCAAGCCATGCCGCAGGGAATCAGCAAAATGCCGATGATCTGCTGGCTGCTTAACGTTTCACCCGCGAAGGTCAATGTCAGCGCCAGCACCACCAGCGGTGAGAGCCCACGCATCAGCGGATAGACCAACCCCAGATCACCCACCCGATACGCCTTGATCAACAGAAACCGATAGAACTGCTCGAACAGCGCAGAGGCCAGCAACCACGGCCAGATTTCGGCAGGCGGAAACTGCACGAAAGCCACCATCAGCAGCGCAAACACCAACGCCACTACGTCCATGCTGGCGATGACCAGCAGCCGTTCGCCGCTGAATTTGATCAGGGTATTCCAGGTTGCGTGCAGCAATGCGGCAACCAGTACCAGAGAAGTGGCTAACACGCGAAAGTCCTTGGCAGTGCAGTTCGGGTCGTCATTGGCCAGCCGCTATCTAAGCATTTCCCTCCACACCACGTCGCGCACATTTGCCGGTGATGGAAACGAATCACACAGAACGCGGTCAACGCATCCAGTCAAAAAACTGTGCCCTCACGCCATCGACAGACCATCCAAGGGCTGCCCGATGGGATCGGGTGCCAAATTGAAAGCCATTACAGGACCCGGAATGCTTGAGCTTGTTGCTGCGTTTATCTGTCTGACCACACTCCTCACTTATCTGAACTACCGCTTCATCGGCCTACCGCCAACCATCGGTGTAATGGTCACCGCACTGTTCTTCTCGCTGTTGCTGCAAGGCCTGAGCGTTATTGGCTATCCCGGCCTGGAAGACCGCGTGCAAAGTCTGATGAGTCAGATCGACTTCAACGATTTGCTGATGCACTGGATGCTGTCGTTTCTGCTGTTTGCCGGCGCCCTGCACGTTAACCTTGCCGACCTGCGCAACTACCGTTGGCCAATCGGCCTGCTGGCCACAGTCGGCGTGCTGATCGCAACCGTGGTCATCGGTTACCTGGCGCACTGGATCTTCGCGCTGTTCGGTTGGCATGTCAGCCTGCTGTACTGCTTGCTGTTCGGTGCCCTGATCTCGCCGACCGACCCCATCGCGGTATTGGGTGCTCTGCGTACCGCCAACGCTTCCAAACCGCTGAAAACCACTATTGTCGGTGAGTCGCTGTTCAATGACGGTACCGCGGTCGTGGTCTTCACCGTACTGCTGGGCATTGCACAACTGGGCGAAACCCCGAGCGTCAGTGAAACCGCCATCCTCTTCGTCCGCGAAGCCATTGGCGGGGCACTGTTCGGTGGCCTGATCGGCTACATCACCTACCGCATGATCAAAAGCATTGAGCAGTACCAGGTCGAGGTCATGTTGACTCTGGCGTTGGTCATCGGCGGCTCGGCCATGGCTTATGAGCTGCATGTTTCGGCACCGATCGCGATGGTGGTGGCCGGTCTGATCATCGGTAACCTGGGCCGCAACCTGGCGATGAACGAGATGACCCGGCGTTACCTGGACGGCTTCTGGGAGTTGATTGACGACATGCTCAACGCGCTGTTGTTCGCCCTGATCGGCCTGGAGCTATTGCTGCTGCCATTCTCCTGGATGCATCTGGCGGCGGCCGGCGTGCTGGCGGTGGCGATCCTGCTGTCGCGCTTGCTGACTGTAGCGCCTGCAATCGTCATGCTGCGCCGTTGGCGCACAGTGCCACGCGGCACCGTGCGGGTGCTGACCTGGGGCGGTTTGCGCGGTGGCGTGTCGGTTGCGCTGGCGCTGTCGCTGCCGGCTGGCACCGAGCGTGACCTGTTGCTGAGCATCACCTACATCGTGGTGCTGTCGTCAATCCTGTTGCAGGGGTTGACGATCGGTCGGGTGGTGAGCGGGGTTACCAAACAGCCTTGAAACTGCAATCGCCGGAAGGCCGGCTCCCACTGGAGCCGGCCTTCCGGCGATGGAGTGCAGAGCACTCCTGGAGCGGTTACTCCACTGCCGAGTCCGGGAACTGATCCTGGACATACTTGATCTCGGTCCGTCCGTGGGCCGCCGGCAAGCCGTCTTCCCCCAGGTTGACGAAGACCATCTTGTCCACAGTCAAGATGCTCTTGCGGGTGATCTTGTTGCGTACCTCACACTTGAGAGTGATCGAGGTGCGGCCAAATTCGGTGGCGGTGATACCCAGCTCGATGATGTCACCCTGGCGCGAAGCGCTGACAAAGTTGATTTCCGAGATGTACTTGGTGACCACTCGCTGGTTGCCCAACTGAACGATCGCATAAATCGCTGCCTCCTCATCGATCCAGCGCAGCAAACTGCCGCCGAACAGGGTGCCATTGGGGTTGAGGTCTTCGGGCTTGACCCATTTGCGGGTGTGAAAATTCATACGTACTCCTGTGCGTCTTGCCAATCGATGTCGCTAATGATGGCAGAGCCTGCCCCCCTCCTCCATTTAACATCGACTATGGTCTCGATTAATCGACAGAAAGCCTTGGGCAGATGCGCGAGCGCAGCTATAATCGCCCTCGCTTTAAAACGGTCATCTGCACTTGATACCGTCCCGCCACCTGTCCGAGGGGCGCTGCAGCAGGTTCAACCTGTCAGGCTCGGATGGGGCGTTGTCTGGCCAGGCTTGCCTGCCGACACTAAACGCACAACGGCGCCCATTCGCACACTACGAATGGAGGCTCTTCATGAGCGCTGTAATTACGCCTGCCGGTTTTACCGATTTCAAAGTTGCTGACATCTCCCTGGCTGCCTGGGGTCGTCGCGAAACCATCATCGCCGAATCGGAAATGCCTGCACTGATGGGCCTGCGCCGCAAGTACCTGCAAGAGCAACCGCTCAAGGGTGCGAAGATTCTCGGCTGCATTCACATGACCATTCAGACCGCCGTACTGATTGAAACCCTGGTTGCCCTGGGTGCCGAAGTGCGCTGGTCGTCCTGCAACATTTTCTCCACCCAGGACCAAGCCGCTGCCTCCATCGCCGCTGCCGGTATCCCTGTGTTCGCCTGGAAAGGCGAAACCGAACAAGAGTACGAGTGGTGCCTGGAGCAGACCATCCTCAAGGATGGCGCGCCATGGGATGCCAACATGATCCTTGACGACGGCGGCGACCTGACCGAACTGCTGCACAAGAAATACCCAGCCGTACTGGACCGCGTTCACGGCGTGACCGAAGAAACCACCACTGGCGTACACCGTCTGCTGGACATGCTGGCCAAAGGCGAGCTGAAAATTCCGGCCATCAACGTTAACGATTCGGTAACCAAGAGCAAGAACGACAACAAGTACGGTTGCCGTCACAGCCTCAACGATGCCATCAAGCGCGGCACCGACCACCTGCTGTCGGGCAAGCAAGCTCTGGTAATCGGCTACGGTGACGTGGGCAAGGGCTCGGCCCAGTCGCTGCGTCAGGAAGGCATGATCGTCAAGGTCAGCGAAGTCGACCCGATCTGCGCCATGCAGGCCTGCATGGACGGTTTCGAACTGGTTTCGCCGTTCATCGACGGTATCAACAACGGCACCGAAGCAAGCATCGACAAAGCACTGCTGGGCAAGATCGATCTGATCGTGACCACCACTGGCAACGTCAATGTCTGCGACGCCAACATGCTCAAAGCCCTGAAAAAGCGCGCTGTGGTCTGCAACATCGGCCACTTCGACAATGAAATCGACACCGCTTTCATGCGCAAGAACTGGGCATGGGAAGAAGTTAAGCCACAGGTACACAAGATCCACCGTACCGGCGCTGGCGATTTCGACCCACAAAATGACGACTACCTGATCCTCCTGGCTGAAGGCCGTCTGGTCAACCTGGGTAACGCCACTGGCCACCCAAGCCGCATCATGGACGGTTCGTTCGCCAACCAGGTACTGGCGCAGATCTTCCTGTTCGGCCAGAAGTACGCCGACCTGCCAGCCGCTCAGAAAGCCGAGCGCCTGACCGTTGAAGTACTGCCGAAGAAACTCGACGAAGAAGTAGCCCTGGAAATGGTTCGCGGCTTCGGCGGCGTGGTGACCCAATTGACCCCACAACAGGCCGAGTACATCGGCGTCACTGTTGAAGGGCCATTCAAGCCACACGCCTATCGCTACTGATGAGCCAAAGCCGGTGTCGCTGTAAGCGATACCGGCTTTTTTCTGTAAGCCAGCTTCAGGGCTGGCCTGCTTGATCGGTATACCAGGATTTCGCCATGTCTCAGGAACGTCGTTACAGCTTCGAGTTCTTCCCGACCAAGACCGATGCTGGACATGAAAAACTGCTCGCCACTGCCCGTCAGCTGGCCAGTTATAACCCGGATTTTTTCTCCTGCACCTACGGTGCCGGTGGTTCGACCCGTGACCGCACGCTCAATACCGTGCTGCAGCTGGAAAGCGAAGTGAAGGTCCCTGCTGCGCCGCACCTGTCTTGCGTCGGCGACAGCACGGACGACCTGCGCAGCCTGCTGGCCCAGTACAAGGCCGCTGGCATCAAGCGCATTGTCGCGCTGCGCGGTGACCTGCCTTCGGGCATGGGCATGGCCAGCGGCGAATTGCGCCACGCCAACGAGCTGGTCGAGTTCATCCGTCAGGAAAGCGCTGATCACTTTCACATCGAGGTCGCCGCCTACCCGGAAATGCATCCGCAGGCGCGCAATTTCGAAGATGACCTGAATAACTTCGTGCGCAAGGCCAACGCCGGCGCCGACAGTGCCATCACCCAATACTTCTTTAACGCCGACAGCTACTTCTACTTCGTCGAGCGTGTGCAGAAGCTGGGCGTGAACATTCCTGTCGTACCGGGGATCATGCCGATCACCAACTACAGCAAGCTGGCACGCTTTTCCGACGCTTGTGGTGCCGAGATTCCGCGCTGGATCCGCAAGCAACTGGAAGCCTATGGCGATGACGTCAACAGCATCCAGGCATACGGTGAAGAGGTCATCACCCGCATGTGCGAACAACTGCTGCAAGGCGGTGCGCCGGGGCTGCATTTCTACACCCTGAACCAGGCTGATCCGAGCCTGGCGATCTGGAACAACCTCAAATTGCCCCGCTGATCGAATCGCTACGCCTCTGGTAACAATTGCCGCAGGATACTGAAAAGGCCTTAGCTTACGCTAAGGCCTTTTCTACTTTTATCCATCTAACGGACTATCGTGCTTCATGTCACAAGGACATACCCCTGCTCGCCCGCAACTCGTTTACCTGGTCTTCGGTGCCGATACCTATCATCAGGAAGCACAGTTCAGCATCGTTAGCGCCCTGGCCAACCTGCGCAAGACGCCAGGCGAAACCCTGGATATTCAGGTCTACAGCGACAACCCCGAACCCTACCAGCACCTTCCAGTAACCGTTCACCCGCTGGATGTTGCCACCCGCGAAGCCTGGAACCAGCCCTATGGCTACCACTTTCGCAGCAAGCACGTGGTCTTGCGCCAGGTATTGGCCTGCGCACCCGTGGCGGTGCTGATCGATACCGACACCTTCTTTCACCAGTCACCCATCGAACTGTTCCGGCGCATCCAGCCAGGCACACTGCTGTGCAATGCCATCGGCGCCAACTTTGGCGACAACAAGCAGTGCCGGCTGTACCAGAACCTGGCCCCACGGCTTGCAGCCCGCGGGTTGGCCGACCGCAACATGAAGCTGCTCAATTCTGGTGTTATCGGTCTGATGCAAGAGGATGCTTCTCTGCTCGATCAGTCCCTTGTCCTGATGGACGAGTACTACCCGCATGCCCAGGGCGCTTACACGCTGGAAGAGTTCTGCCTGTCGGTGGCGGCCTACCGGCAAGTGCACGTCAATCAGTGCACCGACTTGCTCCATCACTACTGGAGCCGCAAACAGCTGTTCAGGGCCAAGGTCCAGGCCTGGCTGGCCAAGCACCAACAGGCACCGCTAAGCTGCGAGGCGCTGGAAGATGTGGCACGGGTCAACGCCCAGCTGCCAAAGCCACCCGCCTTGCACCGCCTGAGCTACAAGGCGCTGAGCCTGACGCTACCCAGCGAACAGCGGCAGTTTCTGCGTGAGTTGATGTACGGCTGTTATGCATACCCCAACGAGTTCGATCGTGCCTGCGCCCCTGCCTGGTGGGACAAGGCACTGGACAACGCCAATGCTCGTGCTTCACGTCCGTTGTGCGATAAAAAGCTGCAGCGCTGGTTCGCTCGTCCCGGTATGCGTCTGGGCCTAGGCAGCAAACACCGCTCTGTTCGTGATTCGTTGATAAAGCGATCACAACGCTGAACACCTACAAGGCGTATCGCGCATGTCTACTAGCCATTACCGTGCGCACGTCGTAATCTCCAGGCATGCCTGATTTCACCCGCCTATTGACCGCCCTGCTGCTCACTTGCCTGAGTGCTTTTGCCCACGGCGAGAAGCTGCGTATTGTCACCGAGCCTTGGGCACCCTATGTGTACCTGGAGAACGGGCAGGCCAAAGGCATCGACTACGACGTCACAGTCGAAGTACTCAAGCGCTTGGGTGTTGAAGTGGAGTGGCAGTTCCTGCCCTGGAAGCGCTGCCTGGCCATGATTGATCAAGGCCTGGCCGATGGCATCCTGGATATTTTCTATACCGAACAACGTACCCATCAGCTGTTTTTCCCCAGCGAGCCGTTGTCGAACGTGGAATTCGCCCTGTTCTACGCCAATGCCCGTCCACACCAGGTCACCCGCCTGGAAGACCTGCGCGGCCTGACCGTCGGCACCTCCCCAGGTTACTCCTACGCGCCGGCGTTCAACGACTCCCCCCTGTTTATCCGTGAACCCGCCCCGACCCATGAAGCCAACTTCGGCAAACTACAGCGCGGGCGCATCGACTTGCTGATCACCGACCGCCGTGTCGGTCGCTATCTCAGCAAAAACCTGGGCGTGGACGAGCAAATCAGCGAGCTGCCACTGGTTATCAGCCGCCAGAGTCAGTACCTGGCGGTACGCCGCATCGCCGGCATGGATCTGTTGATGCAGCGCTTCGCCGCTGAGTTGCGCCGCTTCAAGGCTGAACCGGCCTATGCGGCCTTGAATGCCCGCTATGACAATGGAACTGACAACTTTCGAACCACCGTTGAGCAGCAGGAACGCAGCACGCCCTGAATGCTCTGTTATACTCGGACCTTCCCGCCAGGCTTACGCCCGGACGCTCGGCCTTGCAAAAGGCATCCCGACCGGCAGGACAGCGCGGCCAAGAGCCCGCCCGCCCTACTCCGGATGCGCATTGAAGGCCCTGCTGGACCGGACGCGATAGCATCACCCGATGCCCGTCGCGCCAGGCAAGATTATCCCATCGGGCTTAGCCCTAATTAAGAACAGGATTGCTCATGTCCTTTGCTTCCCTCGGTCTCTCCGAGGCTCTAGTCAGCGCCATCGAGGCAGCAGGCTATACCCAGCCCACTCCGGTGCAACAGCGGGCCATTCCCGCCGTGTTGCAAGGTCGCGACCTAATGGTCGCCGCCCAGACAGGTACTGGTAAAACTGGCGGTTTCGCTCTGCCGATCCTCGAACGCCTGTTTCCAGGTGGTCATCCCGATAAATCCCAGCGTCATGGCCCTCGCCAGCCGCGGGTGCTGGTACTGACCCCAACGCGTGAACTGGCCGCCCAGGTACACGACAGCTTCAAGGTCTATGCCCGCGACCTCAAATTCGTCAGCGCCTGCATCTTCGGTGGCGTAGGCATGAACCCACAGGTTCAGGCCATGGCCCGTGGTGTTGATGTGCTGGTGGCCTGCCCGGGTCGCCTGCTCGACCTCGCCGGCCAAGGCAGCGTCGACCTGTCCCACGTCGAAACGCTGGTATTGGACGAAGCCGACCGCATGCTCGACATGGGCTTCATCCACGATGTGAAGAAGGTCCTCGCGCGGTTGCCCGCCAAACGTCAGAACCTGTTGTTCTCGGCAACCTTCTCCAAGGACATCACCGACCTTGCCGACAAGCTGCTGCACAACCCCGAGCGCATCGAGGTTACTCCGCCCAACACCACCGTTGAGCGTATCGAGCAGCGGGTCTATCGCCTGCCGGCCAGCCACAAGCGTGCCCTGCTCGCTCACCTGATTACCATGGGCGCCTGGGAACAGGTGCTGGTCTTCACCCGCACCAAGCATGGCGCCAACCGCTTGGCCGAGTATCTGGAAAAGCACGGCCTGACCGCCGCAGCCATCCATGGCAACAAGAGCCAGAATGCCCGTACCAAGGCCCTGGCCGACTTCAAGGCCGGCACTGTGCGCATCATGGTCGCTACCGACATCGCTGCTCGCGGCCTGGACATCGACCAGCTGCCTCACGTGGTCAACTTCGAACTGCCTAACGTCGAAGAAGATTACGTGCACCGTATCGGCCGCACCGGTCGTGCTGGTCGCTCGGGTGAAGCGATCTCGCTGGTTGCTCCAGACGAAGAGAAGCTGCTCAAGAGTATCGAGCGCGTCACCCGCCAGAAGATTGCGGATGGCGACCTGATGGGCTTTGATGCCTCCAAGGTCGAAGCCGAGAAGCCTGAGGTCCGCGAACGTCCGCAGAACAACCCACGCGGCGGCCGTGGCCAGCGTGCCGATGGCAGCAACACCGGCAACGGCGGACGCAAGGACAAAGGCAAGGATCAGGGTAAGGAAAAAGGGCGCGACAAGGACAAGGAAAAAACCGCAGAGAAATCTGCCGGTGGCCGCCAGGATCGCAAACCACGTGACAATAAAAAGCCACGTCAGCCTCAGTCTGCCCAAGCAGGCGTCCCATCGGCGCCAGCCAATCGTGATCCGGAAGAGTTCCTGGATGACGAAGTGGACAACTTCGGTAACCGCGCCGACTACGTCAGCCCTTACCAGAACAAGGGCAACCAGGGCCGCAATCGTCGCCCGGGCGCTCCCGCCCAGACGGGTGCTGGTGCTGGTACTAGTGGCCAACCACGTAGCGGCGGCCAAGGCCGCAACAATGGTCCGCGCACCGGCGGCGGCACTAGCGGCTCGGCCTCGGGTGAAAAACGCGGTGGCGCACGCAATGGTGGCGGTGGCCAACAACGCCGTGACGGTGGTGGTAGTGGTGGTCGCAATCGCCGCCCCAACAGTGACAACTCATCGAGCGAGCCGGCTGTACGCAACCCGCGTGAGGGCCAACCGCAACCGAAGATCATGCACAAAGAGTCAAAGATCGACCGCTTCCCGACTGCCGAGCAGCTTGAACAATTGCCAAGCCGCCCGCGTGGCGAGAAGCCTGCACTGCTGACGCGTAACCGTTGATTCAGCAGTCGCAGAAACAAAAACGCCGCCCCTAGGGGCGGCGTTTTTATTTCTGCATACAGCGATGTTACTTCTGCTTGATGCCTTCGATCGAGATATTCAGCACCAGGGTCTGCGAGCTCGGGCCAGGGCCTTTGATGCCGAAGTCATTCAGGTTCAAAGTCGTGGTAGCGTCGAAGCCTGCACGCTCACCGCCCCACGGATCCTTGCCTTCGCCGTTGAAGGTAGCCTTGAAGGTGACCGGTTTGGTCACGCCGTGCATGGTCAGATCGCCGGTTACGTCAGCAGTTTTCTCACCGGTCGATTTGACGCTGGTGGAGACAAACTTGGCCTCTGGGTACTTACTAACGTCGAGGAAGTCTTTACTGGCGATGTGCTTGTCACGCTCGGCGTGGTTGGACCACAGGCTGGCGGTTTTCAGGTCGACAGAGATTTTGCTGGCTTCAGGCTTAGCTGCGTCCCAGCTAAAGGAACCATCGAAATCCTTGAAGGTACCGTGAATGAAGCTGTAGCCCAGGTGGCTGATCTTCCAGTCAACGAAGGCATGCTGGCCTTCCTTGTCGATCTTGTAGTCTGCAGCCATGGCTTGGCCGGCCGAAAGCAGTGCGGTACCGAGCGCCAGAGCGGCAAAAGTCTTTTTCAACATGCGTCTATATCCTTTGAAGTTGAGGTTGAACATCAAGCTTTGCGGCCCAACATGCGTGTCAGGGTCGCGTCACGGTCGATAAAGTGGTGCTTCAGGGCTGCCACAGCATGCAACCCGGCAAAAATCACCAGGCCCCAGGCCAGGTAGAAATGGATTTCACCGGCTACATCAGCCTGATCGGGCAAATTGCTGACCAGCGCAGGCACTTCGAAAAGGCCAAATACCGGAATAGCCGCGCCATCGGCAGTAGAGATCAGGTAACCGGCGATCATTACTGCGAACAGGCCGAAGTAAAGCAGACTGTGCCCAGCCTTGGAGGCGGCGCGTGTCAGTTTGCCGTGGTTGGGCAATGCCGAAGGCGGCGGGCTGATAAAGCGCCAGACAACCCGCAGCAGCATGACAGCCAACAGCACCAGACCGATGCTCTTGTGCAGGTCAGGCGCGTCTTTACGCCATGGGCTGTAATAGTCGAGCCCCATCATCCACAGGCCCAGACCGAACAAGCCAAAGACGACCAGCGCAACCCCCCAGTGCAGGATGATGCTGACAAAGCCATAACGAGAAGTTGAATTGCGCAGTTGCATTGCCGTGTTTCCCTGTAAGAACTGTGCTCAAGACTAACGATTTATCTATCGAATTAAAGCGGAAAATTTTGCTTCGAAATATCGACAAAAACGATTGATAGTGTGAAACAGCGCTATTAAGGAAACATTAACTACTGGGGAAGGAAGGATCTCACCGGGTGGAGATCCCACAGGTACTGCATGCACTGCGTACCTGTGGGAGCCGGCGTTGACGGCGATACGGTCACTGCATTATTGAGCCTTGGCCTGGATATTGGCCACTGGCTTTTTAATGGGTTCAGCCTTAGCGGCTGCTTTCTTGACCGGTGCAGTTTTGGGCGCCGTCTTCTTCGCCTGCTCGCTTTTGGCCACTGGCTTTTTCACCGGAGCCTGCTTGACCGGCGCTTTGACAGGTGCCGCCTTCACGGGCTCCTGCTGGGCCACTGGTGCCACAGCCGGCGCGGTTGGCGCTACAGGCGCCGCAGCCGCGTCACCTGCTTTGGCAGCAGGTTTCTCGACCGGCTGGTCTTCAGCGCCAAACATCCGCGAAAAGAATCCTGGCTTGCTGTCTTGTTTCTTCGCAGGCTCAGCAGCCTTGGCAGACTTGTCAGAGGCCCCACCGAACAGATTGGAGAAGAAGTTACCCTTGCTGGCCGCTACTGCCGAAGCAGCGGCAATGGGCGCAGCGCTGGCCGGATCAAAGGACTTTCCGGCCGCCAGGTCCTGAACCTGGCTAGCTGCGCGCTGACCGCTGCGCAAGGCACCTTCCAGGGTACCTGGGTAGAGGGCATCAGTATGCTCGCCAGCGAAGGCGACACGTTGTACCGGACGCTCCCACAGGCGCCAGAACTTGCTGATCTGACCTGGGCCATAGGCCAGGTAGGCGCCGCCCATGTTGGCGTCGGTACTGTAGCGGCGAACTTCGTAACCGGTGAAGGCACCACGAGCCTGTGGATAGAACGCATGCATGCGGATCAACACCTGGTCGACCATCTGCTTGTCGCCAAAGGCCTGCAGCAGACGCGCATTGTCACCCGACAGATTGATGACAACGTTAGCCCCACCTTTGAGCGCCGGTTCGATCCACAGCATGCCCAGGCCGGTATTGCTGAAGATTTCCCCGGACATACGCGCACGGCTCTCCCACACCGGCGTCTTGAATTTCAGCAACAGCTGATCGCGCCAGCCGTAGTTGGTGCCTTTGAGTGCGGCCAGATGCTTGGTGTCCAGGCCCGGGGTCATCTGGATCTTCGCCAGGGCGCGTAGAGGTACGGCGAGAACGACGTAATCAGCCTGATAGCCGACACTGCCGACTTTGACAGTGACGCCGTCCCGCTCTTGGATAATGGCGCTGACCGGCGAGCTGGTCTTGATGGTTTTCAGTTGTTTGACGAACGCTTGGGCCAACACCGGGCTACCACCCGGCAGGCGTGCGGCGCGCAGGTCGCGATCACTGACACCGCGGTAAACACGCGTCTGTTGAGCGAAATAGAGCAGCGACAGACGTGACGGCTCGTCGTAGCGCGTACGGATTTGCTGATTGATCAACTGACGAGCGGTAGTCGGCAGTTGCAGTTTATCCAGCCAACCGGACACATTGAGCTGATCAAGGGCGAACAAGGTGCTGTTGGCCGCCGGGTTCTGCGGGTCGTCAATTGAGCGAGCCAAATCGTCGAGGGTCTTTTCATAGCGCTTGAGCGCCTCGGCAGTAGCTGGCTGCTTGGTGGTCAGGTCGGCCGAGCTGTAATACTCGCCATCAATCAGGTAACCCGGTGTACGGACGAACTCCGGTGCTGGCAGGGTTTCGATCTTGAAGGTGTCGAGATACTGATTGAGGACCGGCTGGGCCTTGCTGTTGCCGATCCATTCGCTGGTGGCCAGCCCCGAACGCCCGCCCATCCCGGATTTGGCCTCCAGCACGGTGACCTGCCAGCCCTTACCCTGCAGTTCATACGCCGCTGTCAGGCCAGCCAGACCGCCGCCGATGACGATTGCCGTCGGAGTTTTGTCTTTGGCCAGCGCGACGCCGCTGAACAGTCCTATCATTACGAGCGCACAGGCGCGCAGCCACCGAGCAGACATTTTGGCGAACTCCGGATCAAGCAGAAATTTAGGGGGGATCCCCCTGGAAAGAATAGCCGAAGGATACGCCAGGCCAAGCGCCATCACCAGCGACGCCAACGCGCTGAATGCACGTCACGGGTTGTCCTCAGCCGACGCATTGCATAGGCTTGCGCCGCATGTCCGCGCAGTCGTCGCCAGGAGAATAGAAATGGGCCTCAATCAACAGTGGATGGAACGTGACCTGAAGGTCCTGTGGCACCCCTGCACTCAGATGAAAGACCACGAACACCTGCCCCTGATCCCGATCAAACGTGGCGAAGGCGTGTGGTTGGAAGACTTCGAAGGCAAGCGCTATCTCGACGCGGTCAGCTCCTGGTGGGTCAACGTCTTCGGCCATGCCAACCCGCGGATCAACCAGCGCATCAAAGACCAGGTCGACCAACTTGAACATGTGATTCTCGCCGGCTTCAGCCACCAACCGGTGATTGAGCTGTCCGAGCGCCTGGTACAGCTCACGCCTGAAGGGCTGACTCGGTGCTTCTACGCCGATAATGGCTCTTCGTGCATCGAAGTGGCGCTTAAAATGAGCTTTCACTATTGGCTCAACAAAGGTCTGCCAGAGAAGAAGCGCTTCGTCACCCTGAGCAACAGCTACCACGGTGAAACCATCGCGGCGATGTCTGTGGGGGATGTACCGCTGTTCACCGAAACCTACAAAACACTGCTGCTCGACACCATCAAGGTGCCGAGCCCTGATTGCTATCTGCGCCCTGAAGGGGTGAGCTGGGAAGAGCACTCACGCACGATGTTCCAGGCCATGGAGCAAACCTTGGCCGAACATCACGACAGCCTCGCAGCGGTGATCGTCGAGCCGCTGATCCAGGGTGCCGGCGGCATGCGCATGTACCACCCGGTGTACCTCAAGCTGCTGCGTGAAGCCTGCGACCGCTATGGCGTGCACCTGATTCACGATGAAATCGCCGTCGGCTTCGGCCGCACCGGAACGATGTTCGCCTGTGAACAGGCTGGCATCCGCCCCGATTTCCTCTGCCTGTCCAAGGCCCTGACCGGCGGCTACCTGCCACTGGCCGCGTGCCTGACCACCGACGAGGTGTACAACGCCTTCTACGACGACTACTCGACCCTGCGCGCCTTCCTCCATTCGCACAGCTACACCGGCAACCCGCTGGCCTGTGCCGCGGCGCTGGCGACCCTGGACATCTTCGAGCAGGACAACGTCATCGAGAATAACAAGGCCCTGGCTCAACGCATGGCCAGCGCCACCGCGCACCTGGCCGACCACCCGCACGTAGCGGAAGTACGCCAGACCGGCATGGCCCTGGCCATTGAAATGGTTCAGGACAAAGCCAGCAAAACGGCCTATCCATGGCAAGAACGTCGCGGCCTGAAGGTCTTTGAACACGCCCTGACCCGCGGTGCCCTGCTGCGTCCATTGGGGAGCGTGGTGTACTTCTTGCCACCGTATGTCATTACCCCGGAGCAGATCGACTTCCTCGCTGAAGTAGCCAGCGAAGGGATCGACATTGCTACCCGCACCGGTGTCAGCGTGGCGGTCCCCGCCAACTTCCACCCCGATTTCCGCGACCCGGGCTAAAACACATCGCTGGCAATGCCAGCGATGAGCGCCCGCCCCGCCAATACACTTTCAGAGTTTGCAGATGAGACTGTCCCGCTTCTTCATTGACGCCCCCTTGAGCCTCGGCGAGCACGACCTGCCGGAGGCCCAGGCCCATTACATCGGCCGCGTACTGCGCATGGCAGTCGGCGACGCCGTGCAGCTGTTCGATGGCAGCGGCCAGGAGTTCCTTGGCCAGTTGCTGGAGGTCGGCAAGAAAACCGTGCGCGTTCAACTCAACGAAACCTTTGCCGGGCCAGCAGACTCGGGCCTTAAGGTTCACCTCGGGCAAGGCCTGTCACGCGGCGAGCGGATGGACTGGGCAATCCAGAAAGCCACCGAACTGGGCGCCAACATCATTACCCCAATCGTCAGCGAACGCTGTGAAGTAAGGCTCAAGGATGAGCGCGCCGACAAACGCCTGGCGCACTGGCGCCAAGTGGCAATCAGCGCCTGTGAGCAATGTGGCCGTTCCAGCGTGCCGCAGATCAACCCACCTGTGCTGTTGGCCGACTGGCTCAAAGCCTGCGATGAACAGCTCAAGCTGGTACTGCATCCGGTCGCCGAGCCACTGCTCAGTCACCAAAAGCCAGACAGCCTGGCGTTCCTGATCGGCCCTGAGGGTGGCTTGAGCGAGGCCGAAGTCGAACAGGCCAAGGCCGCCGGTTTCCATGCCGCGCGTCTCGGCCCGCGGGTACTGCGTACCGAAACCGCACCAGTGGTGGCATTGGCCGTGGCCCAGCAGCTGTGGGGCGACTTTTAAAGCACGTAGAAGAACACGGCAATGAAGTGCAGCAGGCTGCCGGCGATGACAAACAGATGCCAGATGCCATGCCAATGGCGAAAACGGCTGTCATAGGCAAAGAAGATAATGCCGATGGTGTAGAACGCACCACCGGCAGCTAGCCAGGCAAACCCTGCGCCGCCAAGAGTGGCCAGCAGCGGCTTGACCGCAACCAGTACGATCCACCCCATCACCGCATAGATAACAATCGACAGTATGCGCGCTTCGCTGCGTGGCTTGATTTCCTGCAACATACCGATCACGGCCAGCCCCCAAACCACGCCGAACAGGCTCCAGCCCCAAGGGCCACGCAGACTGACCAGACAAAAGGGCGTATAGCTGCCAGCTATAAGCAGATAGATCGATAAGTGATCGAGCTTGCGCATCAGCACTTTGGTCTTGCCGCGCACGCTGTGGTAGAGGGTCGAGATGCTGTAGAGCAAGAGCAAGGTAAAGCCATAGATGGCCAGGCTGACGATCTTCCAGGGATCGCCCTGCAGGCTGGCCATGACCAGCAACCAAATGACGCCGACACACGCCAGCACTGCGCCGACCAAATGCGTCCAGGCATTGAAACGTTCACCGTGATACATACGAAAGGGTCCTCCAAACTACGGACTGGCTTCCCATCCTACACAGGCAAATATTTCAAACCAGCCCTGCCGCCTCAAGCATCTGCTCCAGCGCCGGAAGATCAGGAACCCTGGCAACCTGATCGCCAACCTGTACCGCCGCCAGCTCCAGCGTCGCCAATGGCACATCAACGTAGTTGAGCTGGCTGTCGAGCTTGCAGGAGCGTGGAATGCCTTGCACCAACACAGCGATAAAGCGCAAACGACTGCCACCCAAGGCGTTGAGTACGACAATCCTAGCCCGATCACCGACTTGAACCTGACCACCACACGCCGCCTCGAAACTAAGCAAAGGCAGACGCTGATTGCGCCAGTCGATCCAACCGAGCATCCACTGTGGCTGTTCAGGCGCCGGGGTACCCGGTTGGTAGCCGATCAGCTCGGCCACCGCGACATTGGGCAGGACCAGACAGCGGTCAGCCAGCGCCAACAACAAACCGGTGAGGCTGCTGCGGCGGCCATTACGTACGGATTGTTCAAGCATGACGGCTCCAAAGCGCAATACTCTGCAGCAACACCGACTCCTGATAGGGTTTGCCCAGGTAGTCGTTGACGCCAATGGACATGGCCCGGTCGCGGTGCTTCTGGCCGGTTCGCGAGGTGATCATGATGATTGGCAGGTCCTTCAAAACGGGATCGTGACGAATCTGCGTGGCTACCTCAAAGCCGTCCATACGCGGCATCTCGATATCCAACAGCAGGACATCCGGACGGTGTTCCTGCAACAACGCCATGGCATCGACGCCATCCTTGGCGGTCAACACGTTCATGCCGTGACGTTCGAGTAGGCGCCCGGTCACCTTGCGCACCGTGACCGAATCATCGACCACCATCACCAGCAACGGCCGCTTCGGTGCCCTGTCAATCTGCACCTGATGGCTACGGACTGTGCTGCCAGCCTGGAACCCGTGGCGCTGCTGCCAACCGCGCAGTTGCCCAGGCAAATCCAGGATCAGCACCACTCGCCCATCACCGAGCAAGGTCGCTCCGGACAATCCCTGAACGCTGGCAAACTGCGGGCCCAGGCTCTTGACCACGATCTCGCGGCTGGCTGCCAGGCTGTCGACCTGGATCGCATACTGCTGCTCATGTGAATGCACCAAGAGTACCGGCAACGGCAGGCTCTGGCCCAGCAACCGCGGCTGAACCGCACCTTGCAGTAGCTCACCGAGGTAACGCAGTTCATACCGATTCCCGGCATATTCATAGTGCGGCGGATCAAGCTGATAGCAGGCTTCCAGTTCGGCTGGCGGGACCCGCACAATGCCCTCGATGGTGTTGAGCGGCACGGCGTACTGTTCTTCGCCGTAATGCACCATCAATGCGCGGTTGACCGACACGGTGAACGGCAAGCGAATCAGAAAGCGCGCGCCTTTGCCGGGATTGGACTCGATCACCATCGAGCCGCCGAGCTGTTTGACCTCTTCATGAACCACGTCCATGCCCAGGCCGCGCCCCGATATCTGGGTGATTTTCTCCGCGGTGGAGAACCCCGGCTGCAGGATGAACTGCATGACCTCATGGTCGCTGAGCACCATGTCGGGGTCGAGCAAGCCACGCTTGATCGCTTTGCGGCGTACCGCCTCCAGTGGCACACCGGCACCGTCATCGACCATTTCAATGACAATGTCGGCACCCTCGTGCAACAGGCTCAAGGAAATCAGCCCCTGCTCCGGTTTGCCGGCGGCCAGACGCCCCTCGCGGGACTCCAGCCCATGGTCGACAGCGTTGCGCAGCATGTGCTCCAGCGGCGCCACCATGCGTTCCAGTACGCTGCGATCCATTTCGCCTTCGGCATTGCCGACCACCAACTCGACCTGCTTGCCCAGCTCGCTGGCCACCTGCCGCACCACCCGCTGCAAGCGTGGCACCAAGCGCTCGAACGGCACCATACGCGTGCGCATCAGGCCTTCCTGCAAATCACTGTTGACCCGCCCCTGTTGCTGCAACAGGCTCTGCGCGTCCTGGGCGCGCAGGGTCAAGGTTTCTTTCAGATCCAGCAGGTCTGAGGCCGATTCAAACAAGGCCCGCGATAGCTGCTGCAGCTGTGAATGGCGGTCCATTTCCAGTGGATCGAAGTCATCATAAACCTGGCCATCGCCATCACCCTGCCGTCCGAGGACCCGCCCCTGGGTTTCGCTGTCCAGCCGACGCAATTGATCGCGCATGCGCTCCAGGGTGGTTTCCATCTCGCTCAGCGCCACTTGGGCATCATTGACCTGCTGCTCGATGCGCCCGCGAATGATCGAGTGTTCGCCGGCCAGGTTGCCCAGGTCATCGAGCAAGTCCGAGGCCACCTTGACCATGTCCACCGGACCGCGCTCCGGCACGGCCGCCGGCGCCTCCTGCGGTGCCAATTCCGGTTGCACTTGGTGCGCAGCGGCATCGGCAAGCGCCGCACTGCTGAAGTTGCGAATGTAGTCGATCAGGGCTGTCGCGGCATGCAACGGTTGGTGCAAACGTACCGCATCAAGCATGTGCGCCAGGCGGTCATGGCAGTTCTGCAACAGGCTGAACAGTGCCGCACTTGGCTGCAACTGCCCGGCTGCCAACAGCTCATAGAGAAATTCCAACTCATGGGCGAGGTCGCCGATCGCTGCGATCTCGACCATGCGTGCGCCCCCCTTGAGGGTATGCAGGTCGCGCAGCAGGTTCTCGACTTCGACGCCATTGCGCGGCTCGGCCTGCCAGCGCAGCAACGCGGCCCCGGAGCTTTCAACGATATCAAAGCTCTCTTCGAGGAAAATATCCAGCAGCTCCTTGTCGCCAGCGTCCTCGACCGGGCCGGCAACTTTATCGGTTGCCACGGCAGGTGGCGCGCTATGGCGGAACTCACGCAGTGCGGCCAATAAATCCACGGCAGCTGAGGACGAGCGGCCCGCCTGCAATTGTTCAAGTATTTCTGCAAGGCGTGCATGGCTGCGCTTGAGCAAGCTGAACAGTTCAACTGCCGGGGCAAAGCGTCGGTCGGCCAAACCTTCGTACATCAGCTCCAGTTCCTGCGCCAGCACTTCGACCGCGCCAATGGCGGCCATCTGTGCCCCACCCTTGAGAGTCTGCAAGTCACGTTGCAGTGACGACAGCGCCGGTACATTGTCCGGATCGCTCAACCAACGCTCCAGGGTCTGGTTCGCGCCTTGCAGCACATCGCTGGCTTCTTCTAGAAACAGCTCAACCACAGCCGGATCTGCCGTCAGCGCTGCCGTTGCAGCGCTCAAATCGGCAATCTGTGCCTGGCCATGTTGATGCCTGATCAGGCCAGTGGCGTTGGGTGCCAACGCTTCGTCGAGCAACTCGCGCAACGCCTTCAGACGCTCTGGCCGCGAGTCCACTTCTTGACCGGCAGCGATTTGATCGAGCATGTCGATCAGCGCCTCGTGGGCAAGTTGCGCTTGTTCGAAAAAGCGCGCGCTGACCGCCAGGCTGCTTTCCTCAACCGCGCCATACAGGTCCAGCAATGCCTCGCACAGGTCATCCACCTGCCACAGGTCGGCCAGATGGGCGCTCTGCCCCAGGGTCGTCAGCTCATCGAGCAGTGCGGTGAGTTCCTGACGTTCTCCAGGGTGCTCTTGCCAGCGCAACAACAGCGATTCGGCATCGAGCAAAATATCCATGCCCTGGGCCAGAAAGCTGGCGATCAGTTGCGGATCGCGCTTGATCCGCCCGCCCTGGCTCGGTGCCTGCAACAGCGCCTGCAGGCGCGCGTCGACAACCTGGTAAATTTCCTCGATCAACGTTGCCGCCCCCTTAATCGGCGTCAGCGGTGACTTGGACAATTGTTCCAGACCACGGCGCAACAGCGGCTCAGCGCTTTCCAGCAGATAGATTTCCTCAAGATCGAAGGCCAGTTGATGGGCCTTGAATTCGCGCGCCAGCAAATCGAGCGCGCCCGCCAGCTCGGCGATCGGGGTGACCCCGGCCATGGCGGCGCTGCCTTTGAGGGTGTGAAAGGCACGTTGCAGATTGTCACTGACCGGTTGTGGCAAGTATTGATCGGCCGCCGCCAGGAAACGCTCGAGGCTGGCCAGATGCCCCTCGGCCTCGTTGCGGAAAATCTCCAGCAATTGCGGATCGATGGCCTCGTGGGCATCGGCTTCATGCGGTGCATCATTCATCGCCAGCGCGTGCAGACGCAACGCCAACTGTTCGACGTCCTTGCTGGCCTGCGCCTGGCCATCAGCAAACGCCAACAGCAACCTGGGAATCAGGTCCAATGCCTGCTGTAGGCTGGCCAACGGCACTGCGCAAATTTCCACGCGCCCCTCAAGCACACGATTGAGCAAGTGCTCAGCGGCCCAGGCCAGTTCGGCCAGGCCTTGCGCCCAGACCATCCGCCCGCTGCCTTTGAGGGTGTGCAGGCCGCGGCGCAGTTCCACCAGCGCATCACGGTCGGCGCTATTGGCTTGCCAGCGCGCCCATTGCTGATTCAGTTGCGGCAGCAACTCATCGGCTTCCTCAAGAAACACCGCGCGCAGTTCGTCATCAACCACGGGCGTTTCGATCACCGGGTTCTTGACCTCCAGCACTTCAGGCTCTGGCTCAGGTACATAACCGAGGGCAGCCAAGCTGGCCTGCGCGACATCAAGAAACTGCCTGGGGTTAGCCTGTGGATCAGCCACCAGCCACTGCAGATAGCACTCACACGCGCTCAGCGCATCGGCCAGGTGCGCCAGGGCTACGGCATCGGGTGGCGCAGCACCAAGCATGTGCGCCTGAACATAATCACCACAGTGGCCAAACAAAGCCGCCGCTCGGGGCAGCATGAGCATCGCCAGAGCACCGCGAATCTGTTGTAACAAGCCCGGCAGCACCAACAGGCGCTGTGGTTGCCAGCCAGCCTCGAGGCAATCACCCATCTGGTCTTTGACCTGCTGCAACACCGTGTGTGCTTCGTCGAGGACCAAATGGCGGATTTCAGCCAGATCGGTGCCGGGCAACGAGCTCTGGTTGGGGTTTTGCTCCAGCGGGCCGACCATCCCCGCCAGGGTCGCTTCGACGTACAGTAGCGCCCCGGCAACATCCATCAATACCGCATCGTCGGGCGCCCGCTGGCCCTGAGCCAGACTCTGCAACACCAGCACCTGGTCGATGATCACTCGGCGCGGCTGGCCGAAGCTGAGCACAGCCAGGGTGTCAGCGATCTGCCGCAGCGGCGACAGCAGCGGCTGCAGGTCGTCCAGCCGTTGACGGTCGCCGCGCACAAACAGGTCCAGGCGCTCCTTGACCCGCATCAGGTCTTCACACAGCGCCGCCACCACCGAACGCAAAGCATCGCGATCAGAGCCGGCCTGCAGACGCTCGCGCAAAGAGCCCAGCGACAAATCGAGGTTGGCCAGTTCCTCGGCCGCTGCCGGTGCCGCGCCTGACAGGCTGGCTTGGCCCAGCGCCTCGACGCCGCGCTCTGCGCGCAGCTGGTTGAGCACCGGCAGCACCACCAGGGGCAAGTCGCGTCGGGCGCTACGCAGCCGGTCCAGGTACAGCGGCAACTGTTCAAGGCCGCGAAACAAAGCCCCCAGGGCTTCACCGCGCTGGCTGACGCGCTTTTCCCTGAGCGCCAGGCCCAACTGTTCCAGCTCTTCGGCCAGCAGCGCCGCGCCATTGAGTTCGAGCATCAGCAGACAACCGCGTACCTGGTGCAGGTTATCTATAAATCCCACCAGATCATCTTCATCGCCAGGTTCAGCGCAAAAGTGCTCCAGCGCCAGACGCGCCTTGCCCAGGCAATCAGCAATGGCGCCCTTGACCCAGGTCAGGGCTACCGTGTCGTGCCGCTCAGCCATATCTGCTCCTGTTGCCATGATCACTTGCGAGCACTCAACGTGGCGGCGTCGGTGGCAGGGTGAAGCCTGACACCGAACGGCGCATCTCGCTGGCCATGCGCGCCAGGTCGCCAATGCTTTCGGCAGTCGCGCTTGAGCCAGCCGAGGTCTGCGCAGTGATCTGCTGGATCACTGCCATGGTATGTGAGATCTGCCCGGCCGATGAGGTCTGCAGCTGGGCGGCATCCGAGATGCTGTGGATAAGCTCGGCGAGGGTTTGCGACACACCTTCGATTTCTTCCAGGGCGACGCCGGCATCCTGGGCCAGTCGCGCACCGCGCACCACTTCCGCCGTGGTTTGCTCCATGGAGATCACCGCTTCGTTGGTGTCGGTCTGAATGGTGCGCACCAGCGCCTCGATCTGCCGGGTGGCCGAAGATGAACGTTCCGCCAGGCGTTGCACTTCGTCGGCGACCACCGCGAAACCACGCCCCGCTTCACCGGCCAGCGATGCCTGAATCGCCGCATTGAGGGCAAGGATGTTGGTCTGGTCGGCAATGTCATCGATCAGGTTGACGATATCGCCGATCTCCTGAGACGACTCACCAAGGCGCTTGATGCGTTTGGCGGTGTCCTGAATCTGCTCACGGATGTTGTCCATGCCGTGGATGGTGTTGTGCACCACTTCGTTGCCCTTGTTGGCAATCGCCACCGACCGTTCGGCAACCTTCGCCGATTCATAGGCGTGAGTGGACACCCGGTCGATGGATTCAGCCATGTCACCGACAGCCAGCGAGGCTTCGGTGATCTGTTCTGCCTGATGTTCTGAGGCCTTGGCCAACTGGTGCGCAGTGTTCTGGGTATCCTGCACGGCGCTGGCCACTTCCTCGGCGCTGAGGTTGATGGTGGCGACCAGATCGCGCAGTTGATCGATGGAGTAATTGATCGAGTCGGCAATCGCCCCGGTAAAATCCTCGGTGACCGAGACCATCACTGTCAGATCGCCATCGGCCAGGTCTTCGATCTCATCGAGCAAGCGCATGATCGCTTGCTGGTTACGTTCGTTCATTTGCGCGGTTTCACGCAGTTGCCGATGGGTCTCTCGGACCATCACCAAGCCGATCAGGATAATCGACGCCAAGGCCAGCAGGCCCAGGACATAACCCCCGACGGTATCCAGGGTGCGGCCACTGGCCAGGTTCTCAAAACCGTTGGCCAGGCGCGAAGCCTCGTCAAGCAGGGTCTGCGACTGGTTGAAGATATTCCCGGCCGCCTCGCGTACGCGGAATAACTCCGGCGAGGTTTCGAGGATTTCATCCACTGAACCGGCAACGAACTGGAACAGCTCGGCAATGTCTGCCAAGCGGGCCCGGGCATCCAGATCCTCAACGCGGCTGATCTGCAGGGTCGAGTTGCCCGCCAGCATCCCTTCGAGCACCTGGCCGAAGCGGCTGGCGTCACGCCCGAACGCGTCTGCCGCTTGCACTGCCGTGTCATCACCCGCCAGCACGGTGTTGACCGAACCGAGGATGCGTTCGGCCAGCAATGACTGACGCTGGGCGACTGCCACCTGACTGGCTGGCGCGCCGCTCTGTAACAGGATTTCGACGACTTTTTCGTACTCGACCTGCAGCTGCGGCACGGTCTCGGCCAAAGTCGCGGCGACCTGATGCAACGACAGCACGGTCTGCTCACTGGCCAGAATGGTGTCGGTGTTCTTGCGCAGGCCTTCCCAATCGCGCAGTACCGCCTCCATCTCGTTGCGTACCGCCGGTGGCGCGGCAGGCAGGCCGGTGACTGCATCACCCTTTTCCAGGTAGCCCCAGCGCTGCTCGAAGTCGTTACGCGCCTCGCCGAGTAAGCGGAACGCCCGCGCCTTGCCCGCTGCCGCCTCGGTGGCGTTCTTGGCAATCCGCTGGGACAGCACCCGCAACTCACCTGCGTGCCCGATGTACTGCTTGTCGTAGTTGGCCTGGGTGTTGAGGTAGGCGAAATGGGCGAACAGCAGAATGATCGACAGGATCAACACGACGAACAACGCCGCGATCCGGGCGCTGCTGCGCGAGCCTTGGGGCGAAGTTGGCGTACTGGTCTTGGTCACGAATCTGGCATTCCTTTACAACGCCACGTCAAGAAAACCCGGGGCCTGAGCTAAGGCTAGCGGACTGAAGATGGCCCAGCAGCGTTGCCGCTGGAAGTGGCCCTGGACAAACGGCGCAGCACCGCTGAGCAACGGGTTTGGCGGCGACAGTTCGAGGCTGTGCAGGGGGAAATGCTGCAAGCCCAGCACCTCATCGACCAGCAATCCGACAAATAACTCCTCATGATCGAGCACCAGCACCCGACGCTGCTTGCGCGGTGCCGACAGGCCCAGGCCAAAGAAGCTGCACAAATCCATCACCGGCAGCAGCCGCCCCCGCAGGTTGGCCACGCCACTGACCCAGGGTTTGACTCCAGGAATTCGGCTTAGGTGCGGCTCGTGCAACACTTCGGCAACCTCGCCCATCGGCGCGACGAACCACTGCTCGCCGATGCGAAAGCCGATGCCGCTCCAACTTTGCAGGCGGGTTTCCTGCAGCGGCAAGTCGGCTGCCAATAGTCGGCAGCGCCGGTCGATATCCAGGAGCAGTTCAAAGGCTGTCAACGACTCGCCCATGGGCCGAGTGGTCAACCTTTGAGGACGCCGTTGAGCACCTTGATCAGGGTTTCTTCATCCACCGGTTTGGTCAAGTAGTCGCTGGCACCTTGGCGTTTGCCCCAGACTTTGTCGGTTTCCTGATCCTTGGTGGTGACGATGATCACCGGAATTGCTGCCGTTTCAGGATCCTTGCTGAGCTGGCGAGTCGCCTGGAAGCCATTGACCCCGGGCATGACGATATCCATCAGCACCGCGTCGGGCTTTTCGTGACGCGCCAGGGCCACGCCATCGGCGCCGTTTTCGGCCTTGAGCACCTGATGCCCGTGCTTCTCGAGCATTCCGGTCAGTTTGTACATTTCGGTCGGCGAATCGTCGACGATCAGAACTCGGGCCATGCTGTTCCCCATCAAAGGAATCGACGCCGCCTTGGCGCGGCGTCAGGGTGCGTGTTGTTCTTCTGCGGCGAATCCGGGCACATGGGCCCTGATTGCGTCCAACAGTTCTTCCTTGCTGAATGGCTTGGTCAAAAATTGATCGGAGCCGACCACTCGGCCCCTGGCCTTGTCGAACAAGCCATCACGGGACGACAGGAGAATCACCGGCGTGTCCTTGAAAGCGCTGTTGTGCTTGATCAGCGCGCAGGTCTGATAACCATCCAGACGCGGCATAAGCACATCGACAAAAATAATCTGCGGATGCTGGTCGACGATCTTGGCCAGGGCATCAAAGCCGTCGGTGGCAGTGATGACCTCGCAGCCTACTTCACTGAGCAACATTTGGGCGGTCCGACGAATCGTTTTCGAGTCATCGATCACCATCACCTTCAGTGCCGCACCGGGCTGTTCCATAATTGCTCTACCATCGCTGCTCGCTTAGAGCGGCAAGCTACAAGTTTCAAGCGGCAAGAGAAAGCAGACTGACACCCGGCATGCTTTTTCTTGCCGCTTGCAGCTAGCGGCTTGCAGCTGGAGACGGCCGTGCAGGCCACGTGCCAAGCCTTTTTAGCACACTCTGGAGGTGCATTCCATCGGCCCGCGTCATGGCTCGGTACGCTACCGCTGCGGATGCGTTTTTCCCTTGACCGCCAGCGCCGCGGGCGCCACCCTGACGCCACTTTTCATTAGAGCCAACGCGGCACATTGCCGCCAGAGGATATAGCCCATGAGCGTTCGCCTCGGGATTGTCATGGACCCCATTGCGCGCATTTCCTATAAGAAGGACAGCTCGCTAGCCATGTTGCTTGCCGCCCAAGAGCGCGGCTGGTCGCTGTTCTACATGGAACAGCAGGACCTCTACCAAGGCCAGGGCCAGGCCCGCGCGCGCATGCGTCCGTTGAAGGTGTTCGCCGATCCAGAGCACTGGTTCGAGCTGGAAGCTGAACAAGACAACGCCCTGAGCGATCTGGACGTGATCCTGATGCGCAAGGATCCGCCGTTCGACATGGAGTTTGTCTACAGCACCTACCTGCTAGAACAGGCCGAAGCCGCTGGCGTGCTGGTGGTCAACCGCCCGCAGAGCTTGCGCGACTGCAACGAGAAGCTGTTTGCCACCCTATTCCCGCAGTGCACTCCGCCGACCCTGGTCAGCCGCCGCCCGGACATCATTCGCGCGTTCGCCGCCGAACACGGCGATGTGATCCTCAAGCCGCTGGACGGCATGGGCGGCACCTCGATCTTCCGCCACCGAGCCGGCGACCCGAACCTGTCGGTGATTCTCGAAACCCTGACCGCCCTGGGTGCCCAGCAGATCATGGCGCAGGCTTACCTGCCCGCGATCAAGGATGGCGACAAGCGCATCCTGATGATCGATGGCGAGCCGGTGCCGTACTGCCTGGCGCGCATCCCGGCCAGCGGCGAAACCCGTGGCAACCTCGCGGCCGGTGGCCGTGGCGAAGCCCGCCCACTGACCGACCGCGATCGCTGGATTGCCGAACAGGTCGGCCCGACCCTGCGCGCGAAGGGCTTGCTGTTCGTTGGCCTGGACGTAATCGGTGAGCACCTGACCGAAATCAACGTCACCAGCCCGACCTGCATCCGTGAAATCGACAACGCCTTTGGCACTCGCATTGGCGTGCAGTTGATGGATGCCATTGATCGCCAGCTCAAGGCGCGCTGACCGCCGACGCGGAGCAACCCGGCAGAGTGGGGTATCATGCGGGTCGTTTTTTGACCTGTACACCCGCTCTGCCGGTTTCCCCCCGGCCTTGTGGCTGCTGGATACCTGATGACGCTGCCTGCTGACATCCCTGCCGACTTCATCCCGCCCCGCGTTCGCCCGGCGGATCGGCTCGGCTTTACCTTGTTTTTGGCCGCCCTGCTGCACTTGGCGCTGATTCTCGGCCTGGGCTTTTCCTTCGCCAAGCCGGAAGAAATCCGCCGCACCATGGAAATCACCCTGGCCACCTTCAAGAGCGAGAAAGCGCCGCAGAAGGCCGACTTCCTGGCTCAGGATAATCAACAAGGCAGCGGCACCCTGGACAAGAAAGCGGTGCCGACCACCACCGAAATTGCCCCGTTCCAGGACAGCAAGATCAACAAGGTCACACCACCTCCGGCAGCCAAGCCAGAAGTGAAGCCACAACCGACGCCGCCTAAAGCCGTAGTCACTACCAAGGCGCCGAAACCGGAAAAAGTCGAAACTCGACCGAAGGAAACCAAGCCACAGCCCAAACCCAAGGCCGCGACGCCGGACTTCGACAGCTCGCAGCTGTCCAGCCAGATCGCCAGCCTCGAAGCCGAGCTGTCGCAAGAGCAGCAGCTGTACGCCAAACGCCCGCGTATTCATCGTCTCAATGCCGCCTCGACCATGCGCGACAAGGGCGCCTGGTACAAGGACGAATGGCGCAAGAAGGTCGAGCGTATCGGTAACCTCAACTATCCCGATGAAGCCCGTCGCCAGCAGATCTACGGCAGCTTGCGGCTGATGGTTTCGATCAATCGTGACGGCTCACTGTATGAAGTACTGGTGCTGGAATCTTCCGGCCAGCCGCTGCTCGACCAGGCCGCTCAGCGTATCGTCCGCCTGGCGGCGCCATTTGCACCGTTTACCGGCGATCTGGCGGACATTGACCGCCTGGAGATCATCCGCACCTGGCGCTTTGCGCGCGGCGACCGTTTGTCGAGCAATTAACCTGTGGGAGCAACTGTCTCCACCATGCTATTCGTCACCGCCATTCGGTACCGTCGCGTAGCATGGCGTTCAGCCTGATCAGCAGTATCCGCATACA